>CAVUDC010000002.1:0-344653 GCA_963740165.1 uncultured Actinomycetota bacterium | reverse complement strand
AATTTTAAGGAGAGATTTCAAGCTCGCTGGAGAGTGTTGAGCTTGTATCGTTGAGGCTGGTATGGTTGAAACCTGTACTGTTGGACTTGATCGTCTCGAACAAACGCAAGAAGGCGCTCAGCTCGCAGTTTAAGTCCTGACCTGAGAAGATTTCTAAGGCTCTTTGCCCGTAGGTGTGGCGAAGATCGCCGTTGGTGAGCTGTAAAATGGCCGCTGTTAGCATATCGGGATTGCCACAGGGATACACCAGGCCGTTGTAGCGGTGCTGCACGGTATCTCGATAGCCCCAATTGCCGCAGCGATCGCTCAAAATGGGCGGGCAGCCTGCGGCCATCGCCTCAGAAATTACCAGGGGATGCGGATCGCTACGAGAGGTTGCTACAAATACGTCCATAGCCGCGTAGTAAAGCGGAAGCTGGCTCTGATTAACAAAGCCTACGTTAATCACTTCACCGTTTAGCTTGGCAATGCGCCGGTTGATTTTGTCGGTTAGCACGCCGCCGCCGAGCATCAGCCCCCGCACTCTGGGGTCTTGCTGGTCAGCTGGGCGATCGCTTCAATAAATTCAAACGGATTTTTGCGCTCGATATACTTGCCCGCAAAGCCGTACAAAATGGTATCTTCATCCCAGCTTAGCGTTTGCTTGAGCTGCTGAATGTCGGCCTGGTTTTGGGCGATGGTTTTTTCGTCGCGATCGCGATCTACCGGATAGCAGCCACGAACGATAATATCAGGATCAACCCCGTAGTGTCGTAGATAAATCTCGTTGTGATCGCCGCTAGAAATCCAGCGATCAACTAGGCCGTACATTGCCGGATAAAGCGCCGCTAAAGCCAGCCGTCGCGCCGCGCCTTTGCCAGCGTCGGTAATCACGGTGGCATCGTTTTGCATAATGATCGGAATGCCTCTAAGCTTGCACAGCAGTACGGTTAGCCGGTAAGAGAGCGTGTAGAAGCTAGGTAAGAAAACAGCGTCGAAGTTTTTTCGGGTGAGCTGATTGACCAGAGCTGGATTGAGCAGTCCCTTAGTGGTGGCTGTGGCCGTTTTGCCTGTCCATGTTTTTAAAAGTGGTGGGGATAGCCGCTGAGTAAGTCTACGTCCCAGGGTTCGGTGCTGCCGAGTTCGCGATCGCCGCCCGATTGGTTTTCATTACACAAGTAAAACACCGTTACTTCTACCCCCGGCTGCTGGTTGAGAAGTCGCCATAGGGGCGCGTGGTGCTGCGTGGGGTGAGTAAAAACAACCCCTAAACGGAAGGCTTTGAGTCATAGCAGAGACGGGGGCGTGAAAAATAAACAACAAGCTTAAAACGACCTATTTCAACTACCTATTCACGACTCGCTCGCTGGAACAGCATGTTTTTTGCTCACAAGGGCCTTGAACTTTGACAGGGTTTTGCCGATGAACTTAGGTCTGCTTTGCGGGGCAAACAGCCAGTTGATAGCAGGCGCGGCTAAGGCGCGCGGCAGGGTGCCCACCCAAAGAAACCAAAGGCTAAAGATGGCTCGCTTTTGCCAGTTGTAGTGTGAGTAGCGCCAAATTGCTCGGATGCCCTGATAGGCCAACACAATAGCGCGATCTTCGGGTACTGGATGGTGCTGGGGGTCTAGCTTTAAAGAGGCTAACCGCGACCAGGCGCGCCCAAAAAAGCGCATGTACAAGTCATCGGGCACCTGGTAGCCGAGCTGAGCGCCACGGCGCTGGATTAGCTCGCAGCGCTGTAGGTCGTGGCGGATGAAACGGTGGAAGCGATCGCTGCTAATTTCGGTCATTGCCCACTGATTACTGGTGTGGATTCGATAGCAACCCAGACTCTCTTCGATGGCAACAGCGTCTCCATACAGCGGAATCAACACCGAAAGATAGTCGTCAGCGGTAGTCGCGAAGCTAGCTGGGATAGGCATCACCTGTGAAAGTGCCTGTCGGCTGAGGGCGTTACCGCTAGTGGGCACGCCTGTGTAGGTGCCTACCTCAAGAATCGACTGGCGAATGTTACCATTACTCAGCTCACTTCCTTGAGGGTACGAAAACCCGCGCGATGTGCTGCTTGAATCAACGACTTCCAGTCGATAGTGAACCTTGGCGATCACTTTTGAGATCTCGGGCTTCCATTTGTTAACGATCTGTTCAACGGCATTCGGACGGAGAAAGTCGTCGGCATCTAAAAATAAGATGATGTTGCCTTTACTTTGCGCAAAGCCACTGTTAAAAGCTTTGCCCTGCTGACCGTTTGTGGTATGCAAGATAGGTAAGATTTGATTTTTGTAGCTTGCTATAATTTCACGAGAGCAGTCGGTAGAGCAGTCGTCTACAACGATAACTTCAATGTTTGAATATGTTTGTTCTATAGCGCTATCAATCGCTTCAGATAGAAACTGCGCGTAGTTGTAGTTATTGATAACGATACTCACGAATGGCTGGTTTGCCATAGTTTTGCACTCGAGACTTTTATAGATGACCGGTAGTAGATGGTCTGTCATAGATAGGCAGCATTTAGCAGGCGACTACAACTAGCCACTTACTAAATGCTGGTAGCGATCATGTGCACGCGCCGCAATTTTGTCCCAATCTAGATGTTCAAGCGCATAGCGACGACCGCTCATTCCCATGTCCTTCCAGCTTGAGCGTTGCTGCTGCAACGTTAACAAACCTGTCTTGATAGCCGATACTTCTGGAGCAACCACAACCCCGCATCCGCTGGCCTTAACATGAGAGGCAATGCCTGACTCTTCAGAAACTAGCAGCACCCGCGCAGCCAACATTGCCTCAAGCGCTGCTAAGCCAAACCCTTCAAAGCGTGAGGGCATACAGAAAATGTCATAGTTTCCAATAATTGACGAAGGTGGGTTACTGTAGTCAGGCTTTAAGAATACAATATCTCCGGCGGCGTTGGGCGAGTTAATGTTTGGATGAGTCGCGTTGTGGATATATTAGCTGCTTTACAGCTAACCTTAGCTGCTGATGCCCATCTCCATTAGGCCCTTGAAAAGTAAGCCTGGCGTTCATGAGGGCGGCTACTTCAGCAAAAGCTGACAGCAGCAAATCTAATCCTTTGTGGTGTACATCTAAGCGGCCAAAGTAAAAGAGCTTAGTATTTTCGCTATCGCGCCAGTCCAGCGTTGACTCAGAACACACATCATCCCACAAAAATCCGTTTTCCACACCGTAAATATCGGCGTTTTAACCCTGCGCTGCTTTAGCCACTTAGCTTGCTCACTCAACACTTGAATGCCTTTGGCCTGATTCAATACGCGTTTTTCTAAAAGGTGCCAGTAAGGAACCTTGAGGTGGGCGTTTTTTTTCTGAAACATTACTGGATGATAAACATCATGAGGCGCGATAATGTATGGAATCCGATGCTTTTTGAGTAAGCGTGAGAGGGAGTAGAGGGTAGGATGCAAGATACCGTTTAAGACGACTAAATCGGTAGGATCCAAGTGCTGACGAACGTATGTCTGTAGTCCTAGAGAAAGCTTGAATGACGGCCCCGATTGAACGGAATGTGCGAAGCATCTGATCTCATATCCTGACGGCGAAGAGAACGCGCTGTTTTCTATTGCTGAGGCTTCAGAAAGAATTATCACGCGATCGCCTTTGTTTGCAAGCCCAGCGGCGAGCCCGTGGACTGCTTTGATGAGGCCGCTGTTGAGTGGGGTTCCGTGAGCGGGAAAGTGTCTGATTAAAAGTGAATCTTCATAGGAGTTTTGATTACAGCTACCTATAACTCTTGCAGCAGTTGCTTGA
This sequence comes from uncultured Actinomycetota bacterium, assembly GCA_963740165.1. Lineage (GTDB taxonomy): Bacteria > Actinomycetota > Actinomycetes > Actinomycetales > Microbacteriaceae > Microbacterium. The sequence goes on along the minus strand of CAVUDC010000002.1, from coordinate 340,909 downwards.
CACGTTCTCCTGCAACTTTCCAGTTCAATCGAGATTGGTACTCTTTAAAGAAGATAGAGCTAACTGCCTGTAGCTTGAATAATCGCCGAACAATTTGAATATGTAGTCGCAATATTGCGAGATGTCAGCTTGTCGGTCGAATAGCCTACCATTTACATCGTCTTTAATAATAGTTGGAATGCCTCCAATATTTGTCGAGATGCAGGGAACGCCCATTGAATTTGCTTCGCAGAAAACTACTCCGTTGGTCGCACTCCGCTTGTGAAGGTACAATCAAAAAGTGAGACTTCGCTATAAGCTCTTTGATCTGTTCAATTCCTTCTGGGCTAGACTTACGAATGAAGCCTAGCTGCTTAATATAGTCCGGGATAGGTTCTTCAATAGGGGCCTTACAGCCCACGATGGTCAGCTCTGTCTTTAGCCCTAAGCTGTTCATTTGCCGGGCAACTTGAACCGCGACCTCTCCCTTCCGTTCCCAGTCAACGCCTATAAAAAGCAGTCTACAGCAGTTATTAGGACGGCTTGAAACTAGGTCTTTAACTTCCTCGAACGTGTAGGCTCCGTTTATATTTGCGCCAAAGGGTACTACCTTTACTTTGCGAGGATCAGCACCGTAGTCACTGATCGCTGTTTGGGCTGCCCAGTCTGAGGCATAGATTGCAAGGCTACAGATCTCTAGCGCTGAGCGTTCCATGCGATCCCAATCCTCGATTGATTCTTGGCAAAGGTTTCTATAGTGAGGATATAACTCGCTGATTCCGGCAAACGTTGCGTCTGCCCAAAAAACAATCGGCTGGTCACATTTTAGATAGGCAATGGAATTTGCGGTTGCGCTAAAGACCACATCCACCTGCTCATCACTCATCTTTTGAGAGATTTGGGAGGCATAAGACTTTAGCCCCATAGGAGCAGCATCCCTACGATAAATCTTTTTGCAAAAAAAGTCGTAGTAGTGTCTTTTAACCTTCCGTATAGCACCCGCCATGAAGGGCTCCTTTAAAGGCCCCACATACTCTAGAGAAAGAGATTGTGCTTTGAGTGACTGGGCAATATAATAGCCTGTTCCTGACCATATACTTTTTTCCTTTTAAGTTTCGAGCATCGTATTCAGTAACATAAGCTATTTTCATATGCAATCAACCTCAGAGGAGCCTCTAATTCTTCTTGACAAGAACCTTATGAGTTTAGTTTGCCTTCTCCCTTTACTTATCAAACTGCTTTGATGCGTATCCGGAGAGTTTTAGGCACTTTCACTTGTCTCACCTAGCTGACTGTCAAAATTCGCATCATTCACCGTACTTTCTTCTTTGACAGGGATACGGCGCTATACAAATTTGTTAAAACGTAGCCTAACCCAGTAGTAAAAAATCATGGAAAGTATTTTTAGCTTCATGAGGGAAGAAGCTTTGCTCAAGTAAGCTTCTAAGAGTTCTTCGCAGCTCACTTCCGCTTTTCGAGATCCTAAATGATGGCTGCTTTTATAGGTCGCAAACCCCTTTGAAACGAACTTGTTACTAATGTCTCTAAACTGGGGAAATTTTTTCTCAATCCAGTAACCAGTATTTATATTAATCTCTCCAGCTCTTCTTCTCCTCTGATGAAAGGTTAAGTCTGTATTGACTTCATGAAGCCGATATATGCCTAAGTTTTGCTTGGTACAATATCCGGTGCTCAGCCCTATTGCTAACGTGTGAATGTACAAATCAGAAATGGCTAAACCGGTTGTGCCTTTTACTTCAGGCAGAGGAACTATTTTTGAGTATTCTTTTAGAGAAGCAAAGGTTTGAGGTAGAGGGTGGAAAATTGGGTATTTTGCCGTTCAAAACGCCCTGCTTAAAGTTGATTTCTCTCGGTTGAGCCTGAATACTTTCAGCGCGAATCTTTTGAAAAGTGACGGATAGATTGCTGTCGTTGATGACCGATGTATTAAGGGGTGCAGACTCCGTGAATACCCAGTCAATATCGGTGTTGTTTTGAAAGAGATCGGCTACGTATGAAACTCTTTCAGGTAGAAACAAGTCGTCTGCATCAAGTAAACGAATGACTCATACTCTCCTTTGCTGGCAGCAAAGCCAGCATTGATGGCAGACGCTTGACCTCCATTCTTTTTAAAGATAGCAACAATGCGATCGTCATAGCTGCGAATGATCTCTGCTGAGCCGTCACTGATCCGTCGTCAACTACAATCACCTCGATATTGCCGTACGTTTGCGCTAAAGCACTATCAATCGATTGCTTTAAAACTCAGCGTAGTTGTAGTTATTAATTAAGATGCTAACTAGGGGTGCTGCATCTTTTTTATTCTCATCTTTTATGCCAGTCTAAATAGACTTTTTACGATAGTGAACGCTCTGTGATAGGGGTAATTGAGCCTAGCTTTATATTCACTCTTTCAATGATTCGTCCGATATCTCTTCAGCCTCTATCAGAAACTCCGTGCCCGAACTGAAGCCGCGATCGCTCCTGGATCGCAGCGGCTCGCAGTCGCAGCATGACTTGAGTAAACTGAACCTTTTGGTTTAGTCCTTTTAGCCGGTCGTCTCTCCATGTTTTGATAAAAAATCTCAGCGGCGGCTTTAAGAAAATAAGCAAATCTAGTAGCAGTTCTGCATTTGTTTTTTGCGCCTTCAAAGCATCAAAGCGTCCGCCGATAATGCGTACAGAACGCTTGCGAATATCTTGCCAGTTGTCTCTAGCGGGATGGCCTACGCAGGCATCTTTGGCATAAAGCTGGCGGTACCCGGCGGCAAACACTCGCTGACCCCACTGCTTGTCGCCACCAGATTTTAGGGTTTCATCAAAAGTTCCTACTGCCGCCAGTACAGATTTAAATGTGAACAGGTTAGCAGTTACGCCAAATTGCTCATTGGCTAAGAACTGATCTTGAGGGAAGGCCAGCGCGACTAGCTCGTACAGCTCGTAAGGATTAAGGCCTGTTCGGATGCTTGGCGAGTAAATCAATATGGCCCGCGACAAGACCTACATTGGGCTCGGACACCAACGCTGTAACGCCTGCTTCTAGCCAGGTGAGCGCTGGTATGCAGTCGGCATCAGTAAATGCGATCGCACTTCCTTGCGCTGATAAAAGCCCACGATTACGAGCGATATAGAGCCCGGCTGCGGCTCTTTTACCAAAACAACTCCTTCAAATTCATCGACCACCTGGGTAGTATCTTCTTGTGAGTTGTTATCTACAACGATCACTTCGTAGCGAGCTTGAGGGTAGGTTTGCTGGGTGATCGCAGCTAGGCACAAACGTAAAGACTCATTATCGTTAAATACAGGAATAATCACAGAGACAAAAGGCTGTTGTCTGATCTGATTGTCTATTTGCGGTTTCATTTCTGTAGGTTCCATGAACTTCTGATCCTTTCATGTTCTATATAGCTGAAGTTTAACCATTGCTTTTCTCACTCGCAAATACATATATATATAAGCAACAAGAATGCGCTTTCTGATATCTTGAATATCGCCGTTGCTAAGAATTTGCAGCAAATATCCTAACCGGTGGCTTTACGTCTTTCAGAATTTGAAGGACAAACTGTGAAAGCGGTACTGCTGCCTCCTGACTAATTTGAAACTTGCCTGTATAAACGCGGTTAAGCTTGCGAGTTAGTTCTTTTAACTCGGCTCTAGCTGGATGCGTAATGACTACGCTGTCTGCATAGATCTGAGGATACTCAGCCGCATAGACGCGCGCCCCCCATTCAGAATCGCCACCCGATTTTAGCTGGCTATTCAATATTGCCTACGGCTTTAAATATTTTAGCTGTCGTAAATAAGTTTGCCGTGGCCCCGAAGTGGCCTTCTCGAACATACTTTTTCCTGCTGCAGAAAATGAAGGCTGTCGTACAGTTCGGCTGCGGTAGGATTATTGGGATCTTCAAACGAAAAATCAATTCGACCGGCTACAAAACCACAGTAGGATGAGCTAGCAGTTGACTCACGCCTTGTTCAATCCAGTCTAGAGCGGGCGCGCAGTCGGAGTCGGTGAAGCCTAGAATTTCACCTTTGGCAACTGAGAGCGCTTTGTTACGGGCGCTGTAAGAACCGGGCTCGGGCTCAAAAGCGTAGGTCGCCTGCTGAAATTGAGCAACTACGGATTTGATATCTTCGCTGGAGTTATTGCTGAGCAACGATAGCCTCATAGAGATGCTGCGGATAAGTCTGGTTCTCTAGCAGGCTTAGGCAGTGCTGTAACCGCTCGGAGTCGTTGAAGGTCGGAATAATGATCGAGACAAATCGACTATTCATATGCTAGTTCCCTATCTAAAGCTTTGTCAGACAACAACCCTTCATACAAGTCAATCAACTGGTCATTAAGCTTACGTATGTCGTATCGATTTTTTACAAAATCATGTCCAGATTGGCCCATCGCTGCCCAAGTTTCTGGATTGGAAGCTAGATAAATTAACTTGGCTGCTAAAGCATCAGCATCTTTTTCAGGCACCAAGAATCCGGATCTGCCGTCTAATATGCCATCTGGAATGCCGTTATGGAGCGTAGAAATGACGGGCAAACCCATACACTGTGCTTCTTGGATAACAAGCCCTTGTCCTTCCATATCTCCATTCACTGCTGTCACACTAGAGAGCATGAACAGGTGAGACGAGCTGTATACCGCTCTGACTTCTTCTTGAGTCATGCCACCAAGAAATTTGACGTTCTTAGCAACTTCAAGTTCTTCAGCGAGTGTTTGCAGATATTCTCTCTGTGTACCTTCTCCAACGATGGTGTACTCAATCTTAAGATCGGGTCGCTGCTGCGTAGCTTTTGAAATTGCTCGAATAGAATATTCAATTCCTTTTTTCTCAACCAATCGACCTACCGTAATCAGTTTAATTGGTTCATCAGGTTGTAGTTGGCGCGGCGAATATGGATATCTAGAGATGTCTAATCCTACGGGTAGAATCCTAATATTTTCAGCAGGGCACCCCATAAGTATCGCCTTCTTAGCGGTAAACTGGGTGTTTGCAGTGAAGAGTTCGCCCTCAGTAAATATTTCTACGTAGACAGCAGGATTACATTTTAGGCTAACTACATTGACATCATAGCCGTGAAAAGTAGTCACTATCTTTGCTCGGGGTGAGCTAACTGACTTGATGCAGCATTGCCTTACGACTGTGCTCAGCAAAGTGACAGTGAATGATGTCGTACGGTTCTCTTCTTAGCAGGTGTAAGCGAATATATCCAGGCATCTAGCTTGTACTGCAGGCTATTGTTGGGTAAGCGAACTAAACGCAACGACTGGACGGGTTGTTGTATGTAGAGAATAGTAGACATAGCGACGACTTAACAACCTTTTTAACAAGACTCTGGGAATATTTTCGAAACAAAACGTTCTTTCCCTTAAGGCTATACGTCTCAAAATCGGCATGAAGCTTTGAGCTTTGACCATGGCTTGGAGTGGCATAGATATCTACTTCATGACCGCGATCAATCAAACCCGTAATCTGGCTAAGAATGAACGTCTTAGACAGCTTTGGGAATTTCCCAACTACAAACGCTATCCGCATAATCCCCTAACCTGTCTAAAACTAGATTTTCGTATATTGGATTAATCAATCGTACAAGCTATCATCCATTCTTTGGCTTGTCTACCAAACTCTCGAACAGGATGAATCTGTATCTCTTTACTTAGCACATTGTTGTTTAAAGTGTGTCTTATCAAGTCTGGTATCTCTTCAACATCTTCCGTAATAACGCCGTTCGAGTAAATATCATAAAATTCTCTTAATTTCTGATCTCTAGGAATCGCGATGTAAGGAATACCTAGCCCGTATGAAATAATAGCGCCGTGTAGTCTAGTTGTTACAAACTAGTTGGCTGGAGCAATAATACTTGCAAAGTATGTCGTCTAAACTCTCATAATATTTCTGAATATTATCTGTGTAAGAAAACTTTGAAGCTGATGAAGAAACGTTTTCAGAAATTTTAACCTGCTCCTTTATATCCACAAGCTCTTTGTGTGAACTAAATAGCACTTGTTTCGACTTTTTTTGAACTGATTTCTTGTACTTTTCTACGTACGCAATTGTCGGACAGGCACTAACGTTAGCATCTCTAAAATTGTAGTAGTTGGCTGTCAAATTATCTCTAACGTTGATTAGATCAAATCTAGTCGCAGCTTTAGATATGATCTCCCTGCTAGCGCCTGAGTTTTCTGTGCTCGCCCTTAAATCGGTTCTGACACCCGATGAATCAGGTAAGCAAAACTCCTACTCCCCACACTATCATCGGCAACCTACATTCGTTTAGTAAGTTTTTCCAAAAGTTTTCAAAGCACTCATGTAGTAAACCGGCACCCCCTATAACAACACACTTGTATTCTTTGTTCACGAAGTCGAAATCTATGTTTCTATCGTGGATGCACCAGGTATCAGTAGGTAGTTCAAGCATTTCTTGGATGCCCAAAACTGGCAAATAGTTTCCAATGTTGTCATTTGATGAATAAAACTGCATGACAGGAGAAGACACCTTTTCTGCTCTTAAATCAGATGAGATATTAGAGAAGTCATTCAGTTTTCTTCTATGATCTCCAAACAAGCTTGTGTAGACAGACTTGAACACTCTTTCTTTTCTGCTTTTCTTTGCCATTTTCTTTCCTAAAAACAAAAACGTGCTGTTGATAGCCCTATCATTTGTTGTTGTACTGTTTGACAGCATGAAACAAATTGAGACTGGCTTATAAAGTAGAAGAACTTAGCTACCGTGAAACATCAAGTGGCGTGTTCCATAATCTTCTGCCTAATAAGTTGAATAGTTTTTCGTTTTCGTGATAAAAATGTTTTTGTAAAAATTTCATATCTGAGTCGCCTATCCTATCAGAGTATTCTCCAGAGTTATGCTGCTTTTCACAATTAAAGCTATATCTCTTCAATTCTAGAAAATTAGTTATTTGATCAAGGCACAAATAAGGATTTTTGTAAAAGAGTTCGCTCTCTTGCACAAGAATTTGCTTCTTTTCAAAGTACTTGTACCACCTGCTTAAATGTTCGGCATAAAGCCCTCGGTATATATATGAATATAGTCTTTTATTTCTGTCATCGTACCACTCATTCAATCTTGACTTTTCAGTTTCCTTTGAAACCATAGACAGTTCTTTCCTAATTGCTTCGCTGAATGATAGTTCTTCTCTACCCTCACGTTTAATATTATGTTTATAGTGAGAAAAAGCGCAATCCACTGGATCTCTCAACAAAAAAATTAGCTTTATATCAGGCATCAACTGACTTATCAACCTAGGTGCATGCAAAGAATACATAAGAGGAGTTGCTTCGCCGGTTATCGCATTTTTAGCTGCTTTCTCCCAGATGGTAGGAAAGTGACTTTTATACCATCGAAGCCCTTTTTACGTACGTTGGCAGCTTTAAAGAAGCGTACCTCTTTCTTTGAAGCTGCCAAGATGTTTGGATGCTGAGCTAAGTAGGCATAGAGAGACGTTGTTCCTCCTTTCTGTGCGCCTGCAATGAAAAAGTCTGGCAGGCTTCTTTGTCCAGCAGTCAGATAGCCATTTAAAGCTTTAAGTTCTTTTTTCATGGTTTTTAGCATGGATGGACAATCTCTAACATGTTGGTCAGTCGTTAACTGTATAGAACAACCGCAATTCGTTCAGTTGCGCGCATAGAAAATTCATCATTTTTCGTACGCATATCAGCAGTCGTACTCATGCTTTACGCGTATTGCATCTGATGATATTCCCAAAGGCTTCCCTGTGCTTCAATCAACGACTGGTAAGACCCCTGCTCAACAACTTTCCCCTGTTCTAAAACTATGACCTTATCTGCGCTGGCAATGGTCGATAAGCGGTGAGCAATCGCAATCACCGTCCGCCCTTTAGATAGTTTCTCTAGCGACTCTTGAATCAGGTTCTCTGTGACCGAATCTAATGCACTGGTGGCTTCATCTAGTATCAGAATCTCAGATTTGTCCGAGTGAGCGCAAGGGAAATGCAATCCTTTGCCTTTGCCCCTGCGACAATCGCACACCCCGATCGCCTAACACCGTCTCAAACCCGTGTGGCAAATCAACCACAAACTCCAGCGCATTCGCCATCCGCATCGCTTCATAAATATCGTCATCGCTAGCATTCTCTACGCCATAACTAACATTCTCCCGCACTGAAGTATTAAAAATAAAAGTATCCTGGCTAACAATCGCCATCCGATGACGCAGCGAATTAATCTCCAGCTCGCGCATCAGAACCCGGAGCACACAGCCCGGGTTCGTCCGAGCCCACCGCCTCCCCGGAATCACCCCCGGCGTCGGGCTCGCGGCCCGTCCCCGCACGCGGCGCTACCTCGGCGCCGGGCCGAGTCACGCGGCCGCGCCCGCACGCATGACCGCGCCGCGGGTACCCTCCACCGAACTGGTCGCGCAGGTTCTCGCCCTGTTGACCGAGCTCGACCCCTACGGCCTCGAACCAGGCAGGCCCGGTGGCACTCCCGCCGACGAGTACGACATCGAGGCCCGGCCGCTGGCAGACATCCTGGCTCAGTACGGTCGCGTCACGGCCGAACAGGTCAACGAGCTCTGGCAGCACTATTTCGGCGAACCGCTCAGCGCCGTCGTCGGCGACGGTCGCCTTGAGGAGCTGACTGCCGAGCTCAATCGGCTCTCGTCCGGCGTACGACTCCCAGCGCCACCCGACCGCCCCGCGGACCTCGACGAGTACTTCGCTGACGGACCGTCCGCGCGCTGGTGGGTGCCGCACTACCTGCCGCACTGGACGACGCCCGACCGCTCGGAAGCCCGGTTCAGCGCGACTCCCGGCGCACTTGAGTTGAGGATCGAGGCAGGCCAGCTCGATTGGCGCCCCGAAGACGCACCTTTGCGGGTCTCCAACCTGCAGACGGGCACCTACTCGGGGCCCGTCGGATCCGCCGTCGGGACTCATCGTCACCGCGATGATGACCTTTTCGTTCGTACCGAGACGCCTCTGCGTCTGTTGTTCGCACCGTCGCGAGGCCGTGTCGATGTGACGGTTGCGGCGAGTCGAGACCGGGGCTGCATGCTCGCGGCGTGGCTGGTGGGGAGCGAGCACCTGTCGCCGGAGGACTCCGGAGAGATGTGCATCTTCGAGATCGATGCCGACGCGATCGGCGTGGAAACGACCGTCCGGTCTGGCATCAAGGCGCACCACGATCCGCGCCTGGTCACCGACATGGCCGAGATCGCCGTGCCCCTCGACGCCAGCCAGCCACATACCTGGACCGTGATCTGGAATGACCACGAAACGATCATCGGTTGCGAGGGAGTCGTTGTGCGACGGATGCCTCAGGCCCCGAGCTATCCGCTGTTCCTCATGATCGACCTGTTCGAGATAGGTCCGGCGGACGGGGAGTACCCGAAGGCCGCGACCATCCACCGCGTGCGAGGGTGGGATCTCACCGGAACGACCAGCGACGCTGATCTGTAGCGCGCCGCTGTCGGGGCATGGTGACGGGCTGGGACAATGCGAAGCCATCAGTCAGTCGGGTCGCCGCCGCCGCGCCGCAGGCCGTCTACGAGTACGCCTCAGACATCCGAAGTCTTCCGCGGTGGGCCGCGGGCCTCCACCTTGGGCATCAGCACGTAGCTGGCCCCTAGTGTCGGGCGCCAGTAATTCGTTGTCTATGTTTTAGAATTTGGGTATGGCACGAATGGGTCGTCCGAAGGTTGATCTGGTTCTCACGGATGATGAGCGTGAGCAGCTTGTCCGGTGGGCTCGGCGGCGTAAGTCGTCGCAGGCTCTGGCGTTGCGTTCGCGGATCGTGTTGGAGTGCGCGACGGGGGACGCGAACACGGTGGTGGCCGAGCGGCTCGGGGTCAGCCGTCCCACGGTCGGGAAGTGGCGGTCCCGGTTCTTTGAGCACCGCCTGGACGGGCTCGTTGATGATCCGCGGCCTGGCCGACCGGCGACGGTGACCGCCGAGCAGGTCGAGGACGTCGTCGTAGCGACGTTGGAATCCACCCCCGCGAACGCGACGCACTGGTCGCGGTCGAAGATGGCCGAACGCACCGGATTGTCGAAGTCCACGATCGGTCGGGTCTGGAAGGCGTTCGGCCTCAAGCCCCATCGCACGGACGGGTTCAAACTCTCCAACGACCCGTTGTTCGTGGAGAAGGTCTACGACATCGTGGGCCTCTACCTCGACCCCCCTGAGTGCGCCGTCGTCCTATCCGTGGACGAGAAGTCCCAGGTTCAGGCGTTGTCCAGATCGCAGCCCGCTTTCCCGATGATGCCTGGAATGCCAGAGAAGCGCACCCACGACTACTTCCGACACGGCACGACGAGCCTGTTCGCTGCGATGAACGTTGAGGACGGCACCGTGATCGCGTCCACGCACCGCCGCCATCGGGCGACGGAGTTCAAGAAGTTCCTGGCCAAGATCGATCAGAACGTGCCTGAGCACCTGGACATCCACGTGGTCTGCGACAACTACGCCACCCACAAGCACCCCACAGTGAAGACCTGGCTGGAGAAGCATCCTCGGTTCCACATGCACTTCACGCCCACGTACTCCTCGTGGATCAACCAGGTCGAACGACTCTTCGCCGAAGTCACCCGTGATCTTCTCCAGCGCTCCGATCACCGCAGCGTCCAGGCCCTCGAGAAGGACCTCCGAGCGTGGATCACGGCATGGAACGAGAACCCCAAGCCATTCATTTGGACCAAGACGGCCAACCAGATCCTCGAATCCCTCGGACGACTACTACAACGAACTAACGGCGCAGGACACTAGCTGACCGCTAGCCAACCGACTCGACCAGCGGACCAGCGAGCCAGAGCTCGACCTCACGCGGGGTCTTCACGCGCACGATCCGAAGATGCGAATACTCCTGTTCGAGCCGCGGAACCCGCTCGCGGTACTTGTTTCTCGTCGAGATCGCCCAGCGAACGATGTGCTCACGATCGATAAAGAAGGTGCGCAGGGGCGGTTCGATGTTGCCGTTCCAGAGCACTTCCCGTCCGAGGCGCCGCCGGAACGTACGTCGGATGACTCGGGGCAACGTCACCGTCAGAAAGGGTAGGTCGAGCCACACCAGCAGGTCGGCTCGCTCGGCCAGCAGTGAGCGGGCGCTCGAGTACTGCCACTCGGTGGTCCATGCGTCGTCGGCCGTGAAGTTCCGCACGTCGTCGAGGAAATCTGCCCGTGGAGTCCAGTTCGGGCCGTGGTAGAGCGCGTCGATCTCGGTGTGCGGGGCATCGGCGAGCGCGGCGATTCGAGCGGCAACCGTGGTCTTGCCCGTGCCGGATACTCCCGCCACGATGATGCGTCTGGGCCGCGACGGGAGCGGATCGTCGTAGGCAAGCACGGTGAGCATCCTATGCAGCGCGCGCTTGATTCCGATTCGGTGCGCACAGGTATAACGAGTTATACTCGCTCGATGAAGACCGCGATCTCGATCCCCGACGGCGAGTTCGAGCGCTTCGAGCGGCTGGCGGCTCGTCACGGCATGAACCGGTCGGAGTTCTACCGGCTCGCCGGTAGACGCCTGGCCGCGGAGCTCGAGGGTGAAGCCGAGCTGACCGCCCTGGCTAACACCGTCATCGCCCGTGTCGGACAGCCGTCCGCGGGCGATTCCTTCTTTCGCGAGTCGGAGCGCGCGATGCTCGAGGGTACGGAGTGGTGATTGCGCACGGCGATGTCGTATGGGTGGATTTCGGCTCGCCCCGCGGCTCCGAACCCGCGAAGCGACGTCCCGCGATCGTCATGCAAGAGGACTGGCTTCTCGCAAGCGACATCGCGACTGTTCTCGTCGTGCCACTCACATCCAACGTCGCACTCGAGGCGTTCCCGGGAAATGTGCTGGTCCCGATCGACGCGTCGGGTCTCGATCGGGACTCGGTCGCGGTCGTCTCGCAGGTCGGTCCGGTGAGCCGGGAGTTCCTCGAGGCGTATCCGACCGGCCACCTGCCCCGCTACGTGCTCGCCAGGATCGGCGATGGCATCCGACTCGTCCTGGGCATCTGATGACCACCCGACGATGGGTGACGACGATTATCGGCGCCGCGGCAATCGTGGCAGTCATCGTGGGCGGCCTGTGGTTTGGGCGTCTCATCTTCGATTCTCAGTGGACGCTGACATTGCGCGATGTGATGAGCAGCGAACCCGACGCGGACGACCCGACGACGGATGTCTCCGAGGTCACCGCCGTCGTGTGCACATCGGCAGTGCCGTGCGTCGAGGCCTACGACACGGCCGAGGCCACCTATCTGCGATTCGGCTCGCGCGACGAAGCCGCCGAGTGCGCGTCGTCGATCGAAGACGGGTTCGTGTCGAACTACATCGTGATGAACTTCGCAGGCAAGGACGACGTCTCGAAGGAGAGACAACTCTGGGCCATGCAGCACCTCGCCGGTACGTGGCAGGACTATGAGGGCGACTTCCCCGATCGTTGACCGCCGTACCGCGGACTCATTGACCAATTTTCGAGAAACGCAACGCGCGCTCGGTCACTACATTTGAGCGATCGGCCCTCCCGCAGCACGTCACGCAAAGGAATGCCCATGTCCTACATCGTCGACTTCGCCGAGGTATCGACCATCGGCCTCGAGTCCTCCCCCGTCGTCGCGGCACTCGCGGGGCTCCGCGCGAACGAGGCGCGCTACTTCGCGAACAAGTACGAGCACGTGTTCACGGTCGACCCCGCCAGCGATGCTGCCGAAACCATAGACTGGGCGCACGGCATCCTGAAAGACGAGCGCGACCTCGTCATCGCCTCGCCGCCGCTCGAAGCGACGGAATTCGAGGCCGGAGGCATCCGCTTCGCCTACGTGTTCTACCAAAGTGGCCTCTCGATCAACGTCATGTACACGCTCGAAGAGGGCGGAAAGCGAGCCGTCGGCTTCAAGCTCTCCGACGGAATGGATGTCCCCGAGGAGCTGGCCGCGCGCTTCACATTCGCACGGCAGAAGTCCAAACTGGCGGGAACCATCCGCGGCTCGTACTTCGTTATCAAGGGCGAGCACTGACCCCAGTCGCCCGCGTCAATCGAGGGGTCGGCGTCTCAATTGCTTGGTGGTCGTACGCTGCTTCTTCGCGGTGAGGCGCCGCTCTTTCGAGCCTCGGCTGGGCTTCGTCACTCGCCGCGACGGCGCGGGTGGTCGCACCGCGTCGGCCACGATCGCCACGAGCCGCTCGCGCGCCGCGTCACGATTGCGTATTTGTGCACGGTGTTCGGATGCCGCAACCGTCAGCACTCCGCCCACGAGACGCCCGTCGAGGCGCTCGAGCAGCCGCTCGCGTTGCACCGCCGAAAGCGCTGCCGAACCCTCGGCATCCCACACGAGTTCCACGCGAGAGTCCGCGGTGTTCACGCCCTGCCCGCCGGGGCCCGACGATCGCGAGAACCGCCAGGACAGCTCGGACTCGGGAATCGTCAGCCCCGAAGTGACCCGCAAACCGGGGCGATGGGCGGCAGGCATGCCTCCATCCTCGCCCGCGGCGCCGACAATAGGCGAAGAACGGCGGGATCGGGTCATCGCCCGCGCCCACGCGATCACGCAGCTTGCATCTTCCCCACTCGGCTCCCGCACGCTAGCTTGATCAAGGCATCCGTCCCTTCCGCGCAGGTCAGGAGATCCCCATGCTTGTCACCACCATGAACGACGTCCCCGGCAAAACGATCACATCGGTCATCGGCGAGGTCAGCGGCCTGACCGTCCGTGCCCGCAACATCGGCGCCCAGATCGGCGCCGGCTTCAAGGCGCTCGGCGGCGGTGAGCTAAAAGGCCTGACCCTGCAGCTCGAGCAGACCCGGGCCGAGGCGGTGGCACGCCTCGTCGAGGCGGCCCAGGCGCAAGGCGCGAATGCCGTCGTCGCCATGCGGTACGACTCGAACGAACTCGACCAGAACTTCCAAGAGGTCGTCGCGTACGGCACCGCCGTGGTGCTCTCGAGCTGATGCCGCGCGCTCTCGTCACCGGTGCCGCACGCGCCAACAGCATCGCCGCCGGCGTGGTTCCGCGCCTCGTCGCGGACGGCTGGGAGGTGTTGACGAGCGACCTCGAGACCGGCGACTATCCCTGCGATCTCGCCACGGTTGAAGGGCCGACATCCCTCGTCCAACGCGTCGTCGCAGACCACGGAAGCGTCGATGCGCTGGTGCTCAGCCACGCCCACGATGTCGAGTCGGGGATCCTCGACACCACAGCCGAGAGTTTCGATCGACACGTCGCCGTGAACGCCCGTGCCTCGCTTCTGCTCATCGCGGAGTTCGCGCGGCAGATCCCGGCCGATGGCGGGACGATCGTTGCCTTCACGAGCGACCACACGACCGGCAACCTGCCATACGGTGCGTCGAAGGGCGCGCTCGACCGAATCGTCATCTCCGCCGCCCGGGAACTGGGGCCCCTCGGCATCTCGGCCAACGTGGTGAATCCGGGCCCCATCGACACGGGATGGATGGATGACGCGCTCCGCGAAAGCCTGACCGCCCACCATCCGCTGGGCCGACTCGGCACGCCGGCCGACATCGCGGCCATCGTGTCGTTCCTCGTGAGCCGCGAGGGGCGCTGGGCCTCGGGCCAGTTGATCAACACCGACGGTGCTTTCTCCGCTCGCTTCTAAAGCTCCATCACCCCAGAACAGGAGACCTGCCCAGAACAGGACGGTTGCCGCGGAATCGTCCTGTGTGGGAAGGATCTCCTGCCTCGGGCGATGGCTCTCACCACGAAAGCGGGCCCCGGCCGAAGCCAGGACCCGCTCAGGTGACGCGGCGAGATCAGTCGGTGATGATCGTGTCGAACGCGTCGGGGTACTCGGCGAGCCATGCCTCGACGGCCTCGGCTTCCTGACCCTCTTCGTACTCGTTCACAACCATGTCCTCGAGAGCGGCATACTCGGCGTCATCCAGCTGGATGCCGGCGATCAGCTCGGCGGCCTCGGGGAAGCGCTCGGAGAAGTCGCTGGTGCCCAAGAAGTGCAGGCCCTCGGGATCGCCCATGGCGCCGAGCGGGTCCTCGAGATCGCGCAGGTTGTAGGCGTCGTTGGCCCAGAACGGGCGCCACGACGTGACGACGATGTTCTCTTCTGCCGCGATCGCGTTGTCCAGCTGCGTGAGCATCGCCGCGGTCGATGACGTGACGAGCTCGTAGGTGTCCTCGAGTTCGTAAGCGGGGATCATCGAGTCCTGCGCAACGCCGGTGAGGCCCGCCCCGGGCTCGATGCCGTAGATCTCGCCACCGAACATGTCGGCGTTGGCGGCCAGCTCGTCGAGCGAGGTGATGTCGACGTAGTCGGGCACCGCGATCGTGAGCACGGCGCTGTCGTAGTAGGTTCCGACGTCTTCGATGTCGTCGCCGTACTCTTCCATGAAGCTCGCGTGCGTCAGCTCGGGCCAGGCCGAGGGGTACATGTCGACGTCACCCTGGGCAAGACCGGCGTAGAGCGGGCCGGGCTCGGTGAGTTCCTGCATCTCGACGGTGTAGCCGAGCTTCTCGAGCTGGTTCTCGAGCAGGTATGCGGTGCTGAGGCCATCCGTCCACGAGGGCAGGAATCCGAGCGTGATGGTCCCCATCTCGTCCGAACCCACGTCGCCGTTGCCGTTGTCGCCCGCCTCGCCGCTGCAACCCGCGAGTGCGAGGGTGGCTACCGCGCCGGTGGCCAGTAGTGCTGTGATTCTGCGATTCTTCATCGTGATTCCCTTCGTTGTGTATCTCTTCGTGCGTTTCGTATGGGTCTTCAGTTGTGGTCTTTAGTGGATCGGCGCCCGGTGGGGTGATGCCGCGCTGCGCTCCGCCTCTTCGGCTGCGATCGCGGTCGAACCTCGACGACTTCCGCCGCCGCCCCCTCGACGACTTCCGCCGCCGCCCCCGCCACCAGTACCGCCGCGCCGGCCTGAGATGGTCGCGGCCAGTGAGGAGCGGTATGCGCCGGGATTTCCGAGCGACGCCGTGACGCGGTCGAGGAACACGGCGAGGATGACAACGCCCAGGCCCGCTTCGACGCCCTGTGCGAGGTCAACGGTCGAGATGGACTGAACGACCTCTTGCCCGAGCCCCGGAGCCCCGGCGATTCCGGCGACAACGGCCATCGAGAGGGCGAGCATGATCACCTGATTGACGCCCGCCATGATGGTGGGCACAGCCAACGGCAACTGGATGCCGCGCAGGATCTGGCCCGGCTTCGCACCGAAAGCGTGCCCGGCTTCGACCGTCTCGGAGTCCACACCGCGGATGCCCAGCTCGGTGAGCCGCACCCCCGGGGGCAACGCGAAGATCACGGTGGCCACTACTCCGGGGACGACCCCGATGCTGAAGAAGGTGATCGCCGGGATCAGGTAGACGAAGGCTGGCATCGTCTGCATGAAGTCCAGTACGGGCTTGAGGATCGCACGCACCGTGTCGTTTCGTGCCGACCAGATCCCGAGGGGAATCGCGATCACGAGCGCAACCAGAGCCGCGATCAACACCAGCGCCAGCGTCTGCATCGACGACTCCCACTGGTCCATCCCGACGATAAGTGTGAACGAGATTGCTGTGCCGAGTGCGAGCTGCCACGAGCGCACCAGCCATCCGATCAACGCGAAGATGATGATGACGACGGGGATCGGCGTGATCACCAGCACGTCGGTGAGCGAGTCTACGAGCCACCGCGCCACGAACGCGATGGTGTCGAGCAGCCATTCGAGGTTGTCCCTGATCCAGTCGACCCCGGTGTCGATCCACAGACCGAGCGGAATGCGAAAACCATCCATCAGCGCACCCCCTCGGCGTCGGCCATGCCCGTGGTCTGGGCAAGCACCTGATCGATCACGGTCGTCGGAACCGGCTGCTCGACGATCTCGATCTCACCGGTGGCGGGCGTTCCGGGCGTCAGCGCGGCGAGCAGGGTGACCCGGGGAATCACGCCGACGAGGCGGCCCGCGGCATCCGTCACCGCGAGCGGCAGTCGAGATTCGACGGCGGGCACGAACAGGTTCATCAGCACCTCGTCGTCGCGCACGCTCTGCGGTGCGGGGCCGAGCACCGACGACAGGGAGGTCGCGTTCTTGCGCACGAGCTTCAGCGCGTCGTGGTCACTCACGATGCCGACAAGGCGGCGCTCGCGATCGACCACGTACGCCGCAGACATGTATGCGTCGCGCATCTGTTTGAGTGCGGTGCGGGGACCCGCGGTCTCACCCACGACGGGAAGTGCCGGCTCCATGACGTTGGCCGCAGTGAGCACGCGGGTGCGGTCGACGTCCTGCACGAACTGCTCGACGTAGTCGTTCGCCGGGTCGGTCAGGATGTCTTCGGGCGTGCCGATCTGCACGATGCGACCCTCGCGCATGACCGCGATGCGGTCGCCGAGAAACATGGCCTCGTTGAGGTCGTGGGTGATGAAGACGATGGTCTTCTTCAGCTTCTGTTGCAGCTGGAGCAACTGCTCCTGCATTTCGCGCCGGATGAGCGGGTCGAGCGCGCTGAAGGCCTCGTCCATGAGCAGGATGTCCGTGTCTGCGGCGAGCGCGCGTGCAATGCCGACGCGCTGCTGCATGCCACCCGAGAGGGCCGACGGCAGTTTGTCACCCCACCCCTCGAGACCGACCAGCGACAGGATCTCGTCGGCTTTCGCCAGGCGTTCGGCCTTCGCGACGCCTCGCAGCTCGAGCGGGTACGCGACGTTGTCGGCCACCGTCCGGTGCGGCAACAGAGCGAAGTGCTGGAAGACCATCGACACGCGATCGCGCCGGATGTCTCGCAGCTTCGCCGCGGGAATGTCGGTGATGACCTCACCCTGCACGGTGATCTTCCCCGCGGTCGTGTCGTGCAGGCCGTTGAGCATGCGGATGATCGTGGACTTGCCGGAGCCAGAGAGACCCATGATGACGAAGATCTCACCCTGATCGACCGTGAAGCTGGCGTCGATCACCGCGGCGGTTCCGAGGCCTGAGACCGCTGCTTGGCTCGCGCCGGCGGCGAGCCGCTTGACCGCCTGCTTGGGGTTGCGGCCGAAAACTTTGTAGAGGCCTTGGGCCTCAATCGCATGCGCAGTTGACACGGTGGTACCACCTCGGCGGTCCCAGCGCTCACGGGATCGCATCGGTCACGCCCGGGTGGGCGATCCTCGGCCTGCGGGAATCCCGTTCGGGACTCTCGCGACACCGGCGGTTGACATCGGGTCTACCGCCCAGATCGCCGACCGTACGCTTCGCTGACACACCCATCGGGTTGGGGTCTAACGAGCGCGGACTGGTCGTGAAGGCCGTGTGGCCTCTGGTTCCAGACCATCAGACATGGGCACATGGGGCAAGTCCGAGCGGCCGCGAAACGGTTGAATTCGGCCGTCTCTTGACAGACTTTGGGTTCTATGGTTACTTACTTATGTATTTAACCAGTCCACTGGGCGGAGGAACGTGTGATCGAAGAGGGCCGGGCTTTGTTCCTGCAGATCGCCGAGAGCATCGAGGACCAGATCGTCGACGGCAGCCTCGCCGAAGAATCCCAGGCCCCGTCTACAAACGAGCTCGCTGCTTTCTACCGAATCAACCCCGCGACCGCGGCGAAAGGAGTTTCGATGCTCGTCGACCAGGGCGTGCTCTACAAGCGACGCGGCATCGGCATGTTCGTCGCCGCGGGCGCCCGCGATCGGGTGCTCGCGGTCCGGCGTGGAGCGTTCTCGGATCGTTACCTTGACCCGCTGCTCGCCGAGGCCCAGAGGCTCGGACTCGGCCCCGATGACCTCATCGCGCTCATCCGTGAGCGCGCCAGCGACACCACTCCCGTTCCTTCCGAAAGGACCATGCCATGAACCCCGTGATCGAGGTGCAGAACCTCACCAAGCGATACCGTGACACCCTCGCGGTGGACGATGCGTCGTTCACGATCGAGAAGGACGTGATCTACGGATTGCTCGGACGCAACGGTGCCGGAAAGACCACCGTGATGTCGATGCTCACCGCGCAGAACTTCGCCACGAGCGGCGACATCCGCATCTTCGGCGAGAGGCCGTACGAGAACGCGCGGATTCTGCAGCGCATGTGAATGCTAGACCGAGGCGGCCGTGTCAGCGCCCGTTGGCCGCCTGCTCGTGGTGGTGGATGACCTCGGCGACGACGAAGTTGAACCACTTCTCGGCGAAGGCGGGGTCGAGGTCCGCATCGAGCGCGAGGCGCCGCAGACGGGCCACCTGTTCGATCTCGCGCGTCGGGTCAGACGCCGGCATCTCGTGGGTCGCCTTCAACACACCGACTTGCTTGGTGCAGCGGAAGCGCTCGGCCAACATGTAGACGAGCGCGGCATCGATGTTGTCGATGCTCGCACGCAGTCGCAACAGCTCGTTGCGCGGGTCGCTTTCGTGGGTCACGGGGCCCTCCTTCCCCATGAGGCTACCGGGCGGTCATGCCGCGTCGCTGGCCGCGACACCGCCCGCCACTAAGGTGTGACCATGCGTAAGCCCCCGACCGCCCCCGTGCCCCCGGCATCCGCAGCTCCCGTCTCGGGCGCACGCGCATTCTGGGCAAGAATCGACCAGCCGTTCGCCGTCGGTTTCACCCTCACCCTGGGCGGACTAGCCGCCCTCCTGCTGGGGCTGGCGATCAGCAATCTGGCGACCGTCATCATCTACATCGTGCTGGCGCTCTTCGCCGCGCTCGGGCTCGAGCCGGCCGTCGACTGGTTGATGCGCCGCGGCGTCAAGCGCGGCTGGGCCATCGCGATCGTGTTCCTGGCCGTCGCACTCTTGCTCGCCGGAGTGCTGTGGATCATCCTCCCCACGGTGATCGCGCAGATTTCGCAGTTCGTGCGCGACATCCCGAGCCTGATTAATTCGGCCGAGCAGTCGGATTGGTTCGCATACCTGCAAGGCATGTTCGGCGCCGCCGTTCCTGACCTCCTCAACAACCTCGAGACCTTCATTACCGACCCCGGCAACATCGCCGCGATCGGTGGCGGTGCCGTGCAGCTCGGCATCAACATCGTTTCGGCCATCTCGGGCGGGTTCATCACCCTCGTGCTGACCCTGTACTTCATCGCCTCGATGCCCGCGATCAAGCAGGCCTTCTACCGACTCGCCCCGGCCCGCAACCGCGTGGGGCTCGCATCGATGACCGAGCAAATCACCGGATCGATCGGCGGATACCTGATCGGAATGGTCATTCTGGCCACCGCCAACTCGATCTTCGCCTTCATTCTGCACATCGTGCTCGGGCTTCCCTTCCCCGCGCTGATGGCGGTGATCGCGTTCCTGATCACCCTGATCCCGCTCATCGGTCCGGTGCTCTACTGGATCATCGCGAGTGTCATCGCGCTATTCTCGGACCCCCTCCTCGCTCTGCTGTTCGCGGTCTTCTACCTGCTGTACATCCAGATCGAGGCCTACGTGCTGACGCCCCGGGTCATGAACCGGACGATCGAGATCCCCGGGGCGCTCGTCGTGATCGGGGCGCTCGTGGGTGGCACACTGCTCGGGCTGATCGGCGCGCTCGTTGCGATTCCCGTATCGGCATCGATCCTGTTGATCATCAAACAGGTGTGGGTGCCACGCCAAGACGCCAAGGTCTGACACCGGGACGCCCGGCCACCCGGCCACCCGGCCACCCGACTGCCCGCCCGGCTCACCGAAACACCCCTCACGCGACGAGAAACCCCGTGACGGGTGGGGTTTCGCCACGCAAGTGGTGTTTCGGTGAGTGGCGGCGGCGTCAGTCGCGGGCGCGCAGGATGCGGGTCGGCGACGGGACGCTCGTGCGCTGGCGCACCCGGCTGGGCACACCGGTGCGGATGTCGAGCGACAACGACACGACATCGTTCGAACGCTGCCCGGCAACCAGCAGGGTGTCGCGCACGACCAGGTGATGCCGGGGCCAGGTCACGCCCGACTCGGCGAGCGCCACCGGCTCGAGGCTGCTGCCATCGCCCACGACGCGCAGCACGGCGATCGTGTCACTCCCCCGCAGTCCGGCATACAGGAACGCACGATCGTGGGATGTCGCGAGTTCCGCGCCCGCGTCATCCGGGAGCGTAAGCGCCGCGGCCGGGACGCTGCCGCGGACGGTCCACTGCCCTGCCCGGTCGGCGCCGAGCACGAAGACCTCGGCCGAGTGCTCCGTCAGCACGTAGACGAATCCGCTCGGGTGCACGACCAGGTGCCGCGGCCCCGAGCCGCGCGGCAGGGTGACGTCGTGATCGGGCAGCATCCGACCCCCGACCGTGCGCCAGATCCGCACGAGGTCGAAGCCGAGGTCCGTCGTCAGCGCCCGCCCGTCGGGCAGGAACGCCGCGGCATGGGCGCGCGAGGTGCGCTGGGGCGCATCGACATCGACCGCCCGCGCCAGCAGCGTCCCACCGCGCACGTCCGGCTCGGTCGGTCGGTCGTGGTCCGGGATCAGATGAGCGAACTCAGCGCCGGCGGCCGCTCGGAGCGCGGCCGCGGCGTCGGCGAGACCGATCGCGGCCTCGCGCCGAGCGGCATCCCGGTCGGCGGGTGCCCGCGACATCCGCTCTTCGCGGCGTTCCGCTGCCACCCGCGGATCTTCGGGTTCGTCGTCAACATCCTCGTGGGGCATATCGCGCGGGTCCACACCGCCGTGCGTGCCATACGGGTCCCGCGCCGCCTGCGCAACGGCACGTCCGGTCGGGCGTCCGCTGCCATCGAGGGCGATCCGTACGACCCGGCCGTCGCCGCCCCAGCAGCTCGCGAGCAGATAGTCCCCGGCGGGGCTGACCGCGACATGGCACACCGCTTCGCCCGCCTCAACCGACGAGCCCAACGCACTGAACGACGTGTCGCCCGTGCGCGCGAGCGCGGCCACGCACCCTTCGCCCTCGAGCGCCGCGTAGACGACGTCCAGGCGGGGGTGTGCCGCGAGCCACGACGGCGACGCCAGCTCCGGACGCACCGCCCCGCGAAACGAGAGCGGGCCGGATGCGAAGGGCGAGCCATCCTCACCGGCGGTCAGCAGGCCGATACCCTCGGCGGTGCCGTCCATGTCGGAGGAGTATCCCCCGACCCAGAACCGCATGTCAGTCCACGAGGTCGTGTCGCACGATGACCTGGTCGCGCGCGGGCCCGACACCGATCACCGAGATGCGTGTGCCACTCATGCCTTCAAGGGCGAGCACGTAGTCGCGCGCCGCGACCGGAAGCTCCTCGAACGTCCGCGCCTTCGAGATGTCTTCCGACCAACCCGGGAAGTACTCGAGGATCGGCGTCGCGTGGTGGAAGTCCGACTGGTTGATCGGCACCTCGTCGAATCGCTCGCCATCCACGTCATAGGCGACACAGACGGGAACCTGCTCGAGTCCGGTGAGGATGTCGAGCTTCGTCAGCACGAGGTCGGTGATGCCGTTGATGCGCGTGGCGTATCGGGTGATCGGGGCGTCGTACCAGCCGACGCGACGCGGGCGGCCCGTGGTCGTGCCGAACTCGAACCCGCGCGAGCGTAGCCAGTCGCCCTCGTCGCCGAACAGCTCGGTAGTGAAAGGTCCGGAGCCGACGCGCGTCGTGTACGCCTTGACGATCCCCACGATGCGGTCGAGACGGTTCGGGCCGACGCCCGAACCCGTAGCCGCGCCGCCCGCGGTGGCGGACGATGACGTGACGAATGGGTACGTGCCGTGGTCGACGTCGAGCATCGTGGCCTGGCCACCCTCGAAGACGACGACATCGCCCGCATCCAGCGCATCGTTCAGCAGAAGCCCGGTGTCGGCGACCATCGGCCGCAGCCGGTCGGCATACGAAAGCAAGTCCTCGACGACCTCGTCGACCGAGATCGCGCGTCGGTTGAAGATCTTCACCAGCAGGTGATTCTTGTGGTCGAGCGCACCCTCGACCTTCTGGCGCAGGATGTTCTCGTCGAAGATGTCCTGAACCCGAATGCCGACGCGGTTGATCTTGTCGGCGTAGGCCGGGCCGATTCCGCGGCCCGTCGTACCGATCTGACGCTTGCCGAGGAAGCGCTCGGTCACCTTGTCGAGCGTGCGGTGGTACTGCGTGATGATGTGCGCGTTGGCGCTGACCCGCAGCTTGCTCGTGTCGACACCGCGCGCGGCGAGCGCCCCGAGCTCAGCGAACAGCACCTCGAGGTCGACGACGACGCCGTTGCCGATCACGGGGACGACGCCGGGCGACAGGATGCCGGAGGGCAGCAGGTGCAGCGCGTACTTCTCGTCGCCGATGACGACGGTGTGGCCGGCGTTGTTGCCGCCGTTGAACTTCACGACCCAGTCGGTACGTTCGCCCAGCAGGTCGGTGGCTTTTCCCTTGCCTTCGTCGCCCCACTGCACGCCGACGATCACGATTCCTGGCATGGTGGACCCCCGGCTTTCTTGTCAGGACGGGTAAGACACCATCCTACCGGCGTCGTCCTTCCGGGACTTCTGGTCGCTAGGGTGAGCGCATGCTTCGATCCCCCGCCTGGGCCCACTTCTGGGCCACCGTGCGCATTCTCACCGCCGTCGCGGGTGTCGCCGCGATCATCGCCCAGCTCGTTCGCACCATCTCCAATGCCGAGGCGGCCGGGCAACCCGTCGGCACGGTCGTCGCCAACTTCCTCAGCTTCTTCACCATTCAGTCCAACGTCGCGGCCGCCGTGACCCTGACGATCGGTGCGCTGCTGTTCTGGACGCAGGGACGACGAACGGATGTCGAACCGCGCTGGTTCGCCGTCCTGCTGGTCTGCGTCACCACCTACATGGTGATCACGGGCACCGTCTACAACCTGCTGCTGCGGGGCATCCAGTTGCCGCAGGGCGAAACGGTGGCGTGGTCGAACGAGGTGATGCACGTCGTCGTTCCGATCGTGCTTCTCTTCGATCTGCTCCTCGCGCCCCGTCGACGTCCGCTGCCCTGGCGCGCGATCTGGATCATCGTGATCTACCCCATTGCTTGGGTGATCTACACGCTCGTACGTGGCCCGCTCGTCACCTCTCCCGGCAACGGCGAGCCGTACTGGTACCCGTACCCCTTCCTGAACCCGAACAATCCCGCGCTGCAACCGCCCGGATACGCCGGCGTCGCGGTGTATGTCGTCGCGATCGCGGCCGGGATCATCGCGGTCGGGGCGCTCGCGGTGTGGATCGGGCGTGCGCGGGCAATCCGGGGCACAAGCGACGGGGTGTAGCAGTCCTCCGCGCTGAGGACGTCGCTCCACCTAATCTGTATCCATGCGTTCGCGTCTGCTCTCCCTTTCCCTTGTCGGCTTCGCAATCACGATGCTGGCGGGGTGCGCCGCGGGCACACCGGACGCCGCTCCTGCAGAGACGGAAGGCTGCTCCTACGTCGAGGCCGCCGGGGGCGTGCGAGACGTGTCGGTGCCGAGCGATGACGTCACCGGCGTGATCGAAGCCACGCTGCAGACCACGGCGGGAAACCTTCCGCTGACGCTCGATGCCGGCCGCACGCCGTGCACGGTCGGCAGCTTCGTCTCGCTCGCCGAACAGGGCTACTACGACAACAGCCCCTGCCACCGGCTGACGACCGAGGGAATCTTCGTGCTGCAGTGCGGCGACCCCTCGGGCACGGGCATGGGCGGGCCGGGCTACTCGTACGCCGACGAGCTGGACGGCGCCGAGACATACCCGGCTGGCACGGTCGCCATGGCGAACGCCGGACCCGACACGAACGGCTCGCAGTTCTTCCTCGTGTACGAGGACACCGAACTGCCGGCCGCTTACACCGTCTTCGGAATGCTCTCACCCGAGGGCCTTGCGGTCGTGCGGCAGATCGCGGCCGCCGGGGCCGAGGGTGGCGCCGCCGACGGGGCACCCGCCACACCTGTGACGATCACGGCCGTCTCGCTGGGCTGATCCGCGGGCCACCGCTCAGGAGCGCGCGCTGCGGACCGGCGGGAGGCGACATGCCGCGTCAGTAGAATCGGAACCATGTCGAAGGTTCTCCAGTCCCTGCCCGTCGGCGAGCGCGTCGGCATCGCCTTCTCCGGTGGCTTGGACACCTCGGTCGCCGTCGCGTGGATGCGCGACAAGGGCGCCATCCCCTGCACGTACACCGGTGACCTCGGTCAGCCGGACGAGCCGGATGTCGAGGCGATCCCCGGCCGCGCGCTCGAGTACGGCGCCGAGGTCTCGCGCCTCGTCGATGCCAAGGCGGCGCTCGTCGAAGAGGGCTTCAGCGCTCTCGCGTGCGGTGCCTTCCACATCCGCTCGGGCGGACGCACCTACTTCAACACCACGCCTCTCGGCCGCGCTGTCACCGGCACCCTGCTCGTGCGCGCCATGAAGGAAGACGGCGTCGACATCTGGGGCGACGGCTCCACCTACAAGGGCAACGACATCGAGCGGTTCTACCGCTACGGCCTGCTCGCGAACCCCCGTCTGCGCATCTACAAGCCGTGGCTCGACGCCGACTTCGTGACCGAGCTCGGCGGACGCACAGAGATGAGCGAGTGGCTCGTCGCACACGGCTTCCCGTACCGCGACGCGGCCGAGAAGGCCTATTCGACCGACGCAAACATCTGGGGTGCGACGCACGAGGCCAAGACCCTCGAGCACCTCGACGTCTCGCTCGAGACCGTCGAGCCCATCATGGGCGTGCGGTTCTGGGACGAATCCGTCGCCATCGCCACCGAAGACGTCACGATCACGTTCGAGGCCGGACGCCCGGTCGCCATCAACGGTCAGGAGTTCACCGACGCCGTCGCGCTCGTCCGCGAGGCGAACACGATCGGTGGACGCCACGGCCTCGGCATGAGTGACCAGATCGAGAACCGAATCATCGAGGCCAAGAGCCGCGGAATCTACGAAGCCCCCGGCATGGCGTTGCTTTTCACGGCGTACGAACGACTCGTGAACGCGATCGTCAACGAGGACACCCTCGCGACGTACCACGAGCAGGGTCGTCGCCTCGGTCGCCTGATGTACGAGGGCCGCTGGCTCGAGCCCCAGTCACTCATGCTGCGCGAGTCGATCCAGAAGTGGGTCGGCTCGACGATCTCGGGCACGGTCACCCTGCGCCTGCGCCGCGGCGAGGACTACACGATCCTCGACACGACCGGCCCCGTCATGTCGTACGGGCCCGAGAAGCTGTCGATGGAACGTGTCGGCGACGCCGCCTTCGGTCCGACCGACCGCATCGGTCAGCTCACGATGCGCAACCTCGACATCGCCGATTCGCGCACCCGCCTCGAGCAGTACGCCGCGATGGGGATGATCGGCGGGGCAACTGCGGCGCTGGTCGGCAACCTGAAGGCCGGCGAGTCCGCCGAGATCACCGAGCACGCCGCTCCGTTCGACCCCGCCCGCGAGCGCCTCGCCGATGCCGTGGACGAGGCATCCGAAGCCGCCGCTTTCGACTCCGGCACCGACTGACGCTGCTTTCTGAACGCTCAGCCGCCCGCTGCGGGGGGCGTCTCGCGCGACTCGCGCAGCTCGTCGACGATGAGTGAGCTCTGGTCCAGCGTTCCGTTGCGGTACGCCGCGCGGCCCACCATGTGTGCCGACAACGGCGCCGTGGCGAGCTGAATGAGGAACACCGGGGCCACGAAGGCCGCGACAGGCCATGCGCGCAGCGACAGCGCGATCGCGATGCAGATCAACAGCAGCCCCAGCACCTGCGGCTTGGTGGCGGCGTGCAGGCGGGCGGGCACGTCCCGGAGCCGCAGCAGACCGATGGATGCGGTCAGGCACAGCAACGCACCGGCCAACACCAGGACGAGCGCGGTGGTGTCGGCGATGGCCAACCAGTCGATGTCGATCATCGGGGATTGTCCCTCCTCGCGACGAAGCGGGCGACCGAGATCGAACCGAACACACCCACGGCCGCGATGATGAGCAGAACGGGAAGCGAACGGGTGTGCTGGTTGATCACCATGTCGGCCCCGAGGATGCACATGATCTCGGTCAGGAGCACGTCGCTCGCGACCACGCGGTCGAGGATCGAAGGTCCGATCACGATGCGAATGAGCGCGAGCAGAGCCGCGATCGCGAAGACGACGAGGATGACTGCGACGAGGACGTTCATACGGGGGCCCTGCCCTGTCGGGGCGTGTCGGGGCTGTTGACCGACGCCGCCGAGTCCCGGATGACGCGTAGTTGTTCCCGCGAGCCGACCGCGCGGACGATCCGGGCTTCCCACCCGAGCACGGCGCGGCGCTGGAGCTCGACGTCGGTTTCGTTTCGGACGCCCAAGACGTGCAGGTACAACACCCGGCGGTCTCGATCGGCCTCGAGGATGATCGAACCCGGGATGAGAGAGGCCGTGACAGCCGTGTGACTCATGATCAGGTCGTCGTCGGTGCGGAGCGGGACGGCGATGACCGCAGCGCCGGGTTGTTGACGCACGTCGAGCACCTGCCAGGCAACGATCAGCGAACCCCGCACGAGCGCGGCGAGGAAGGTCGCAACAAAGACGAGCCCGTACCAGGGGTTCAGCCGGCCGGACAGGTCGACGGGCGGCAGCCGGAAGATCCGCGTGACCAAGAGAGCGACGATCAGGCCCGTGACGAAAGCCAGCACGGTGAACTGGCCCCACAGCAACATCCACAGGGCGATCAGCCAACCGAAGAACGGCAGCTGGGCCCAGATGTGACGCGCGTGCGAGGCGCGGGAGTCGGGGCTCATTCCTCTGCCTCCTCATCGATCTGGGTGATGGTGACAGGTTGCGTGAGCAATTCACCCGCACGCATGCAGATCTCCAGCAGCGGCCCCGCGAAGATCGTCAGGGCGAGGGTGACCGCAACCATCCCTCCGGTCGCTACCGTCATGATGCGGGGGATGACACGTCGCTCGGTCTCGACCGCAGCGCCCGTCGACCGGCCCAGATGCGCGATGCGCGCCTCCGTCTCGGAAGAATCCTCTTCTTCTCGCCAGAACGAGAGGTTCCAGGCGCGCATGAGCGCGTAGAGGGTCAGCAGCGAGGTGACGATTCCGCCGACGATCAGCACCATGACGACCGGCGTCCCGACCTGCGCGCCGGCGTCGAACAGGGCGAACTTGCCGATGAATCCCGAGAAGGGTGGCAGGCCACCGAGGTTCACCGCGGGGATGAAGTAGAGCACGGCGATGACCGGCGCCACCCGCATCAGACCCTTCACCCGCAGGATCGACGTACTGCCCGCGCGGCGCTCGATCAGGCCCACCGCAAGGAAGAGCGTCGTCTGCACGATGATGTGGTGGACGATGTAGTAGATGGTCGCGCCGTAGGCAGCCGCGGTGCCGATCGCCAGCCCGAAGATCATGTACCCGACGTGACTGACGAGCGTGAATGACA
Organism: uncultured Actinomycetota bacterium; assembly: GCA_963740165.1. Lineage (GTDB taxonomy): Bacteria > Actinomycetota > Actinomycetes > Actinomycetales > Microbacteriaceae > Microbacterium. The sequence continues at coordinate 312,773 of CAVUDC010000002.1, read as the reverse complement.
GGATGCGTTTGAGTTCCGCCTGCGCGACTGCGCCGAGGACCCCCACGATCATCGTGGCAAGCGCGACCACCATCAGCAGCAGGTTGATGTCGTTGTTCGGGAAGATCTGCGTCTCGGTCCGGATGATCGCGTAGACGCCGACCTTCGTCAGCAACCCGGCGAACACCGCAGTAACCGGGGCAGGAGCGGTCGGATAGGAGTCCGGTAGCCAGAACGAGAGCGGGAACACCGCCGCCTTGATGCTGAAGGCGACGAGCAGCAGCATGTGCAGAACGAGCTGGACATCCTGTGGCAACTCGCCCATCCGCGCGGCGATCTGTGCCATGTTCACGGTGCCGAGAGAAGCGTAGATCGCCGCGATCGCCGAGAGGAACAGGATCGACGAGACGAGCGAGACGACGATGTAGACGACGCCCGTGCGAATGCGCGACTCGGTGCTGCCGAGCGTGATGAGCACATACGAGGCGACCAGCAGGATTTCGAATCCGACGTACAGGTTGAACAGGTCGCCGGCGATGAAGGCGTTGAAGATACCCGCGGCGAGGATCAGATACGAGGGATAGAAGATCGAGACAGGTGTTTCTTCATCCCCGTCTGCGGCACCCTGGCCGATCGAGAAGAGCAGGACCGCGATCAGGACGATGCTGGAAACCAGCACGAGCAGCGCGGCGAGTGGATCGACGTACAGCACGATTCCGAAGGGGATCGGCCACCCGCCCACCGAGACGGCGAGGGGGGCGCCTTGGTCGACGGCCACGAGAAGGACGGCCGCGATCACAAGGACAGCCACGAGGGTCACGACCGAGATCGCCACCTGGAACCGGCGCCGACGCCCGAAGATCAGGGTGAGGGCAGCGCCGATGAGGGGCAGCGCGACGAGCAGGGGAACCAGCGAGCTCACGAGTCCTCACCCCCGTCCGACCGGCGCCGAGTCGCGGGCTTGTCGGTCGGCGCGTCGTCCACGAGCCCCGGGAAGTCCCGGCTGTGCAACACGGTGATGGGGGCGGTCTCGACACCGACGAAGTCGGTCGGAGCCTCGGCATCCGCTGAACCTTCGTCATCCATCGCGTCCTCGGACTGCACGCCGCGCTCACGCAGGGCAACGTCTTCCTCGTCGTCCATGACGGTGTCGGCCTGTCCGAGCTGCCACGAGCGGTAGATCAGGGCGAGCAGGAATGCCGAGATGGCGAATGTGATCACGATCGCCGTGAGCATGAGGGCTTGCGGCAGAGGATCGGACATTTCGGATGTCTCGCCCGAACCGTAGAACGGGGCGATGCCGGGCTGGCCCATGACGATCAACAGCAACAGGTTCGCGGCGTTGCCGAGCAGGAGGAATCCGATCAAGACGCGCGTGAGGCTGCGCTCGAGCATGGCGTAGACGCCGCACGCGAAGAGCGCACCCATGACGATGATGAGGGTCAGTGAGGCGTTCATCAGCTGACCACCTCTCCCACGCGAACGGGCTGGCTTTGCCGGTCGACCTCGGCGCCGAGGCTCCGCAGCACATCGAGTACGAGGCCCACCACGACGAGGTACACGCCGATGTCGAAGATCGTGGTCGTGACGAACTCGACGTGACCGAATACGGGCAGTTCGGCCTCGATGAAGGCGCTCGTCAGCGGCGGAGCACCGAAGAAGAGGGGCACCACGGCACAGGCGACGGCGATCGCCATGCCCGCGCCCAGCAGGCGACCAGCATCCGTCGGGGCGGCCGCTCCCAACTCGTAGCGCCCACCGGCCACGTAGCGCATGACGAGCGCCATGCCCGCGACGAGGCCGCCGGCGAACCCGCCGCCAGGCAGGTTGTGCCCCGCGAAGAGCAGGTAGATCGACACGACGATGATCGTGTGGAACAGCACGCGCACGATGACTTCGAGGATGATCGAGCGATTCTCGGGGCGCATCCGCTGGCCACCCACGAGCCACGTCTGCGGGCTGCCCGCGTTGGCGGCGGACTGCGGCCGCGGGCCTGCGAGCGTTTCGACGAGCGGGCGACGCCGGCGCCGAGCGGGCATGATCGGTACGCCCGACGTCAGTCGCTGCAGGTTATCGGCACGATCGGTGACGAAGACGAGGGACGCGACACCCGTCGCCGCGAGGACGAGCACCGAGAGCTCGCCCATGGTGTCCCAGCCGCGGATGTCGACGAGCGCCACGTTCACGACATTGCGGCCCTGCCCCAACTCGTAGGCGAGCGGCGGCCACGATTCCGAGGTCGGCGCCTCGATGCGCGCCCCCGTCGCGATCGCGGCGACCATCGCCATCGTCACGCCCACACCGATGGCCAGGATGGCTCGGGGAACCCGGGCGACGGAGGCGTTGTGATCGCCCATCTGCGCGGGGAGACGCCGCAGTACGAGAGCGAAGGCGACGAGCGTCACGGTCTCGATGAGGATCTGCGTCAGAGCGAGGTCGGGCGCCCCGCTCGTGGCGAACAGCAGCACCATACCGAGCCCTGTCACCGACACCAGCACGACACCGGTGTACCGCTTGCGGGCGAGCACCGCGGCGATGCCTGCGCCGATCATCAGCGGCGCGGCGACGAGCTGGATGGGCGACTGCCACGCGTCGAGCTGGGCCCGCCAGGTCGGTGACGCGAGCATCACGGTCGTCTCGGCGGCGACGAGCACGACAAAAATCGTGCCGACGTAGATGGGGAGCGATCCGCGCTGGGTGAGCGTCGTCGTGGCCACCGAGAGGCGGTCGACCTGTCGAACGACCTCGTAGTAGGCATCCGACGCCGTGAACCGCACGAGCCGCCGACGGGTATCCCAGCGCGTCGCCTGCGCGAGAGCAAAGACGAGCGCTCCGCCGACGAGCGTCGCGAGCGAGAGGAACAGGGCGGGCTCGAGCCCGTGCCAGAGCGCCAGGCGGTAGGCGTACTCGGGCGCCGCGACGCCGGGCGTCGATGCCGGCGCGGTGTCGGCGTAACCCTGCAGCGCCACGTCGACCCACGGTGCCGCGAAACCGCCGACGATCGACAGTCCCGAGAGAACGATGGGGGCAGCGAGGAAGCCGATCGGCGGGTCGGGCCATTCGGTCACCGGCATGTCCCGCTTGCGGAAGAAGGCGCCCCATAAGAATCGGATGCCGTAGGCGACCGTGAATACGGATCCGAGCACGACTCCGAGCAGGGCGACGAGACCCCATACCGAGCCGCCCTGAGCCTCATCGAGAAGGGCCGTGAGCACGCCCTCTTTCGCGACGAAGCCGAGCGTAGGAATCACCCCGGCCATCGATCCGATCGCGATGAACGCGAAAGTCGTCATGACGGGAGCCTGCCGGCCGAGGCCCGACAGTTCCGAGATATCGCGCGTGGAGAGCTGGCGGTCGATGACACCGACGATCAGGAACAGGCTGGATTTGAACAGGGCGTGGGCCAGCAGCAGCGCAAGGCCGGCGAGCGCCGCGTCGCGCGTACCGAAGCCGAGGACCACGGTCAGGAACCCGAGCTGGCTTACGGTACCGAAGGCCAGAATGCGCTTGAGGTCGCGCTCTCGCAGCGCCTGGATGCCTCCGATCAGCATCGTGAGGACACCGAGCGAGATGACGATCGGGCGCCAGGGCGGGGCATCCGCGAAAACGGGCGCAAGGCGGGCGAGCAGATAGATTCCCGCCTTCACCATCGCGGCGGCGTGCAGATACGCGCTCACCGGGGTCGGGGCGGCCATCGCGCCCGGCAGCCAGAAGTGGAAGGGGAAGATCGCCGACTTGCTGAGCGCGCCGACGAGCAGCAGGACGAGGGCGGCATCGACAACCGGTCCGCTCGGCGCGATCTCGAGGATGCCGGACAGGCTCGACGTACCTGTGTCGACCACGAGCAGCACGACGCCGATCAACATCACGAGCCCGCCGAGCGTCGTGACCAGGAGGGCCTGCAGGGCGGCGCGGCGGCTGCCGGCTCGACGGTGGTAGTACCCGATCAACAGGTACGACAGGATGCTGGTGATCTCCCAGAACATCACCAGCACGACGATGTCGTCCGTCAGCACCAAGCCGTACATTGTTCCGGCGAAGGCGAGCAGGACCGCGGCGAACTGCCCGAGCCCCTCGGGCTTGTCACGGAAGTACCAGCGGCAATAGAGCAGCACGAGCGCGCCCACGCCGGTGACGACGAGGGTCATGACCCACGCGAGGGTGTCCATGCGCATCGAGAGTGAGATGCTGAGCGCGGGGATCCATTCGAACGACTCGAAGGGCGTCCGATCGGCAAGGACGTCGGGCGTACGCAGAACCGCTTCGATGAACGCCACCGCCGACATCGCCGCGGCGATGTAGAAAGCCCGCGATCCGAGGGTCCGAACGAGCCACGGCATTGCCAGCGAGATGACGGCGAACGCGGCGAGGATCAGCAGCACGGGCGTCTCCTCGGTCGTGTCGGCCGGGGCGGCTCAGGGAATGGACAGTGGTCCTATCCTACGGTGCTCCGACGCGCGGGCCTCTGGATGTAATCCGCACGAATGCCTCAGCCCGGCGGGGGTCCCGTCGTGTTGCCCTGCCGGAACGTGCACGTGAAACTGATCGATGCGGCATCCAATCCCTCGATCATCCGCGTGACGATCGTGCCCGCGGCGCGACCCTTCTCCGCCGCGGGTTGCACCAGCGTGGTGAGTTCGTAGGGGGCGAATCCGTCGACGGTGATGCCGTCGAATCCCGTCACGCTGACATCTCCCGGCACCGCGAGCCCGAGTTCCTCCGCGGCGCGGACGACGCCCGCCGCGAGAAGGTCGCTCTGCGCGATGACAGCGGTGGGGCGACTACGGGCGTCGGTCAGAATGGCGCGGCCCGCCGCGAGCCCCTCGTCGATCAGGCTGCCACCCGCCGCGTAGACGCGAGCCGCGGGGAAGACATCGCGGGCACCCGCGAGTCGTTCGCGCGTGACGTCCACGACCGGGACGCGCGAGTCGTCCGCAGCAACCCATCCCCGCCAGCGTCCCGCGTCGAAGGGGAGCGTCAGCACGGCGACATTCTCGTGACCGAGCGATCGCAGGTGACGCGCTGCGTGGCGCTGAGCTTCACGGTTATCCAGCTCGACGCGTGGGATGCCGGGGCCGGCATCGCCCTCGATGACGACAACCGGGATACCTCGACCGCGGACGGCCTCGAGCGAGTCCGCGAGACGGCCGCTGCATCCGACCAGCACGATGGCGTCGACGGGGGCCGAGCGCAGACTCGGCGCGCTCGCGCCGTTCGGAACGACACCGGGATCGTCTCTGACGACACCGGCATCATCGCGAAGCAGCAGCAACCCGGCTCCGAGCGGCGAGACCCCTTCGGCGAGCCCGTCCATCATGACGGCCGTGATCGGATCGCGAAACGCTGCGCCGAGGTGTTCTTCGAAGACCACGCCGACGATGCCGCTACTCCCGCGACGGAGCGACGCTGCTCGAGGGTCGGGACCCGTGTACCCGAGAGAGGCTGCGGCCTCGAGCACACGGGCGCGGGTCGCATCCGTCACGGACGCCTTGCCGCTGAAGACCACGGACGCGGTCGACGGCGATACCTGAGCGACACGCGCGACATCGGCGATCGTGGGCCTTCCGGCAGCCATCGCTCCTCCGGGTTCGGGGTTGGTCCACCGATGGTACATCGTGCGGGCCGGGCATCGCCGAATCGATTCGATAGACTCTGCTCATGTCCGAACTCGCCGCACCGCTCGACCACCGCGCGCTGCTGCGCTGGCGCACGGCGGTCTTCGCCATCTTCACGGCGAGCGGACTCTCGATCGCCACGTGGGCGTCGCGGGTTCCGGCGATCAAAGAAGCCCTCCAGATCGACAACATCCAGATCGGCTTCGTCCTGCTTCTCGCGGGAGTCGCGTCGATCGTCGGACTGTCCCTCAGCTCCGTCGTGCTCGCGCGTTTCGGGGCACGACGCGGCATGTTCGTTGCGATGATCGTGATCGCGATCGGGGTCGCGATCATCGGAATCGGCACGGATGCACTGGGTTCCTACGGCGTCGTCGTGCTGGGACTTGCCCTCTTCGGCCTCGGCAACGGATCACTCGACGTCATGATGAACGTCGACGGCGCCGTGATCGAGAAGCAGATCGGCAAGACACTCCTCCCCCTCTTCCACGCGTTCTTCAGCTTCGGCACCGTGCTGGGCGCGGGCATCGGAGTGCTCGCCGTGACGTGGGGCTTGAACGTCCTGGTGCACACCGCGGTGCTCGGCGGCGTCATCCTCGTCATCGCGTTCGTCAGCATCGCCAACGTGCCGGCCCGCATGGTCGCCCTGGATCCGGCGCCGTCCGAGGGGACCGCCCCCGACTGGAAGGCCCGCCTGCACGAGTCCCTGTCGGCCTGGCGCGAACCCCGCACCTACACGCTCGGCATCGTGATGCTCGGAATGGCCTTCGCCGAGGGCGGAGCGAACGACTGGCTCGCGCTGACCGTGGTCGAGGGCCACGGTGCCGACCAGGCGCTGGGCGCCGCGGGCCTCGCGGTCTTCTCGGTCAGCATGACCGTCGTCCGCATCGCGGGTGGGCCGCTCGTCGACCGCTTCGGTCGTGTCGCTACCCTCCGCGTTCTCGCGGCCGCCGCGGCCGGGGGGCTCTTGCTGTTCATCCTCGCGCCGTCGATCCCACTTGTCTTCCTCGGCGCGGCACTCTGGGGCGCGGGCGTCTCGCTCGGCTTTCCGCTCGGCATGTCCGCGGCCGCCGACGACCCCGCTCGCGCAGCGGCCCGCGTGAGCGCCGCCGCGACGATCGGTTACATCGCGTTCCTGTGCGGTCCGCCGCTGCTCGGCTTCGTCAGCGAGCACATCGGTCTACTCAACACCCTCTACATCCTGGTCGCGCTCATCGTCGCGTCGGGCTTCGCATCGGGCGCCACTCGCCCGCTGCCGGGAGCGCACGTCGGTCAAGGGCGTCGCCAGGAGGAGCGGTCGGCATCGAACCAGCCCTCCGCCTCCTGACGATTGCTCACGGCGTCGGCGTCACGAGGTGATGAGCGAACCCACCCGGTAACCAGCGCCCTTGTGGTCGGAGGGCAGGCGGTCGCCCTTGCCGTGCAGCTTCTGGCGCAGCGTTCCCTCGGCGTAAGAGGTCGGGTACGCACCCCGCGCGCGCAGTTCGGGGATCACGTAATTCACGATGTCCTCGAAGGTTCCCGGCGTGATCGCGTACGCAAGGTTGAACCCATCGACATCCGTCTCCGCCACCCATTCCTGCAGCTGGTCGGCGACCTCCTTCCCGGACCCGACGATCGTGGGCCCGAGGCCGCCGATGGCGCTGATGCGGGCGATGTCTCGCACCGTGAACGTCTCGCCGTGCGCCGCGGACTCCTGGTAGTTCGCGATGACGGACTGGATGGCGTTGCTCTTGACGTTGCCCACGGGCTCGTCGAGCTCGTACTGCGACAGGTCGATGCCCATCCATCCGGACATGAACACGAGCGCGCCCTCGTGGTTCGCGTATTGCAGGAAGTCCTCGTGCTTCGCCTGCGCCTTCTCCGGCGTCTCGTCGGTGATGATCGTGAGCAACGTGTAGATGCGGGCCGAGTACCGATCGCGACCGGCGCCCTCGAGGGCGTCGCGGATCTTGCTCACGGTGTTCTTGAGGACGGCCTTGGTCGGAGACGCGACAAAAATCGCCTCTGCGTTGCCGGCCGCGAACTCGATGCCGCGCGGCGAAGCGCCCGCCTGGTAGATCACGGGGGTGCGCTGGGGCGACGGCTCGGAGATATGGATGCCCGGCACGCTGAAGTACTTGCCCTCGTGGCCGATCTCGTGCACCTTCTGCGGATCGGTGAAGACACCGGACTCACGGTCGCGAATGACCGCGTCGTCCTCCCATGAGCCCTCCCACAGTTTGTAGAGGACCTCGAGGTACTCGTCCGCGTGCTCGTATCGCTCATCGTGCTCGAGCTGGTCGTCGTTGCCCATGTTGCGGGCGGCGGACGGGAGGTAGCCGGTCACCACGTTCCAGCCGACGCGACCCTTGGTCAGGTGGTCGAGCGTCGACATCCGCCGCGCGAACGGATACGGGTGCTCGTACGCGGTACCGGCCGTCACGCCGAATCCGAGATTCTGGGTGACGGCCGCCATGGCCGAGACCAGCAGAACCGGATCGCCGACGGGAACCTGCGCGCCGTGGCGGATGGCGGCTTCGTTCGTGCCGCCGTAGACGTCGTAGGTGCCGAGGACGTCGGCGATGAAGATCCCGTCGAAGGTTCCGCTTTCGAGCAGCTGAGCCAGGTCGGTCCAGTAGCTCAGGTCCTTGTAATTCGCGGAACGGTCGTCGGGGTGGCGCCACATGCCCGACGACTGGTGGGCGACGCAGTTCATGTCGAAGGCATTGAAACGGATCTGTCGAGTCATCGGGCAATCGTCGGGCACGCGCGTTGCCTACGCCAGTGCTGGCAACACACAACGTCACATGGTTACGCCGTGCGTCACGTCGTTACCCACTACGTCACGGGGGCTGTGCCGAGGTGACGCCACGCCCTTACGGTCATCGGCATGCCTTCCTCCCCTGACCCACGTCCGGTGCCGCGATGATCCGCCTCGAGCAACTCACCAAGACCTTCGGCGGCACCACTGTGCTCGACCGTCTCGACTTCGCCGTCGCAACCGGCGAGATCTTCGCGGTCGTCGGCCCGAGCGGCGCGGGCAAGAGCACGCTCGCCCAGTGCGCGACGCTGCTCGAGGCGCCGACCTCGGGGGCCGTCATCGTCAACGGCGACAACCTCTCGCACCTGAACGCGACGCAACTGCGCGTCGCCCGGCGCAAGATCGGCACGATCTTCCAGCACGACGGCCTCTTCAGTCGCCGCACCGCCGCCCAGAACGTGGCGCTTCCGCTGGAGTACCTCGGCGTCACCGCCCTCGAGACCAAGCGCCGGGTGGCCGAACTACTCGATCGAGTCGGTCTCGCCCACAAGACGAACAGCTACCCGCACGAACTGTCGGGCGGACAGCGTCAGAGGGTCGGCATCGCACGCGCCCTCGCACTCCGGCCTCGCGTCCTGATCTCGGACGAGGCGACGAGCGGGTTGGATCCCGAAGCGACCGCGTCCGTGGTCGACCTGGTCAAAGAGCTGCGCGACGATCTCGATCTGGCGATCATCTTCATCACGCACGAGATGGACACGGTACGGAGCATCGCCGACTCGGTCGCGCGCCTCGATCACGGGCGCATCGTCGAATCCGGCCGTCTGGTCGAGCTCTTGCACAACGCCGACTCCGAACTGGGCCGGGCACTTCAACCCCGCCGAGCGCACGCCGCAGCGCGCGAGTCCGAGACGACGTGGGTGGTTTCGTATCGCGCCGCAGACGTTTCGACGGATTGGATATCCCGGCTCGGCGAGACGCTGGGCGTTCCCGTATCCCTCCTCGGCGCATCCGTCGAGGTCCTCCACGAATCGACCGTCGGGTCCGCAGTGATCGGCATCGCTCACGCCGACGGCGAGCGCGTGCATCGAACATTGGAAGACCTCGGCCTCGACGCTCGACCGGAAGAACCGGTCCGCGTGGGTGTTCCCGCCGGCGCGGTTTCGTCCGAGGCGGCTTCTTCAGGGGCGGTGTCGACATGAGACGTATCGATAACGTCCCCCTCGCGGACATTCCCGCCCTGATCCTCCCGGCTCTTCTCGACACGCTGATCATGGTCGGCATCGTCATGACCATCGTCGTCATCGTCGGGATCCCGCTCGGGGCGCTCGTGCACAACCTCGCACCGCACGGCCTGTTTCCGCGGCCGCGGTTGCACGCCATCCTGAGTGGAATCGTGAGCATCGGTCGTTCCCTGCCGTTCCTCATCCTGATGGCCGCCATTGTTCCGTTCACGCGATTCGTCACGGGCACCAACATCGGCATCGCGGCTGCGGTCGTTCCGATGTCGATCGCGGGCATCGCCTTCTTCACCCGCATCGTCGAGAACTCGCTGCGGGGCGTTCCGGCCAACCTCGCGCGCGTCGCGACGGCGAGCGGCGCATCACCGCTCCAGATCATCCGCACGGCGCAGCTGTCCGAAGCCGTGCCGAGCATCATCGGCGGCATCACCATCAACACGATCGCCATGATCGAGTACTCCGCGATCGCGGGAAGCATCGGAGCGGGCGGAATCGGCTACGTCGCCGTCACCTACGGCTACCAGCGCTTCGACAACGGGGTCATGTTGGCGACGATCATCGTGCTCGTTCTGCTCGTCGCGGCCGTGCAAAAAATCGGCGACACCCTCGTCTTCCGCACGACGCCCCACGCTCGCACGCGGCGTTCTGTTCAGAAGAGTCATCTTCAGCCCAGTCATCTTCAGCCCACCCCCTAACCCCAAACTCGCACAACACCCCAGGAGAGCTCTGCCATGACAACCACACAGGACACCCGTACGACGCCGCCGAGCGACGATCACGGGTTCGAGGTCAAGACCCGTCGGCGCTGGCCATGGATCGTCGGCGGCGCGGTCGTCGTCGCGGCAATTGGCGCCGCCATCCTGGTTCCGCTTCTCAACCCGGCCAAGTCCCCCAACGAGATCGCCGGCGCAACGCTCGAGATCGCAACCGCTGAGGGCAACGCCTCGGAGCAGGCCCTCGTGGAGTTCATCGCGAAAGAGGTCGCCCCCAAGTACGGGCTCACGATCGCCTTCCGCGGTCTGGCCGACAGCAACACCATCAACCGCGCCGTCAGCGAGGGCGAGGTGGCTGGCACGATCTACCAGCACAAGCTTTGGCTCAGCCAGGTGCTCGAGGCGAACCCCGACTTCAAAGAGACGGCGGCCGTTCCCGTCTTCCGGTGGGGCTTCGGCGTGTGGTCGGACAAGTACGACGACATCAGCGAGATCCCGGATGGCGGAAAGATCTCGCTGTACTCCGACCCGGCCAACGAGGCACAGGGACTCTGGGTCCTCGAGCGCGCCGGCCTGATCACCCTCGACCCGTCGATCGACAAGGCCTACGCGACGCAGGACGACATCGTCGCCAACCCGAAGAACCTCACATTCGTGCTGCTGGACTTCGCGGCGCAGTCTCGCGCCCTGCCAGACCTCGACGCGGCGGTGGGCTACACCGAGTACTACCTCGCGGCGCAGATCGACATCGACAAGCAGATCTACGCTCCGGCAGCGCCGGACGAATTCGCGGGACAGCTCACGATCGGCTCGGACTACGCCGACACCGACAACGTCAAGAAGCTCGTCCAGGCATTCCAGGACCCAGCCGTGCAGGAGTTCTTGCGGACCGACCCCTCGGTCAAAGACATCCTGCTGCCGATCGACGCGCGGTAACCATCCGCCCTGGGGGGCGGGTTCTCAATCCCGCCCCCACGCACCGTCTGGCGAGGCACGGCGGCACCGACGGGTACCGTGGACGGGTGCGTCTTGTCATCGCCCGCTGCTCCGTCGATTACTCCGGCCGTCTCAGCGCGCATCTCCCCCTCGCCACCCGTCTTTTGGTTCACAAAAGCGACGGAAGTCTGCTGGTGCATTCGGATGGCGGCAGCTACAAGCCGCTCAACTGGATGAGTCCGCCCTGCTCGCTGGTGTCGCAGCAACCGGACGACGATGCCCGTGACGTCGGCGTGATCGAGCAGTGGCGTGTCACGCACGCGAAGTCGGGCGATGCCCTGCTGGTCAACATCTACGAGATCATCCACGACACCTCACACGAGCTCGGAGCCGATCCCGGACTGCAGAAGGACGGCGTCGAGGCTGATCTGCAGCGCCTGCTCGCCGAGCAGGTCGAGCTCATCGGCGACGGCGTCACGCTGGTGCGACGGGAGTTCCCGACGGCGATCGGCCCGGTCGACCTACTGCTGCGCGACCCCGCGGGCGGAACGATCGCGGTTGAGGTCAAGCGCCGGGGCGACATCGACGGCGTCGAGCAGCTCACCCGCTACCTGGCCCTGCTCGGTCGCGACCCCCACCTCGCCCCGGTCACGGGAGTCTTCGCGGCGCAGGAGATCAAACCGCAGGCCCGCGTGCTCGCGACGGACCGAGGCATCCGCTGCGTCACCCTGGACTACGACGACATGAAGGGCATCGAGTCGGGAGTCCCCCGCCTGTTCTGACCGAGCCGGGCGAGCATTTCGCCTCGCTTCGCTCGCTCAACGACCGAACGGCCTCCGGTCGTTGAGCGAGGCCCGTAGGGCCGAGACGAAATGACTCGCCACCTGCCCCGTAGGCTGGATCCCATGCCCGACATCTGCCCCTGGTCATGCATCCTCTGGGATGTCGATGGCACGATCGTGGATGCCTCGGACGGCATCCTGCGCCGACTGACCATCACACTCGAGCACTTCGGCCGCCCCGCGCCTACCCGCGCCGAGCTGGTGCACTGGATCGGTCCGCCGATGTTCGAATCGTTCCAGGCTCAGGCCGGCATGTCCCCCGAAGAGGCCGCCACCGCGGTCTCGTGGTATCGCGAACTCGGGGCGCGCGACGGCTACACGACCGGCGCGCGGACCTTCCCCGGCATCGTCGACCTGATCCACGACCTGCATCGCGATGGAGTACCCCAAGCGACCGCGAGCAGCAAGCCCGAGAACCAGGTGCGAGAGCTGATGCAGTTCTTCGGGCTGACGGATGACTTCACCACCATCGTGGGCGCCACCCCCGACGAGCGGACGCTGAGCGCCAAGTCCGACATCGTCGCCGAGGCTCTGCGCCGACTCGAGGCCGCGGGAGTCGACACGTCTCGACCGGTGCTCATCGGTGACCGGCACCACGACGTCGACGGGGGCGCGGTTCACGATGTGCCGGTCATCTTCGTGCGCTGGGGCTTCAGCTGGCCGCACGAATCCGAGGGTGCCTCCGCCGTCGCGGACGACATGGACGCCCTTCGCGCGCTCCTGCTTCCCGGCGCGTAGGGCCCGGCGGCGGGCATCCCTCGCTAGCCTGACAGCGTGAGCGACCCGACACCCCCGCATCCCGCACGCTTGTTCGGGCGCCTCGTCCGCGCCATGCCGGCGACGCTGACGCTGCTCGTACTCCTGATCGCGGTCGGCATCGTCGGTCAGGGTCTCTGGCGTCCGGTCACCGAACAGCCCTGGTTCGAGGCGGTCGCGTACGGCCTGCCCGCGCTCGAAGCGGGCCGGTGGTGGACGCCGTTCACCGGCACCTTCTTCGTCGCGCATCCCGTCGTCTACATCCCCACGCTTCTGAGCCTGGCTGGCCTCGGCTTCCTCGAGATGAAGCGGGGTACACGCATCGCGCTGCTGTACTTCGGTTTCGGTCAGCTCTTCGCGATCTTCGCTACGGCGGCCTTCCTGATGTTCGGGCGCCTGCTCCCCTGGCCGTGGGCGACAACCCTCGCTGGGCAGCTCGATGTCGGCGCATCCGGCGGCACGATGGCCTGCATCGCCGCCTCGATAGGACTGCTGGCGGCGCCGTGGCGCCAGCGCGGCTGGGTCATCGTCTTCGCCTACGCAGCGATCAGCCTGTTGCTGCTCGGCTCACTCGCCGATGTCGAGCACGCCTTCGCGATCACGCTGGTGCTCGTGATCGACCGTTCATTCCGTATCCAGCGCACCACCGTTCGCGAACAGCGGCTGCTCGCGTTCGCGGTGATCCTCTCGCTCGCGGTCATCCAGATCCTGTCGCTGCTCCTTCCCACCAACGGGCCCTTCGGGCCGACCGCGCCGCTCGATGGGCCCTGGCTCGACGTAGCGATCGACACCGTCGTGGTGCTGCTGGTGTCGCGTGGGCTCCGTCTCGGCCGTCGATGGGCGTGGATTCTGAGCGTCCTGTGGGCGGCAGTGAACCTGCTGGTCGCCGCCGCGATCATCGCCCTGTTCGCGCTCTTCCCCGCTGAGGTCTACGACGTTTACGGCGATCCGGATGTCGCGCTCGCCACCTCGCTGCTGTGGGCGCTGTTCTTCGTCTACCTGATCATCGTCCGCCGGGCGTTCCGGGCCACCCGCCGCCGACGCATCGGGGAGGGGACCGCGGTATCCACCGACGACGTCCGCGCACTGATCCGCGCGGAGGGCGGCGGCAACCTCTCGTGGATGGCGACATGGGAGGGGCTTCGCTACCTGCGCACCGGCGACGGCATGGTCGCCTTCCAGCCGCGGCTCGGGGTTGCGATCGCCCTCGCCGATCCGCTCGGGCCCCCGGCATCCGTCCCCAACTCGGTGAGCACGTTCGTCCGCACGACGGAAGGACAGGGGCTCATCCCGTGCTTCTTCAGCTGCAGCCAGGTCACCCGCGATGCGATGCCGGACGGATGGCGCGCGCTGGTCATTGCGGACGACACGATCGTCGATCTGCCCGGGCTCGAGTTCACCGGCAAAGCCTGGTCGTATGTGCGCCAGGCACTCAACCGCGGCGAGCGCGACGGGATGATCTTCCGCCTCACTACTTTGGCCGAGGAGCCCTGGGGTGTTCGACAGCAGTTGCGCGCGATCTCGGAGTCATGGGTCGGCGACAAGGGCCTGCCCGAAATGCGGTTCACACTCGGAACCCTGCAAGAGGCCGAGGATCCCGACGTGCGACTCGCGCTCGCGCTCGCACCGAATGGCGACGTCGACGGGTTTCTGTCGTGGCTTCCGGTGTACGGACCCGGTGGCACCGTGCATGGCTGGACCCTGGACCTCATGCGCCGACGCGAGGGCGGGTTCGGCCCGGTCATGGAGTTCTTGATCGGATCTTCCGCGCGGGACTTCGCGGCCGAGGGCGCACTCACGCTCTCGCTGTCGGGCGCACCACTCGCGCACGAGGTGACTCCGGATGAGGGCTCGATCGCCCAACTACTGGGCTCACTGTCGAGCGCGCTCGAGCCCGTCTACGGATTCCGATCGCTGCACCGGTTCAAGACGAAGTTCAACCCACGGTACGAGCCCATCTACCTGCTCTACCGGGACGAGGGCGACCTGACCCGGATCGCGGCGGGTCTCACCCGTGCGTTCCTGCCGGACGCGACCCTGCGCCAGTTCGCCGCTGCCGGAGTCGACATGCTGCGCCACGGCTGACGCGCGCCGGAAAAGCAGAACGCACCCCAGAGCGTGAGCTCCGGAGTGCGTCCTTGTGTGATTCGCTCCCTAGACGGGGCGGATGTTCTCGGCCTGCAGACCCTTCGGGCCCTGAGCCGTCTCGAACTCCACGCGCTGGTTCTCCTCGAGCGAGCGGTAGCCGCCCGCCTGGATAGCGGTGTAGTGCGCGAAGACGTCGGCGCCACCCTCATCGGGGGCGATGAAGCCGAAGCCCTTTTCGGCGTTGAACCACTTGACGGTTCCCGTGCTAGACATACTTGCCATTCTCTTCAGTCGCAAGGCCGAAAGCCTCGCGGGTAATAAGCCGCACCACCGAAGTAGAGCGGGGTTGTGGTACCACGCTACCCCGACGGGGGTGACATCGCGCAATGCCTTCGAAAGAAGGAGACACAAACGTTGCCCGAACGTGATCAGAGAATTCCTCTCGCGGTGCAGTTCCCCGCGAGGAAAGGTGACCCTCACTGCCGGTTTCTGGTATGCCGTGCGTAAGATGACTCGCATTATTCGAGCGGCGGGTTTCCGCCGTGCCTTACCCGAAAAAGGCACCCGAAATGCCCCTTGATGCACCCGCTGAGCGTCTGGAGGCCAGCGGTTCTGCGCTGGCAGACGACGTCTACGCCTTGCTCGCCCGCGCCATCCTCGACGGCCGCCTCGCCCCCGGCGAACGCATCCGTGATGTCGAGATCGCCGATCTGTACGGGATTTCCCGCACGCCGGTCCGCGAGGCCATCCAGCGCCTAGCCAGTCAGGGCCTGCTCGAAGTAGCCGCGCACCGCTATACCCGGGTCACCACGCCCGACGAGTCCAGCCGTGCGGAGGCAATCGAATACATCGGACAGCTCAGCGGCATCGCGGCCCGTCTCGCAGTGATGCGAGCAACCGATGAGGAGCTCGCGGAGATCTGCGCACTCCTCGATCAGGTCGCGGCCGCCACCTCCGAAGCCGATCCGCGTGAGCTGTCGGCGCTCATGGTCGCGCTGTTCCGGCGAATCACGCACGTATCGCGAAATCGGATGCTCATCCAGACGCTCCGCGATATCCACCTGCCCGTCGCGCGCCTACTCGTCGGGTGGACCCCGCACCCCGGTGATCCGATCCTGCGAGCCGATTCGTTCGTGCGCCTGTGCGACGCTTTCCTTGCGCGCGATGCGGACGGGGCCGAGCGGATTGTGCGCGAGCAGCATCCGCTCGCCTGAAACGACTCTGGCCCAGTAATCCCGAAGGATCCTGGGCCAGCTGCGACACCCGGATGTCTCGAACGTCGAGAAATCTCTGGTGGGTGCTTCACGAAATCCCCGATCCCAGTCGGGACAAGGTTTCGCGGCAGGATCCTCGCCCGTCTTGCGCGATTCTTGCGAAATCTGTCGCCAAACGAATGATCCGTCACCCACCGATGGTAGCGAGACGCCTCTTGTCTCGGGCGGCTCAGTGGCCTTGACCCCGGAGAGTGGACACCTCACAAGAGAGAATGTTCGCTATGGCAAGATCACGTCGGGAGTTCACTCCTGAGTACAAAGACGAGGCTGTGAAGCTGGTTTTAACGACTGGTAGAGCGGTCGCGACCGTGGCTCGCGAGCTCGGGATCAACGAGGCCACGCTGGGCCGGTGGGTGGGCGCGTTCAAGGCGCGTAGCGAGACCGGGCAGGCCGAGGTGACGGAGTCTGAGCGGGCTGAGTTGATGCGGCTGCGCAAGGAGAACGCGGATCTGAAACTGGATCGGGCGTTTCTAAAAAAAGCGTCCATCTTCTTCGCCCAGGAAGCGTCGGATACGAACGGCAAGCGTTCGAACTGATGCTGGCGGAGAAGACCAACTTCACTATCACCCGTATGGTCCGTCTCCTCGAGGTGTCCCGGTCCGGTTACTACGCCTGGGCCGGACGGGTCCCGTCGCGTGCGTCGCTTCGGCGGGTGCACATTGAGCAGAAAGTCGCGTTCTTCTACGGCGATTCCGACGAAACCTATGGGACCCCCAGGATCCTTGCCGACCTGCGCGCGGACGGGGAGATCATCTCCCGCAAAACCGTTGCTGCGACCATGCGGCGCCTGGGATTGGTGGGTATCTGTCCGAAGAAGTGGAAGACAACCACGATCATCGACCGCGCTGACGCCTACCCCGTCGACGCGGTGAAACGGAAGTGGGATACCGGGGCTCTGAACCAGGTCTGGGTGGGCGATATCACCTACCTGAGGACCTGGGAGGGGTGGGTGTATTTAGCGACCGTCATCGACGCTCACAGCCGCCGCGTGATCGGCTGGGCCATCGCTGACCACATGCGCACAGACCTGATCGAAGACGCCCTCAGGATGGCCTTGGCACTCCGCGGGGACCGCCCAGCGACGGTGATCTTCCACTCGGATCGCGGCACCCAATACGCGTCCGAACAGATCACCCTGTTCGCGGCGAAGAACGGCATCACCCGGTCGATGGGATACACCGGCATCTGCTGGGACAACGCCATGGCCGAGAGCTTCTTCGCGACCCTGAAACCCGAGTTCTACTACCGCCGTGTCTGGCCCACCCGAGCCCGCGCGATCCAAGGCGTCGCAGAGTGGATCGAGGACCGCTACAACCGCCGCCGCCGGCACTCCGCGATAGGGCAGGTCACCCCAGTGGAGTTCGAAATGCAATACTCATCACAGGCCGCACAGATCCAACTCGCCGCTTAACCCGTGTCCACTCTCCGGGGTCAAGGCCACAGCCGGAGTCGAACGTTCTAGCGCGCGGGCTGGCAGACAAAGGTGTGCCAATGCTGCGTGTACACACGAACGCCGACCCCCGTAGGGCTCGACGTTCGTGATCAGCAATCAGACCGGGAGGTCGCTAGCCCAAACCGGGGCCCAAGGGTGCACTCCACGACGTCGATGTCCGCAGCCCGTACCTGCTCCCAGACTGTCTCGGCATCCTTACCTGGCTCTACGCCAAGATCCGTGAGGCATTCCCGCAGGCTCACGTAGGTCGGAGAGTCGTAGGAGTTCGCCACCTGCCATCGGAAGTCCACTGGGGCGAAGTCCACGTAGCACCGGTCGTAGGCCGATTTGTCTTCTTCCCAGTAGGAGAAATCGTGAACGACACCCACGGTGCGCTCCGAAAAGATGGGAGCGCCAGCGTCCTTCATGCAATCGCGAAAAGTCGCATACGCCGCGTCATACGACTCTTGAGTAACCGGTTCTGCTGGTGCGTTTGCCTCGGCGTTGGAGGCGGGGTTGAAAGCACTACCGTAGGCGGCGCCACCAACGGCGATCAGCCCGGCAACACCGACCGTTGACGCGAGGACGATCAATCGCTTCTTCATGTGTTTCCCTCCCTACGAGAGCGTAGATCCGACCGACCAACCGAAAATGTCCCTTGCGAGGTGATAGCCGGTCACTGTCCCCGCTTGCGTCTTGGATACCGTTCCGATGGCGCTGGAGTTTGAGGTAATGGCGTACGACGGGCTGCCTGGGTAGACCTGATAGCGAAGGGCAATCTGTGCTGTTGGCCCACAACCACTATCCGCATAGGTGTTTCCACCGGCGTTACTGAACGTGATCTGATAGGACCGCCCGGACAGGATCCCGCCGTTGCTACAGCTCACTACAGGACTCCACCCGAGCGCCGTTGCAGCCTGAGAGCCGGTCAGAAGACTGACGGTAACCAAAGCGGCGACCGCAAGCGTTCAGGAAAAGCGACGCTTCGTGGGGGGGGTTTAGTCAACTTTGATCCTTACTCCGCGGGCGGGCCACTCTGCTCCACCGAGTTGCCCCCGACGGTACCCGCAACACGCAGCCTCTACCAGACCTTCTCGCGGCCTAGCGCGAGAGCGGCAAAGCGCCATGCTCCGCCCGTCGCGAGTATTCGCGGCTCAGTCGGCGTCGAACGTTCAGCCCATAACCCAACCCACGCGCTCGCAGAACCCATTGATCATTCAGGGGATGCCCGTTGCTACCCCGTCTAACGACGTCGAGATTCGTGCGACGCTCAGCTCACCTCGCTCGAGCGCCTGCATCGCGGCCCCCAGCGGAGACGCGGTCAAAGCGGTGGAACTCTGCGGCCCCCATGGTCGGTTCGTCATTCTTCGTTTCTGCTCGCGATAGAAGCCATGCGCGAGGGACTGTCAAGTTAACGGTGTATCTCGGTTAGTGGCTGTGGGTGGACAGCCGGCCGTTGAATGCGATGTCGAAGGCGTTGAGTGCGCCTTTCCATCGTTGCGTCCATCGGGCTCTGCCTTGCCCGGTGGGGTCTAGTGGTGGTGTTCGTTAGTTCGTCGGGGGGTCAGGTCCAGGCGGTGGGGTCGCCGAGGTAGAGTCCGCAGGCTGTGTCGAGCGCGTCTTCGGGGGTGCCAGCTTGCCAGCCGCCGGGAAGGAACGCTTGCTGGTAGTCGTCGTGGCTGGCGCGGTAGATCGCGAAGCCCCACTGGCTGGCGTATCCGACGTAGCGGAGTCGGCACAGACGCAGTTGCTCGCCGTGATCGTCGGTGCCTTCGATGTATGCGAACTGGCCGCGGTAGGTGACGGAAACGTTGGTCAGTTGCGGCCATCGTGCCCGGGCGTGAGCGTTGAGGCGCTGCGAGAGAGAAGACCTCGTGGATGCGGGGATGGCTGCCATGTCACCATGATCGCGGACCGGGTCCGCGTGTCGCCACAAGATCCCCGCGTGACCCTGTTAACCCCTGATCATGCATGCGATCAGTGCCCATGTGATCGAACTGTCCGACGCGGAACGAGCCGAACTGTCCCGCCGGGCGCGACGGGTGCGAGCGGAGGTCCGCGAGGCGCAGCGCGCCCGGATCATCCTCGCCGCTGCGCGGGGGACACCGAATCAGCAGATTGCCGACCGGCTCGGCGTGCACGTGGACACGGTTCGCAAGTGGCGCTCACGATTCGCGCACCGCGGTCTGGGCGGGCTGGGCGACCTGCCGCGCGCCGGGCGACCTCCCGTGTTCGCTGTCACTGCAGTCGCGGAAGTCAAGGCGCTGGCCTGCCAGCTGCCCGCCGAGACCGGGGTTCCTCTCTCGCGGTGGTCTCACGCTGAGCTTGCCTCCGAGGCAGCGGCTCGCGGGATCGTGTCTGCCGTGTCAGCGTCCACGGTCCGCCGCTGGTTGGATGCGGACGCGATCAAGCCCTGGCAACACCGGTCCTGGATCTTCCCCCGTGATGAAAACTTCGCGTTCAAGGCCGGCCGGGTGCTCGACCTCTACAGCCGAGTCTGGGACGGCGAACCGCTCGGCGCCGACGACTACGTCATCAGCGCCGATGAGAAGTCCCAGTTGCAGGCCTTGCACCGCCGCCACCCGGGCCTGCCCCCGGCACCAGACAGGCTGCGGCGAGTCGAGTTCGAATATCGTCGCGGCGGCACCCTCGCCTATCTCGCCGCCTACGACGTGCACCACGCGAAAGTGATCGGCCGGTGCGCTCCGACCACCGGTATCGCGCCATTCACCGAACTCGTTGAGCAGGTGATGACGACCGAACCCTACGCGTCGGCCCGCCGAGTTTTCTGGGTCGTCGATAATGGCTCCTCCCACAACGGGAACGCCTCCATCCAACGAATGAAAGACGCCTTCCCCAATGCGACGCTCGTGCACCTGCCGGTGCACGCGTCCTGGCTGAACCAGGTCGAGATCTACTTCTCCATCGTGCAGCGCAAGGTCGTCAAACCTCAAGACTTCGAGAACCTGACCGTCCTCGAACAACGCCTCCTCACATTCCAGGAACGCTACAACGCCA
Source organism: uncultured Actinomycetota bacterium (assembly GCA_963740165.1). GTDB lineage: Bacteria > Actinomycetota > Actinomycetes > Actinomycetales > Microbacteriaceae > Microbacterium. The sequence goes on along the minus strand of CAVUDC010000002.1, from coordinate 292,139 downwards.
CCGCGACCCCGTTCGACTGGCGATTCGGACGCACCGCCCTACACGACCTCCTCGAACGCATCAACCGACACGAACACGCAACAGCATGACCCCCGACGAACTAACGGAGACACCCACTAGTGCCATGACTGCGAGGTAGACGCACTTGAGCGCGGCCTGCTCGTTCGGGAAGTGCCCGCGGGCCTTGACGGCCTTGCGGATGCGGGCGTTGACGGACTCGATCGCGTTGGTCGTGCATACGATCCGGCGGATCTCACGATCGAACTGCAGGAACGGCACGAACTCGGCCCACGCGTTCTCCCACAGCCTGACGATCGCGGGGTACTTGTCGCCCCACGCCTCGGCGAACTCGAGGAAGCGCTCCTCAGCCTGCTCGACGGTCGCGGCCTGATAGACCGGCTTCAGGGCGCGGGAGATGGCGTCCCAATCCTGCCGCGACGCATAACGGAAGCTGTTGCGCATCAGATGCACGATGCAGGTCTGCACGATCGTCTGCGGCCACACGTTCGCCACCGATGACGGCAGTTCCCGCAGTCCGTCGCACACGAGCATGAGGACGTCCTCGACGCCGCGGTTCTTGATCTCGGTGAGGACCTGCTGCCAGTACTTCGCGCCCTCCCCGCCATCCCCGGCCCACAGCCCGAGGATGTCGCGGTTTCCCTCGGTCGTGACGGCCAGGGCGACGTAGATGGGCCGGTTCGCGACCTGCCCATCACGGATCTTCACGTGAATACAGTCGATAAACACCACTGGGTACACCGGGTCGAGAGGTCGGTTCTGCCACTCGGACATCCCCTCGAGGACCTTATCGGTGATCGTGGAGATCGTCGTCTTGGACACCTCCGACCCGTACACGTCGGCCAGGTGCGCGGCGATATCCCCATGGGTCATCCCGCGTGCGGACAGCGACAGCACCACGTCCTCGATCGACCCCAGCCGCCGCTGCCGCTTTGCGACGATCCGCGGCTCGAACGTGCCGTCCCGATCCCGCGGCACCGCGATCGCGACGGGGCCGGCCTTCGACAGCACGGTCTTGGGCCGCTTCCCGTTGCGAGCGTTGCCGTCCGCCGCGCCGCCACGCTCGTGCTTGTCGTATCCGAGATGGTCAGTCAGCTCGCCCTCCAGCGCCGACTCGACGACCTGCTTCGTCAGCAGCGCCAGCAGCCCACCTTCACCATCGATCGCGACACCCTGAGCCCGGGCACCACCGATGAGCTGCTCGATCAAACCCCGATCCACCACCGAGGTCGATGCCGATTCCCCCACTTCAGACTCCTGCTCCACGACCGCCACAGCGGCCGAATCAACTTCCGTACTCATATGTCACTCCTGAATCAGAGTTACACCGTTGAACGTACAGTCCCTCGATGCGACTCCCATCAAGATCTCTGGGCGACCGAACCCTAACGTGGGAAACCTCGCCAGCGCGCGCACGAACCTGGACGCCATGAGCGGTCGCTACTCCCGCCGCGACGACCACGTTGGCAAAGGCACAAACGATGACGAATCTGCATGGGAGCTCGAAACCGTTGTGACGGTGCCCAACAACCCCGGCGACCCCGGCAGCTTCCCCGTCCTCACAACGGGATTGACCATGCACCACCCCGGGAACAGCACCCACGGTGCTCTCATCGCGGTCAAGTTCCACACCAGCCTCTTCAACAAGCGCGGCTACATCATGGCCGACCGCCTCTACAGCTACATGCAGCCCCACTACTTCCAACTCCCGACTCGCAAGATGGGCTACCACCACGTGTTCGACATGCGCGTGGACCAACTTGGCAAGACCGGCGCAATCGGAGACATCATCTGCGTTGAGGGTGCTCTTTACCTCCGTTGGATGCCGAAAGACCTCGTGAATGCACGCAAAGACTTCGTCGCCGGCACCATTGACCGCGACACCTACGAAGCCCGGATGACCAGCCGTTCTCGATACCGGCTGAAGGCGAAAGGAGGACCGGACGCCGACGGAAGCCAACGATTCCTGTATCCCGACGCTCGCGCACTGATGCTCTTCGACCCAGCTACCGGCAAACAGCTCAAGACGAATCCCGAACCCCCCGGAACCTTCACGTTGCACCCGGATAGTCCCGAGAGCCTGCGAATACTGAAAATCCTGCAAGCGTTCGAGTACAAGAGCGACAAGTGGCGACGTTGGTACGGCCTGCGCAGCCACGTGGAGGCGAACAACCAGTTCTTGAAAGACGACGCCCACGCCGACCTCAGCAACCGGAACAAGCGCCGACCACGCGGTTACGCCTACCAGGCACTCGCATCTGCGAGCGCCGCCGCCATCTCCAACCTTCGGCGTGTCGTCAACTTCCTCAAAAGCACCCGAGACCGCGCAGACCCTCCGAAGCATCGGGCCCGCCGAAGAACTGATGAGTTCGGCAACCGACTCCCCCGCCGTGACGGGTCTGAGGTTCAGCAAGTCTGAGCCCAACGGCACCTGAAGAACCGAACAGAAACTGGCTAGCCCCGCGAGGGGCTATTCGTATTGGCGCCGCACGCCGCAAGCGTGAGATCCACCGTCCCCTGACACGGAATTCACCAGACCCCGAACCCAAAACAAAGGGCCGGACGAGGATTTCTCCTTCGACCGGCCCTTTGCGCGCATTTCGTGAAAGTACCTCAAGCAAAAGCTGAAGCACCCCTCTGGTGCGCGAGGGGGGAGTTGAACCCCCACGCCCTTTCGGGCACTGGCACCTGAAGCCAGCGCGTCTGCCTATTCCGCCACTCGCGCGAATCTCGGGGCATACACCCCAAAACTCAACCTGCCGAGAATATCACGGGTGCGCGGCGGCGCGAGACGAGGATCTCGGGACCAGAGGAGGACTCCGGGCCCAGCGGTGTCCTCCTCTGGCGCCGATCTCCTCCGGCGACGACGAGCGTTATCTCGCTCAACTCCCCGATCGTCGGGGCCTATTCAGCCTCGCTGACTACGATGGGCCTACCATCCGCCCCGCCTGAGGAGCCCCGTGGGTCTACTTGACAGCTTCGAGAAGGGTCTCGAGCGCGCCGTAAACGGTGCTTTCGCGCGCACCTTTCGCAGCGGCATCCAACCGGTCGAGATCGCCTCCGCCCTGCGCGGCGAGCTCGACAAGAAGGCCGCGGTCGTCAGCCGCGACCGCATCCTCGCGCCCAACACCTTCGTCGTCGAACTCTCGCCCGCCGACCACGCCAAGATGGCGGCGCTCGGCGACACGTTACTGACCGAGCTCGACACGCTCGTGCAGAAGCACGCGAAGGCACAGGGCTACACGTTTGCGGGTGCCGTCAGCATCCGGCTCGGCGTCGATCCCAATGTCGCGGCGGGAACGCTGCGCGTCAGTTCCACGACAGAAGAGGGCCGCGTTTCGTGGCGCGCCGTCGTCGATATCGATGGCAAACGGCACCCCCTGACTTCGAGCCGAACAGTAATCGGTCGGGGCAGCGACGCCGACATCACAATCCCCGACGCCGGCACGAGCCGAAAGCACGTCGAGATTCTGTGGGACGGCGAACGCGCCATGGTCCGCGACCTCGGATCGACCAACGGGTCCTCCCTCAACGGCCAGCGCGTCACGCAGGCCGCGCTCGAGCCGGACTCGACGATTCGGATCGGACGCACCGACATCGTCTTCCGCGTCGTCGCGCAGGCGCGACCCCCGAAGCCTCCGCCACCACCGCCCGCCGATGTGACCCGTGCGTTCGACGCGCTCGGTGGAAGCGGGGCGCGATGAGCGAGCTCACCCTTCTCCTGCTGCGGATCGGCTTCCTGCTCCTGCTGTGGGCCTTCGTCTTCGTTGTCGTCTACTCGATGCGCGCGGATCTCTTCGGCGTGCGCGTGCGCCGCATGCCTGAGCCCGCAAGTGAAGCCGCAGGCGCCCCGGGAGCCGCCGCAGCTTCAGCCACCGCGCAGGCACCCCCGACCGCGCCACCCGCCCCGTCGACCCCCGCGCCGGCGGCAGCCCCTGCGCCCTCACGAGCCGGCAAGAAGGGCGGCGCCGCAACGACCGAATCGGTCCAGCGCATCGTCATCACCTCAGGGCCGAAGGCCGGGCTCGAGCTCCCCCTGACGAACGAACCGCTCACGATCGGCCGCTCGAGCGAATCGGGGCTGGTGATCCGAGACGACTACACCTCCAGCCATCACGCACGCCTGGTGCTGTGGGGCGAGCAGTGGATGATTCAGGACCTCGATTCGACGAACGGCACCTGGCACGATGGCGCCCGCGTGCAGGCCCCCACACCGGTGACGATCGGCGCGCCCATCAAGGTCGGCGCGACCACCTTCGAGCTGCAGAAGTAGTTGATGGTCTTCGAGGGTTCCGCGGCGGCCTTGTCCCATACGGGCAAGGTCCGCTCCAACAATCAGGACTCGGGCTATTCCGGGTCCAACCTCTATGTCGTCGCCGACGGTATGGGTGGTCACGCGGGCGGTGATGTCGCGTCATCGATCGCGATCCGTCACCTCGAAGGCCTCGATCGGCCCTTTGCGAGCACGGCCGAGGCCGAGCGCGAGCTGCGCGACACGATCACCGAAACGGCATCCGCCCTGATCGATACGGTCGAGCAGCGGCCCGAACTCTCGGGGCTCGGCACCACGGTGAGCGCGCTCTTGATGATCGACGATCACGCGGTCATCGCTCACATCGGCGACTCGCGCATCTACCTCTACCGCGACGACCAGCTCACACAGATCACGACGGACCACACGTTCGTGCAGCGCCTCGTCGATTCGGGCCGCATCACCGTCGAGGAGGCGCGCTTCCACCCCCGGCGCTCCGTGCTGATGCGCGTGCTCGGCGACATGGACGCTCACCCCGACGTCGACACATTCATCATGGCGACTCAGCCCGGTGACCGGTGGCTGCTGTGTTCGGACGGCCTCTCGGGCGTCGTCGACGATCCCCATACGGCGAAGGCACTCGCGCAGGGTCTCACACCCCAACGCACCGCCGACGTGCTTCTGAAGCAAGCCCTCGACGCCGGCGCACCCGACAACGTCACCATCGTGATCGTCGACGTCGGCGGCTCGCATCCCGTCGTGGTGGGAACGCCGACCATCGTCGGCTCGGCGTCGACCCCGCTCGACTTCGATGTTCCCGCCGCACGCCCGGGCCGCAGCAGCTGGCTGCACCCCAATCGTCAGGCTGCGAACGAACCGACACATTTCGAGCCCGCAGCCGAGTTCCTTGAAGAGCTCATCGAAGAGGACCGTCGCCGTGCCCGTCGCCGTCGTATCGGCTGGATCGTCGGCGCGGTGGTCGTGGTCGCGCTGCTCGTCGTCGGCGCACTCCTCGCGTATTCGTGGACGCAGACGCGATTCTTCGTCGGTGCCGATCAAGAGATGGTCGTCGTGTACCGGGGCATTCAGCAGGACATCGGCCCGATCTCGCTGTCCGAGGTCTACGAAGAGACGGGCATCGATCTCGACGATCTGGACGAGTTCACGCGACAGGCCGTCGAATCGACCGTTTCGGCGGGGTCGCTGACCGAGGCGCGTGAGATCGTCGAGCGCCTGCGCGCCACGACCGAACCCTTGGGGGTGAACCCGTGACCTCGACCAAGCAAGGCGACACCGCCGAACTCAAGGCCGACACGACGGTCATGAAGGCGCTCCGCACGCTCCGGATGCCTCAGACCCAGCGCAACCGCGAGCTCGGTCTTCTGCTGCTCGCCTTCGCGGTGAGCGGGTCCGCCGTCGCCCTCGTGCAGCTCGGCGCGCTCGGTGGTATCGAGTGGACGATCCTGTACTACTTCGGAGCCCTCGCCGTCTTGGTGCTCACGCTGCACATCGTGCTGCGATTCCGGGCACCCAACGCGGACCCGATCGTCGTACCGATTGCAACAACTCTCACGGGCCTCGGCCTCGCGATGATCTACCGCATCGATATCGCCATCGACGCGGAGGGCTGGGATGCGGCATCCACCCGCCAGATCGCCTGGACAGGCATCGCCGTTGCCGGTGCCGTCGCCGTCGTCATTCTTCTGCGCAACTACCGCGTGCTGTTCCGCTACACCTACGTCTCGGGTTTTGTCGGACTCATCCTGCTGCTGCTGCCCGCAATCCCCGGCTTGGCTCGGGAAGGCACGGGCGCGGCGGTGTGGGTCTCGATCGGTGGCTTCTTCAGCTTCCAGCCCGCCGAGCTAGCAAAGATCGCCCTGGCGATCTTCTTCGCTGGCTACCTCGTGAGGACGCGTGAGAGCCTCACCTCGACCGGGCATCGTTTCCTCGGCATGACCTGGCCGCGTGCGCGCGAGATCGGGCCGCTGCTGATCATCTGGGTGGTCTCGCTCGCGATCATCGTGCTGCAGCGCGACCTCGGCACCGGCGTGCTGATCTTCGGCATGTTCATCGCGATGCTCTACACAGCGACGGGCCGCACCAGCTGGGTCGTGATCGGGCTGGCCCTTGCGTTCGCCGGCGTGTTCATCGCCTCACAGGTCATGACGTATGTCGGATCCCGCATCTCGGCCTGGTGGCACGCCTTCGATCCCGAGGTGATCGAGCGCACGGGCGGCAGCTTACCAGCTCGTCGAGGGCATCTTCGGGCTCGCGCAAGGTGGGCTCGTGGGCACCGGGCTCGGGCAAGGTCGTCCCGATATCACGCCGCTGTCGCAGAGCGACTACATCGTCCCGAGCCTCGGCGAAGAGCTCGGGCTCATCGGTGTTTTCGCGATCCTGTGTCTGTACATGCTCTTCGTCAGCCGAGGCATCCGCATCGGACTCGCTGGCCAGGATGACTTCGGCAAGCTCCTCGCGACCGGGCTGGCATTCACGATCGCCCTGCAGGTCTTCATCATGGTCGGCGGAGTGACCCGCTTGATCCCGCTGACGGGACTGACGACTCCGTTCCTCGCTGCCGGTGGTTCGTCGCTCGTCGCGAACTGGCTCATCGTGGCTCTCTTCTTGCGCGTCTCGGACGCCGTGCGCTCTCGTCCCCGGGTGGTCATCGGATGAACAAAGAACTCCGTCGCCTTTCGGTCGTCATCCTGGCGATGTTCCTTGCCCTGTTCGGCGCGACGAGCTGGATCCAGGTCGTCCAGGTCGACACTCTTGCCGAGAATCCCGCGAACACGCGCGCACTGTACGACGCGTACCAGGTTCAGCGCGGGGCGATCATCGCGGATGGCGCGGCCATCGCCTACTCCGTGCCGTCGGATGACATCTACTCGTTCCAGCGGGTCTACACCGATGCGGCGATGTGGGCCCCCGTTACGGGATACATCAACCCTCTGCTGAACTCTCGAACCGGACTCGAGAGCGCGATGAATCAGGATCTCAGCGGCACATCCGGATCGCAGTTTCTGCAGCGCCTCGATCAGATCATCACGGGCCAGAAGCCGCAGGGTTCGAACGTCGCCACGAGCCTTCTGCCGCGGGCGCAACAGGCCGCCTGGGATGCCCTGCAGGGCTACGAGGGCGCGGTGATCGCGATCGAGCCGTCCACCGGCCGCATCCTCGCGATGGTCACGACCCCGAGTTTCGACACCAACCTGCTTGCCGCACACAGCTCGGCCGAGGTCAACGACGCCTACGCGGCGCTCGATGCCGACCCCCTGCGCCCGCTGTCGAATCGAGCCATCGCGGGAACCCTGAACCCTCCGGGTTCGACCTTCAAGCTCGTCGTCGCATCGGCGGCGCTGGCTTCGGGTCGCTACACGCCCGAATCGACCTTCGCGAACCCCGCTCAGTGGCAACTGCCGGGATCATCCGACTTCATCAACAACTCCGGTGGCGGTACGTGCGGGCCGGGCGAAACCGTCACGTTGGCCGACGCTCTCCGCCTCTCGTGCAACATCCCGATGGCCCAGCTCGCGGTCGAACTAGGCGACAACGCGATCCGCGAAGAGGCCGAGAAGTACGGCTTCAACTCGTCGTTCGCGATGCCCCTCGAGTCGACCGCATCGACGTACCCGCGCGCGCTCGAGGATGCCCCGACCGCCCTTACGGGCTTCGGCCAGGGCGATGTCCGCGCGACCCCGCTCCAGATGGCGATGGTTTCGGCCGGGATCGCAAACGAGGGCGTCGTGATGAACCCCCGCATGGTGGACCGCGTGATCGGCCCCGACCTGTCGGTGCAACAGACCTTCGACAACGAAGAGTTCGAACGTGCCCTGAGCGAAGAGGATGCAGCGACCATGACCCAGATGATGGTGGCGAATGTCCAGAACGGCGTGGCGTCGAGTGCAAGAATAGACGGCGTAGAGGTGGCCGGAAAAACCGGCACGGCGGAGAACGGTGCGACCGCTCCGTACACCCTCTGGTTCACGGGCTTCGCGCCCGCGGATGACCCGCAGGTTGCGGTCGCGGTTGTGCTGGAGAACGGCGCAGGGCGGGGCCAGCAAGGCGGATCGAATCTGCTCGCGGCCCCGATCGGCAAGGCGGTCATGGAGGCGGTGCTGGAGCGATGAGACCCACACAGGGAGTGTCCTTCGGCGGCCGCTACGAACTGATCTCGCGCATCGCCATCGGTGGCATGGGCGAGGTCTGGGAAGCCACCGACCACGTCATCGGCCGTACCGTCGCGATCAAGATCCTCAAAGACGAGTACATGGGCGACCCGGGCTTCCTCGAGCGCTTCCGCGCCGAGGCCCGGCACGCGGCCCTGGTCAACCACGAGGGCATCGCCAGCGTCTTCGACTACGGCGAGGAGAACGGCAGCGCCTTCCTCGTCATGGAACTCGTTCCGGGCGAGGCCCTGTCGACGATCCTCGAGCGCGACGGCACCCTGTCGACCGACAAGACGCTCGACATCGTCGCCCAAACATCCGCTGCTCTGCAGGCGGCCCATGCAGCCGGCCTGGTGCACCGTGACATCAAGCCGGGCAACCTGCTGATCACGCCCGATGGACGCGTGAAGATCACCGACTTCGGCATCGCTCGCATCGCCGACCAGGTGCCCCTGACGGCCACGGGCCAGGTCATGGGTACCGTTCAGTACCTCTCGCCCGAGCAGGCATCCGGACATCCCGCCTCGGCCGCGACCGACATCTACTCGCTCGGCATCGTCGCGTACGAGTGCCTCGCCGGCAAGCGCCCCTTCACGGGTGAGTCGCAGGTCGCGATCGCGATGGCGCAGATCAACGAGCAGGCGCCTCCGCTTCCGCCGACCGTTGCGGTTCCGGTACAGAACCTCGTCTTCGCCATGATCGCGAAGAAGCCGGACGACCGCCCGAGCTCGACCGCGGTCGTCGCGCGCGCCGCTACGGCTCTGCGTCGCGGGGACATCGTCGCGGCCGCGGCTGCGATCCCCGCGATCGCGACGGGTGTCGTGGCGACGGATGACGCAACCCAGCTGCTCACGTCGGCGGCACCGCTCGACGCGGCAACACGTCTGCTGACCCCGTCCGCCGCGACGGGTGCGACAGCAACCGTCGTTGACGAGGCACCGCCGCGGAAGCGTAGCCCGTGGACCTGGCCGCTGATCGCGCTGATCGTCCTGCTGCTGCTCGTGCTCGGCGGTGCCGTCTGGGCGCTCCTGGCGAACCAGGGCGGGAGTCCCGATCCGTCCGACTCGACTACGTCGACGGCACCGACTCCGTCCGCACCTTCGACCGAACCCGCCCCGACGCCGACATCTGTCGATGTCAGCGCTCTAGATCTCATGGGTGTTGACTGCGAGGCTGCCCGCCAGACCGCACTCGATGCAGGCATGGAGACAGTTACGTGTACGGCTGGAGACGCGGCCGCCTCACAAGACGAGGTCGGCACTGTCTACCGCATCGAGCCGCAAGGCAACGTTCCCAAGTCGCGCGAGCTCGTGCTGACGTACTACGGCGACATCACGCCGATGAACGCCCCTGGCGCCCCCACCATCCAAGACGGTGGAACCCCCGTGACGACCGTCACCGCGGGTGACACCGTGGACGTGCAGTGGTCGGGCTACAGCTGCGCCACCGGCACCGGCTCTGTGCTGTCGTACAACCTGACCGCTTCGAATGGCCTGTTCTCGAACGGACAGTCGTCGATCGTGATCGCCGCCAACCAGCGGACCGCGCCGATCGAGGTCAGCGAGAACGCGGGCCAGTCGCTCATCGTCAAGTACACGGTGACGTGCACGGGCGGGCCCGGTGGCGATCGCACGTCGCCGGAGTCGGCCGAGGCAGCCGCGACGATCACCCCGGCACCGGCAACGCCATCAACGCCACCGGCGGCACCCTGACCGTCGCGTCGCCGCCATCCGATCCATAGCCGCCGCCTAGGCTAGGAAGTCCCCCTTCCCCATCGACGAGGAGTACCCCGTGACGACTGAGCCACGCGTGCTGTCCGGTCGATATCGCATCGACGAGATCGTCGGTCGCGGGGGAATGGCATCGGTCTACCGGGGCTATGACCTGACACTCGGTCGCGCGATTGCGATCAAGATGCTCAAGCGCGAGCTGGCCGACGATGCGGCCTTCCGCACGCGATTCCGCCTCGAGGCTCAAGCGGCATCCCGGATGGCGAATCCCACGATCGTGCGCGTTTTCGATGCCGGAGAAGAAACCGAGCGCGACCCGGATGGCTCGACGCATCCGGTCCCGTACATCGTGATGGAACTCGTCGAGGGTGCCCTTCTGAAGGACGTCATCGACGCCGGGCCGGTGCCCGAAGCCGACGCCGTCCGCTATGTCGACGGAATCCTCGAGGCGCTGGAGTACTCGCACCGCGCCGGTGTCGTACACCGCGACATCAAGCCCGGCAACGTGATGATCACCGACCCAGGTCACGTCAAAGTCATGGACTTCGGCATCGCGCGCGCTGTCTCGGATTCGTCGTCCACCGTCGCGGACACGACCGCGATCCTCGGTACGGCGGCGTATTTCTCTCCCGAGCAGGCAAAGGGCGAGGCCGTAGACGGCCGCGCCGACCTGTACTCGACGGGTGTGGTGCTTTTCGAGCTGCTCACCGGTCGCGCTCCTTTCCGGGGCGAGTCCCCGGTCGCCGTGGCCTACCAGCACGTCAGTGAGACACCGGATGCTCCGTCCGAGCTCAACCCCGACGTCTCGCGCGCCCTCGACGCGGTCGTGCTGCGCGCCCTCGCCAAGGATCCCTTCCAGCGCTACCAATCTGCCGAGCAATTCCGCGCCGCGCTGGCCGCGGCCGTCGGCGGCGCCGCCCCCAGCAAGCGCCAGCTCGGGGCACTCACCACCGAGCTGTACGGTGCGAACCCTCGCCAGGCCGCCGAAACGGCACGCTCGCTGCGTCAGCTGAGCACCGACGAGACCATGGCCCGCACGCAGAGCGGACCGCCCGCGGCGTGGATCTGGACCGGTGTCGCCGTGCTCGCCGTGGTGATCATCTCGCTCTTCTTCTGGATCGTCACGATCCAGCCGCAGTCGGAAGTCCCCTCCACGGCCCGCGTCGTTCCCCCGGTCGTCGGTCAGACGTACGAGGCAGCCAACAGCGCCCTGGCCGAAGCAGACCTCAACGCGGTCCGCCGCGATGAGGCGAGCGACACAGTCAGTGAGGGTTCAGTTGTGCGGACCGTCCCCGCGGCGGGGGTCGGCGTCACCGAGGGCCAGGACGTGACGGTGTACGTCTCCACGGGTGCAGAGACGACGCTCGTACCGCCTCTCGAGGGGTTGTCCGAGGCAGACGCCCGCGCCGCGATCGAAGCAGCCGGGCTCACGGTCGGGCAGATCAGCTCGCGAAGCGTTCCGGGCAAAGCCGAGGGCACAGTCATCTCGTCGTCGCCCGCCGCGGAAGAGAGCGTCATCGTCGGATCCCCCGTCAATCTGGTGACGGCGACCGGACGTGTGCCGATCATCAACTATGTCGGGTTCACCCTGCAGGCGGCGACCGAGAGCATTCAGGGCCCGAGCGTCGGGCTCACCGCAAGTCGGATCGAGGACCCGAGTTGTCCCGCGACCGATCCCGAGACCGTCACACAACAGTCGATTGCGCCGGGCGAAGCGGCGGTCGGTTCAACGATCGCCCTCACCGTCTGCACCGCCCCCGCACCGTAGCGTTCGGCCGGCTGGTCGAACAGACGAGTCGTTAGGCAGATCCGACAAGCGGATGCTTGCCCTCTGCCGCGGCGAGAGCCTCGGGCATGCCCGCCTCGGCGAGCCAGTTCGCGAGCAGGCGGTGGCCACCCTCGGTGAGCACACTCTCGGGGTGGAACTGAACGCCGCGCAGAGGCGCCCCACGATGTTCGAGCGCCATGATGACGCCGCCATCGGTTCGGGCGGTCACGCGGAGTTGTGAGGGGAGTGAATCCTCCGTCACCGCGAGCGAGTGATACCGCGTCGCCGTGAACGGTGCCGTGATGCCCTCGAACAGCCCGGTGCCGTCGTGCACGACGCTCGAGGTCTTGCCGTGCATCAGCTCGGCGGCCGTGGACACGACGCCACCGAAGGCCTCGGCGATGGCCTGATGCCCGAGACAGACACCGAGCAGGGGAATCCGCATCCCTTCGGCGGTGCGGACGATCTCGATGGAGGCGCCGGCCTCGCCTGGTGACCCCGGTCCCGGCGAGAGCAGAACTGCGTCGTGCTCGCCCAAGATCTGCCGACCGGATCCGACCGGGATATCCCGACTCCGCACGACCTCAACCCCCGCGCCGAGCTGGACGAGGTAGTCGGCGAGCGTGAAGACGAAGCTGTCGTCGTTGTCGACGACCAGCACCCGGAAGGTCACTGGACCGTGACCTCTTCGGGTGTGATCCAGACCGCGACGACGGGGAAGACGTAGAAGAACAGGGCGTACACAATCGCCGCGGCAGCCACGAGTAGAATCAGCGTCCGAATCCACCACGGACCCGGCAGTACACGCCAGAGTGCGCCGTACATCAGGACACCACCGCCCCGGGAACACCCTCGGGAGGCCCGTCGGCACGGGGCCGGAAGGATTCGAAAAGGGAGTACGCGATGATGCGCTCGGCGATCGTGTTCTTGGGTGAACAGCTCGTCATGGTCAGGTAACGCCCACCCGCGCCCGTGAGCGTGTTCTGCGGGACAGGAGCCAGCACGTTTACCGCCGAGGGCCGAACGTACTCGAGCGTGCGGAAGCGGTACGTGTACCAGCCGTCCTGGGTCTCGATGATGATCGAATCGCCGACACGCAGCTCGTCGATCGCGTAGAACGGCGCCCCACCGAAACCGGTGCGGTGAGCGGCGACGGCGAAGTTGCCGACCTCGCCCGGCATCTGCGTTCCCGGATAGTGCCCGATTCCGATCGTGTCGAGGGTGCGAGCCCGCGAGACGCCGCCACCGATGCGGGCGGCAAAGTCCGCGCCGAAGCGGGGGACGTACATGATGCCGAACACCTCGCCATCGCCAGGTTCGGGCGCGATCACGGGTTCGACCGGCGCGGCGGGCGCGGCGGGCGCGGCGGGCTCTTCGGGGGCCGCCGACGCAGACGGATTCGGGTCCGCGATCGGTGGCGAGTCCTGCCATTCCTCGGCGAGTGCTAGCGCATCGGCCCTGTTCTGGGCCGATGCGATCTGATCGCCGATCCACATCTGCCACCCCACGAACAGCAACACGAAGACGCCGGCCGTCAGAAGCAATTCGCCGGCGACTCCGATGACGGAGATTTTTCGCCCGCGGCGGGCGCGACTTCGCCGCGTGTCCGAAGCTTCGGGGCTCATCGCCGCCTCCGGGCGCGCCGGCTCATCAGCTGCTCGCTGTTCCCCCGGTTCGCGCATATCCACGCGCCGATCTTAGGCCACCGTGCTGTGTGCGGGCTCCCCGCTACAATGGCTGTCATGTCCCGATCTGACGACGTCGACCCCGGCGCGCCCCGTCGCGACGTCGACGCCCCCAATCCCGTTTGGTTCCTGCCGGTCATGATCGGCTTCATGCTCCTAGGCCTCGCCTGGGTTCTCGTCTTCTACCTGAGCAACGGCACGCTGCCCGTTCCGGGTATCGGCGCATGGAACCTGACCATCGGCTTCGGCATCGCTCTCATCGGTTTTTTGATGACGACGCGTTGGCGCTGAGAGCACTACTTACACGCGTGTAATTCTCCACACCTGTGCAGAACCCTGTGGACAACGGCTCTCAGCCGATGATCGCGGGCACCGCGCAGAGCGCCAAGAGCACCGCGGCGAGCCCGGCGAGCAGTCCGTACTGCAACCCGCGCTGATCGGCACGACGGGTCCGTGCGAAGATCAGTCCCGCGAGCGCTCCGGCGGCTAGCCCGCCGACGTGCGCCTGCCACGAGATCGAAAAGCCCGGCAAGAACCCGACTACCAGGTTGATGCCGACGATGATCAGGATGCCGGTGATGTTGGCGCCGATGTGTCGGCCGATCACGAGCAGCGCTCCGAGCAATCCAAACACGGCGCCCGACGCTCCGATCACGGACGTGAAAGGCGCGAGCAGTGCGACCGCGACCGAACCCGCCAGACCCGACAGCAGGTAGAGCAGCAGGAATCGGATGTGGCCGAGCAGTGGCTCAAGGCTTCGGCCGATCATCCAGACGGCCAACATATTGAGCCCGACGTGCCAGAGCCCGGAGTGAGCCAGCATGTCGGTGAACACTCTCCACGGCTGGAAGAATCCGAGTGAAGGATCGAGGTAGGCGCTGTTGAATAGGAACAGGCCCGTCAGGTCGAGGCCGGGGATGTAGTCGAGCACGAACAGAGCGACAGTCACCCCGACGATCCAGTACGTCACCAATGGACGACCGCTGATCGCGCGCACAGAGGCGCGCGCACGTCGGACTGCCGGCGGCGTATTCGCGCGCTGCTCTTTCATGCATTCGGGGCAGATGACCCCGACCGCTCCCTGTGTCTGGCACTCGGGGCAGATGGTGCGCAAACAGCGCTGACAGAGCACGTAGCTCCGGCGATCGGGATGCCGGTAGCAGAAGTCCTCGGGATTACGTGCCCCGTCAGCGCTCACGCGAGTGCGTCAGACCGTGACGATGTCGACCGACTGCAGCACGACGGGCTCGATCGGCCGGTCGCCGCCCGCGGTGGGAACGGCGCCGATGGCGTCGACCACGGCGCGCGAGGCGTCGTCCGCGACCTCACCGAAGATCGTGTGCTTGCCCTGCAGCCACGGGGTCGGGTCGGTCGTGATGAAGAACTGCGAGCCGTTCGTGCCTTCGGCCTTGCCCGTGATTGCGTTGCGGCGCAGCCCGGCGTTCGCCATCGCCAGGATGTACGGCGCGTTGAAGTTCAGCTCGGGGCTGATCTCGTCGTCGAAGTTGTAGCCCGGTCCTCCGGTACCCATCCCGAGCGGGTCGCCGCCCTGGATCATGAAACCGGGGATGATGCGGTGGAAGACCACATCCGTGTAGAGGGCGCCTTCGCCGGGCTTGCCCGTGGCGGGGTCGGTCCATTCGCCGGTTCCGTCGGAGAGCCCGATGAAGTTGCGAACCGTGCGGGGAGCGTGGTCACCGTAAAGGTTGACGACAATGTCGCCGTGGTTGGTGTGGAGTGTGGCGACAGCGGTGTGATGCGGCATTGATCCATTCTGGCATAGGAGTTTGCCGCGAACTCTGGCCTGACCGGCTCACCGTGGCAAGATGGGGAGGGGCGCATCGTCGTCCCCCGACGAATAAGGAGGCAGCCGTGAGCCTGAGTCGTAAGCGCAAGAAAGAGCTCCGCAAGCTGCAGGATTCCGCCAACAAGGTGTGGCAGACGCAGCAGGTACTCGTAGGAGAGGCCGCGGGCATCGCCCGCGAAGCCGGCCGTCAGCTCGGCCACTACTCACGCGAGCAGGTCGGACCCGCCGTCCAGTCGACGTATGAACACCGCGTCGCCCCCATCGTCGACAAGAGCGCGAAGGTCAGTCGCGACGTCCTCGAGCACCGGGTCGTCCCGGCCGTCGGCGGCGTCGTTGGTGGGGCCCTCTCGGTCTGGGACGCGGCCAACGACACCCGATCTCGCCTGGCGAGCGGTCGCGGGTTCGCCCTCCCGGACGCCCGCAGCTTTGGCAAGAAGGCGGATTCGTACAGCAAGAAGGCCACCAAGGCCATGTCGAAGAAGTTGGCCGTACTCGAGCCCAAGAAGCCCGGCATGAGCACCGGCAGTGTTATCGCAGTCGTTCTCGGAGTGATCGCCGCCGCCGGTGTGCTCTACGCCGCGTGGCAGACGCTGCGTGCCGACGACGAGCTCTGGGTTGCTGACGACCCCCTTCGCTCCCCCGATGAGTGACCCGGATGCCGCCACCGCACGTGTGCGCTCGGCGGCATCCGATCTGGGTCTCGATATCGAGATCCGTGAGCGACCGGAAGCGGGCAGCCTCGATGAGGCTGCCCGCTTGCTCGGCATTGAGCCACGGAACATCGTCAAGACCCTCGTCGTGAAACGCAGCGACGACACCTACCTCTTCGCCTTGATCCCCGGGGATCGGCAGATCGCGTGGGCGAAGCTTCGCGCCATTGTGGGCGTCAACAAGCTGCAGTTGCCGGACCCCGAACGTGCCCTCGCCGCCACCGGCTATGAGCGTGGCACGATCGTTCCTCTGGGCAGCTCGACCGCGTGGCCCGTTTACGCAGACGAGACGATCGCGGGCCGCGTAGCTCTCGGCGCGGGAGCACACGGCTACAGCCTCTTCGTCGACGCACACGCGCTGTTCCACGCGCTCGGGGCCACGGTGGCGGACATCTCGCAGCCGATCGGCTGAGCGCTGTCGAAAGCGACTGGCGACTGGGCGACCAGAAGAACTGTGGAGCCTAGGAGAATCGAACTCCTGACATCCTGCTTGCAAAGCAGGCGCTCTACCAACTGAGCTAAGGCCCCGCGGGACGGATTGGTGGGGCTACCAGGACTTGAACCTGGGACCTCTTCATTATCAGTGAAGCGCTCTAACCGCCTGAGCTATAGCCCCGCAACCTCCAAGACTTTACCCGACCCGCGCGCTTGGCGCGAATCGCGGGTGGCGATTGTCGTTTGCGTGTCGAAGCGATTGACTGAGGCCATGACAGATGAGGCAGCCGGTCACGTCGGCGAAGCACACGCGGGCGGTATCGGCCAGCGCCTCAATTGGCTGCGTGCCGGGGTGCTCGGCGCCAATGACGGCATCATCTCGGTCGCCTCGCTCGTGGTGGGTGTCGCCGGTGCCACAACCGATTCATCCGCTCTCCTCGTCGCCGGAATCGCGGGCCTCGTCGGTGGAGCGATCTCGATGGCGCTCGGCGAGTACGTCTCGGTGAGCAGTCAGCGAGACAGTGAGCGGGCGCTGATCGCAAAAGAATCGGCCGAGCTGCGCGACATGCCGGAGGAGGAGTTCGAAGAACTCGTGGGGCTCTATCGTTCGCGGTCGCCTTCACCGTGGGAGCGTTGCTCCCGCTTCTGGCGATTCTGCTGCCACCCGTCGGCTGGCGCGTGCCGGTGACGTTTGCGGCCGTCCTTGTCGCCCTGGTCGTCACGGGCTGGATATCGGCCGCCCTGGGCGGGGCCAAGCCCGCCCGAGCGATCCTGCGACTCGTCGTCGGCGGATCGCTCGCCCTCGCGGTGACCTGGCTGATCGGATCCTTGCTGGGAACGACGGGCGCCGTCTGAATCAGTTCGAGGTGAATCCGACGAGCAGGCCGCCGGTGATCTTGACCGCGAGGTTGTAGATACCCGCGACCACCGCGCCCAGCACCGTGACGACGATCAGGTTGAGGATCGCAACCACGGCGGCGAACGCCATGACCTGCGGCAGGCCCACGAGATCGGAGATCCGGACGCCGTTCTCCGAGAAGCTCTGGAAGAACTCGTCGAACTGTCCGATCAGGCCCGTTGTCTGCACGACCATGAAGATCAGGAAGAACGACACCACGGTGACGATGGCGATCGCGACCGCCGCAAGGAAGGACAGCTTCACGGCCGACCAGAAGTCGATGTAGACGAGCCGCAGGCGGACCTGCTTGGAGCTTCCCTGTCGGCTCGACTTCTTGGCCAGCTTGTCGGCAACGGTGCTCATGCGTCAGAACTCTCTTCCGTGGGCGTAACGGGTGTCGACTCCGCGATATCGGTGGGGATGGGTTCGACCGGCTGCTCCACGTCGACGCTCCTCTCCCCGTTACGGGCGATCGCGATGATCCGGTCGTCGTCGCCAGGACGCGCGAACACGACTCCCATCGTGTTGCGACCCTTGGCAGGCACCTCGGCCACGGAGGAGCGTACCACCTTGCCGCTGGCAAGAACCACCAAGACCTCGTCGTCCTCGCCGACGATCAAGCCGCCCGCGAGCACACCCCGATCGTCGCTCAACTTGGCGACCTTGATGCCGAGTCCGCCGCGTGATTGACCGCGATATTCGGCGACCGCGGTGCGCTTGGCATAGCCCCCGTCGGTCACGACGAAGACGTAGTGACCGGCGGCTCCGCCGTTCTGCGGGGCGACACTCGCCGACAACAGACTGTCGTCCCCGCGGAACGACATGCCCTTGACCCCGGCGGTCGAGCGACCCATGGGACGCAGTGCATCGTCATCCGCGGTGAATCGCAATGACATGCCGTGACGCGAGATGAGCAGGATGTCGTCGTCCGCCTCGACCAAGAGGGCGCTCTCGAGTTCGTCTCCCTCGCGCAGGCTGATCGCGATGATGCCACCCTGTCGGTTCGTGTCGTACTCGGTCAGACGCGTCTTCTTCACCAGACCACCGCGCGTGGCCAGCACCAGGTGGGTCGCGACGCTGTAGTCGCGGATGTCGAGCACCTGCGCGATCTCTTCGCCCGGCTGCAGCGCCAACAGGTTGGCCACGTGCTGACCCTTTGCGTCGCGGCCGGCCTCGGGCAGTTCGTACGCTTTGGCGCGATACACGCGGCCGCGGTTCGTGAAGAACAGCAGCCAGTGGTGGGTCGTGGTGACGAAGAAGTGCTCGACGACATCGTCTGCGCGCAACTGCGCACCCTTGACACCCTTGCCACCACGATGCTGCGCGCGATAGTTGTCGCTGCGCGTGCGCTTGATGTATCCGTCGCGCGTGACGGTGACCACCATTTCCTCTTCTGGGATGAGGTCTTCCATCGACATATCGCCATCGAAGCCCATCAGGATTTCGGTGCGACGGTCGTCGCCGTGCTTCGCGACGATCTCCGTGAGTTCATCGCGGACGATCGTGCGCTGGCGCCCGGGGCTGGCGAGAATGTCCTGGAAGTCGACGATCTGCGCCGTGATCTTCTCGGCCTCGTCGATGATCGCTTGACGCTCGAGGGCGGCGAGGCGACGTAGCTGCAACTCGAGGATCGCGCGAGCCTGCAGGTCGTCGATGTCGAGGAGTTTCTGCAGGCCCACACGCGCGTCGTCGGCCGATGGCGAACGACGGATGAGCGCGATGACCTCGTCGAGCGCGTCGAGCGCCTTGAGGTACGCGCGCAGGATGTGCATGCGCTCCTCGGCCTTGCGTAGCCGATAGGTCGTGCGGCGCACGATGACTTCGATCTGGTGCGAGATCCAGAGCGATACGAACGCGTCGAGCGAGAGCGTGCGCGGCACACCGTCGACGATCGCGAGCATGTTGGCGCCGAAGTTCTCTTGCAGCTGCGTGTGCTTGTAGAGGTTGTTCAACACGACCTTCGCGACCGCGTCCCGCTTGAGCACGATCACGAGGCGCTGGCCGGTGCGGCCCGACGTCTCGTCACGGATGTCGGCGATGCCCGAGATCTTGCCGTCGCGGGCGAGATCACGAATCTTGATCGCGAGGTTGTCGGGGTTGACCTGGTACGGCAGCTCGGTGATCACGAGGCACGTGCGGCCCTGGATCTCTTCGACCGAGACGACGGCCCGCATCGTGATCGAGCCGCGACCCGTGCGATATGCCTCATGGATTCCGCGGACACCCAAGATCTGCGCGCCGGTCGGGAAGTCCGGTCCATGAACCCGCTGGATCAGGGCTTCGAGCAGCTCTTCACGCGACGCATCCGGGTTCTCGAGCGACCACAGCACGCCATCGGCGACCTCACGGAGGTTGTGCGGCGGAATGTTGGTCGCCATACCGACCGCGATGCCGACGGAACCGTTGACCAGCAGGTTCGGGAAACGCGCCGGCAGAACCGTCGGCTCTTGCGTGCGACCGTCGTAGTTGTCCGGGAAGTCGACGGTCTCTTCTTCGATGTCGCGCACCATCTCGAGCGCGAGCGTCGCCATCTTGGTCTCGGTGTACCGAGGTGCGGCCGCACCCATGTTGCCGGGCGAGCCGAAATTGCCCTGACCGTCGGCGAGCGGGTAGCGCAGCGACCACGGCTGGACGAGACGCACGAGCGCGTCGTAGATGGGCGAGTCACCGTGCGGGTGGTACTGGCCCATGACCTCGCCGACGACGCGGGCGCACTTCGAGAAGCCCTTGTCGGGACGGAACCCGCCGTCGTACATGCCGTAGATCACGCGGCGGTGCACGGGCTTCAGGCCATCGCGCACATCCGGCAAGGCACGACCGACGATGACGGCCATCGCGTAGTCGAGATAGCTGCGCTGCATCTCGGACTGCAGGTCGACCTGGTCGATGCGTCCGTGATCGTGCGCCGGCGTGGCGTCGGGGCGGTCTTCGTCAGTCATGGGTGTTCTCTCGTCTGGGATGAGTTCGTTTCGTCTCGTCGCTGCGCTCCTCGCTCAACGACCGGAGGCTCTCGGTCGTTGAGCGAGCGAAGCGAGACGAAACGCATGGCACCGATCAGATATCAAGGAAGCGGACATCCTTCGCGTTTCGCTGGATGAACGTGCGTCGGGACTCGACGTCTTCGCCCATCAGCGTCGAGAAGATCTCATCGGCGGCCGCGGCATCCTCGATCGTCACCTGCAGGAGCGTGCGGGTCTGGGGGTCCATCGTGGTCTCCCAGAGCTCCTTGTCGTTCATCTCACCGAGACCCTTGTAGCGCTGGATCGCGTTATCTTTCGGGATCCGCTTGCCCGCCGCAAGGCCGGCGGTCAGCAACGCGTCGCGCTCACGATCGCTGTATACGTACTCGTGCGCCGAGTTGGACCACTTCAGGCGATACAGCGGCGGCTGAGCGAGGTACACGTAGCCGGCTTCGATGAGCCCACGCATGTAGCGGAACAGCAGGGTCAACAGCAGAGTTGTGATGTGCTGGCCGTCGACGTCGGCATCGGCCATCAGCACGACCTTGTGGTAACGCGACTTGGCAATGTCGAACTCTTCGCCGATACCCGTGCCGAAGGCCTGGATCATCGCTTGGATCTCGTTATTGCCGAGAGCACGGTCGATGCGGGCACGCTCGACGTTCAGGATCTTTCCCCGGAGTGCGAGGATCGCCTGCGTGTGCGGGTCGCGACCCTGGACCGCGGAACCGCCGGCCGAGTCACCCTCCACCAGGAAGATCTCGCTGATCGAGGGATCCTTGCTCGTGCAGTCCTTGAGCTTGTCAGGCATCGACGCCGACTCGAACACGCTCTTGCGTCGCGCGGTCTCGCGCGCCTTGCGCGCAGCGAGTCGCGCGGTGGCCGCGTCGATCGCCTTGCGGATGATGTTCTTCGCCTGCGTCGGGTTTCGATCGAACCAGTCACCGAGCTGATCGCCGACGACTTTCTGCACGAATGCCTTGGCTTCGGTGTTGCCGAGCTTGGTCTTCGTCTGACCCTCGAACTGCGGCTCGGAGAGCTTGACCGAGATGACGGCGGTGAGACCCTCGCGGACGTCATCGCCCGAGAGGTTCTCGTCCTTCTCCTTGAGAAGGTTGTTCGCTCGGGCGTACTTGTTCACGAGCGTTGTCAGAGCGGCGCGGAAGCCCTCTTCGTGCGTACCGCCCTCATGCGTGTTGATGGTGTTCGCATAGGTGAAGACGTTCTCGGTGTAGCTCGTCGTCCACTGCATCGCCATCTCCATGGCGATCTTCTTATCCGGGGCCTCGGACTCGAAGTCGATGATGACATCATTGACCGCTTCGGCCTTGCGCGCCCTGTTGAGGTACTCGACGTAGTCGACGAGGCCGCGCTCGTAGAGGAAGCTATCGGTCGGCTGCTGCAGAACCAGCTGTCCCTCGACCTCTTCGTCGTACGCCTTTTCGGGACGCTCGTCGTGCAGATCGATACGCAGGCCCTTGTTCAGGAACGCCATCTGCTGGAACCGGGTACGGAGAGTGTCGTAATCGAAGTCGACCGTCTCGAAAATGGTCTCGTCCGGCCAGAACGTGATCGTCGTTCCTGTTTCGGAGCTCTCTTCCGCGCGTTCGAGTGGAGCCTTGGGCACGCCACCCCCGCCGTAGGACTGCCGCCAGACGTAGCCCTGGCGGCGAACCTCGACCTCGAGGCGCGACGAAAGCGCGTTGACGACGGACGATCCGACACCGTGCAGACCGCCGGACACCGCGTATCCGCCTCCGCCGAACTTGCCACCCGCGTGCAGAACGGTGAGGACGACCTCGACGGTCGACTTTCCTTCGGTGCGGTGGATATCGACGGGGATGCCTCGACCGTTGTCGATCACGCGGACCGCACCGTCGGGCAGGATCGTGACGTCGATCGTGTCGCAGTAACCGGCCAACGCCTCGTCGACGGAGTTGTCGACGATCTCGTACACCAGGTGATGCAGACCTCGAGGACCCGTCGAACCGATGTACATGCCGGGGCGCTTGCGTACCGCTTCGAGCCCTTCGAGGACCTGAATCTCGTCCGCGCCGTACGCGTGAGGTTCGGGGGCGGTGTTGCTGCCGGATTGAGCGCCATCGAATGAGTCAGAAGTCATAGAGAAGAAGCGCTCCAAATAGGGAAAGTCGTCGGTTCCAGTCTATCGGAGCGACGACCGATATTTCGCATCACACGCCTCTCTCCGGGGATGAAATCACCTACGGCACCCCAAATGCTCATTCAGCCGTAGGTATCGCGAGGACCGCGCCCTGGAATAGTCCTGGGGCCCCATTTCCACGAGGGAACGTCCGGCCCCACGAAGCGGACCGCTGTGATACCCGCATCGGGGTGCTCGTGGATGATTCGCGTGAGGATGTCGGCGCGCAGACTCGAGAGCTGCCGTGCCCATGCCGTCGAATCACACTGAACCGTCATGATTCCGCCCTCGAGCGAGACAGGGCGAGCGTGTTCCGCGGTCTGAGAACCGGCGACATCCGCCCAGCGACGCAGCACGTCCTCACTCGCCAGGTGCGTATTCCACCCGGCCTCGCGGGTGAGGTCGGCCATGACATCCCCGAGACCGTGCGGGTCGCGTCCTGGCGCGAACGGGACGTTCTCGCCCTCGGCATCCCGGAACCTGCGACGCTTCCGCGACCGAGGCGCCGCGATCCCTCGCAGCCGCAAATACGTCGCGACCGTCAGTGAAGGAGCATCGACCGTCTCCTCCGCCACCGTGGGAGATTCCTCCTCAGACACCGGGTGCCTCGTCCGGCGTACCGGAGGGATCGGGAACGATGCGCCCGTTCTCGATCCGGACCGTCCGTCGTCGAAGGGCCTCGGGGACGTCCTCCCACACGGCCGCTGTCACGATGACCTGTTCGAACTGAGCCGTGAGGTCCGACAGTCGGGCGCGCCGCTGGGCGTCGAGCTCTGCAAAAACGTCATCGAGAATCAGCACAGGATCTCCGCTGCGCGACTCGGCGCGCAGCAGTTGGGCCGATGCAAGCCGCAGGGCGAGTGCGACCGACCACGACTCCCCGTGCGACGCGTAACCCTTGACCGGCAGACCGCGGATACTCAGACGGAGGTCGTCACGATGGGGCCCCACCAGCGTGAGCCCTCTCTCCAACTCAGCGGTGCGTTTCTGGGCCAATGCCTCGCGGAAGAGCTCCGCTGTTGCCCCGATCGGCGCCGCGCTTCCGGCTTCGTCGCCGTCTTCGGGGTCCGCGCCTCGGACCGACAGAACCCACTCGAGCTCCGGGTGGTGGTCTTCGCCGGCAATTGCGGCGTAGGCCGCCTCGATCGGTGCCGCGAGTTCGTTCGCAAGAACCTGACGCGCGTCGATGATCTCCGAGCCGAGCGCGACGAGCTTGTCATCCCAGACGTCCAGGGTCGAGAGCGCGTCCCCACGGATGCCGCGCGCCCGCGCGGACTTCAGGAGAGCCCCCCGCTGCCGCAGGACCCGGTCGTAATCCGCAAGGACCCCGGCCATCCTCGGCGAACGCTGTACGAGCAGTTGGTCCGCGAATCGCCGTCGGGCCGAAGGATCTCCGCGCACGATGCCCAAGTCTTCCGGGGCAAAAACGACGACCTGCGCATAGCGCGGAAGTTCGGCCGGGCGAACATCGACGCCGTTCACCCGTGCGCGATTGCGTCCGGTCCGATTCAGCTGAGCCTCGAGCTGGACGCTGCGCTCGGCGTGGGCGACACGAATCCGCAAAATGGCAGATTCTGCTCCCGCTCGAACGAGTGCCTGGTCGCCCGAGACGCGGTGCGAACCCAGGGTGGCGACGTAAGCGATCGCCTCGGCAAGGTTGGTCTTGCCCTGTCCGTTCCGACCGACGAACAAATTGGGTCCCGCGACCAGTGCAACATCCGCGCTCGCGTAGTTGCGGAAATCGACCAGGCTGACGTGCTCGACGATCACGTCAGCGCAGCAGCAGATTCGGTTGCAGGAGGTACTTGAAGGTGTCGGCTCCCGCTTTGTCGACCGACGTCTGACTTGTGATCAGCACGGGGCTCAACTTGTTGGCGTTATCGGACGACGTGAAAGTGATGCGGACGAACTCGCTGCGTACCGCCGTCAGCGCCTCGAGCAGGTACTGCGGGTTGAGACCGAGAACGACATCTTCACCGTCGAGGTGCGCGTCGACCGATTCGGAAGCACGCGCCTGGTCGCCGCCCGAAGCATCCATCGTCACGCCTTCCGACGAGAACGTGAAGCGGAGAGGAGCGGAACGGTCGAGCACGATCTGCATGCGGCGTACAGCCTCCATGAGTTCACCCGTGTTGACCACGGCGTGGTGCGCATTCTGGTCCGGGAAGAGACGCCGAACGGGCGGGAAGTTTCCCTTGATCAGGAGAGACGTGACGGTGCGATCACCCGAGGAGAACGCGATGATCTCGCGATCACCCGAGCCAGAGAAGGCGATACGGATGTCGCCGCCATGGGCAAATGTCTTGCCCACCTCCTGCAGGGTGCGCGCCGGAACCAGTGCGGATGCCTCTCCCTCCAGCGCAGCCGCACCATCCCAGGGGATTTCACGCAATGCGACGCGGTATCGGTCGGTCGCGACAAGGCTCAGGGTCGTTCCGGAGACTTCGAGCTGCACACCGGTCAGCACGGGAGTGACATCATCACGTGAGGCGGCGAATGCGACCTGCGCGATGGCGGTCGCGAAGTCCTCGGCCGGTACGAGTCCCGGCTCGGCGGTAACTTCGGGAATCGCGGGGTACTCCTGGACCGGCATGCCCGGAAGGGTGAAGCGCGCGGAACCACAACTCAGGACGATTCCGCCGTCTTCGTCGACGACGACCTGGATGGGTGCACTGGGCAGGCGGTTCGCGATCTCTGACAGCAGACGTCCGTGAACGAGGATCGTGCCAGGACTGTCGATGGTTGCCTCGATGACCGTACGTGCGGAGGCCTCGTAGTCGAATGCGGAGAGGGAGAGACCGTCAGGGCCGGCCTCGATCAGGACTCCGGCCAGGATCGGCTGAGGGTTGCGCTGCGGGAGCAGCTTCACGACGAAAGAGACCGCGTCGCTGAAGACATCGCGATTCACGTGGAACTTCACGGTCACTCCTTTGTCCTGTGGAGGTTTGTCCTGTGGAGGTTTGTCCTGTGGAGGTTTTGTCGTCCCAGGTCTGGGCTTACCCATGCTAGTGCCGGGTCATCGATGTCGTGAGTCGTCGTTCGTTCCACAGCCTGCGCCGTAAAGGTGAGGGGAATCGATCTCTCAGAAGAAGAAGTAGTTAATGGTGTTAACGCCTGTGGATCATGTGGATAACTCGGGCGTTGCCTGTCGAGAGTACGGAACTACACGCGTGTGAGTTGTGGACGAGCTGCGGATGCCCGGGTTTACGCGGGAGCGGTGCTTGCTCGTGTTTCACGGACTCTCCACAGGCGAACGCCAAGAGTGCACAAACTGGACGTATTCCGAGAGGCTTATCCACAGGTTATCCACACTGTGAAAACGGCATCTTGGCCGGTCGGATCGTGGTGTGTCAAGCGCGAACTTCGGCATATATGGCAGCACGAAGCGTGACCGACGAGGCATCCGTCGGTCACATCGCGTGTCTCAGCGGCCGGCGCGACCGATGATCGTCGTGATCTCGGTGACCTGGTTGTACAGCGAGCGACGTTCCTTCATCAGGTCGCTGATCTTCTTGTAGGCGTACATGACCGTGGTGTGGTCACGGTTGCCGAAGAGCTGGCCGATCTTGGGTAGCGAGAGGCTCGTCCGCTCGCGGCACAGATACATCGCGATCTGCCGGGCGGTTGCGACTGCTTGCGAGCGGCTCGAGCCGTACAGGTCGTCGACGGAAAGCTTGAAGTACTGCGCGGTCGCCGTGATGATGTCCGTCGGCGAGACGACGTTCGCGTCGTCCTGGTCGACGATGTCGCGCAGAACGGTCTGAGCCAGTTGCACGTCGAGGGAGGAGCGGTTCAGGTTGGCGAATGCCGAGACGCGGATGAGCGCGCCCTCGAGTTCTCGGATGTTGCTCGACACCTTCGTGGCGATGTACTCGAGGACGTCGTCTGGCACTTGCAGGCGCTCACTCTGAGCCTTCTTACGCAGGATGGCTTCGCGCGTTTCCAGGTCGGGTGCCTGCACGTCAGTGATGAGACCCCACTCGAACCGGCTGCGCATCCGGTCTTCGAACCCGGTGAGGTGCTTCGGCGGCAGGTCACTGGTGATGACGACCTGTTTGTCGTGGTCGTGCAGCGTGTTGAACGTGTGGAAGAAGGCTTCCTGGGTCTCGGCTCGGCCCTGCAAGAACTGGATGTCATCGATGAGCAGGATGTCGACGTCGCGGTATCGGGCCTGGAATGCCGAACCTCGGTTGTTGGCGATCGAGTTGATGAAGTCGTTCGTGAATTCTTCGCTCGAGACATAGCGAACACGAATGCCCGTATAGAGGTTGAGGGCGTAGTCGCCGATCGCGTGCAAGAGGTGGGTCTTACCGAGGCCGGACTCCCCATAGATGAAGAGCGGGTTGTAAGCCTTCGCCGGTGCTTCGGCGACGGCGACGGCGGCCGCGTGGGCGAATCGGTTGGACTGTCCGATCACGAAATTGTCGAACGTGTACTTGGGGTTCAGACGAGTGTCGTTGCGCGAGGCGGAAGCGGGAGTCTCGGGCGGGGCGTCGACGTAGGACCGTAACCCTGACTGAACCGGGGCGGGGGCCGGTGCGTCCGGTGTGGTCTGTGCGGCGGGGCTGGAGCGGGGAACGACGTGGGCCTCGGCGAGATCGGGGTTCACGACAACCCGGAATGTCACGGCGCCGGATGGGTGATCGATACGAGAGAGCGCCTCGAGGATGGAGGGGCGCATCCTCTTACTGAACTGCGCGGCCGTCAGATCATTGGGAACGTCGAGGTACAACGTTCCCGCCATGACTCCCTGGGGGACGGCGAGGCTCAAGAAACCATAGAGCTGTGGGGTGATCCGGTCGTCCTCTGTGAGGGAGTCGAGCACGGCCGCCCAGATCGAGATGTCTGGAACATCGTGCTGTGACATGGGTCCCCCGGGATTCGCGGCTATCTGTCAGCAACCTTGTTCGGGGGCGAAAGTGCCATCTCCGAACCTGTGGATAACTGTCGCGCCCACGCTAGCCAGGCGGTGCGGCGGAGCAAAATCCACTGTAGGACCTGGCGGCGTGTCGGTGCCACGTCCGAGTTCGACGGGTGGGGATAATGCCCCGCGATCGCGCTCGGTTTGTGACCTGCTCCCGAAGGACGTATTCTTACCAGGTTGACTTGTGCCCTTGCGGCATCCTTCTTCCGCCTAGCATCGTCTCCGGTCGCCTCGTCCCGGCGACTCGTCTCCCGGAGTGACTCTTATGACCAAGCGTACTTTCCAGCCCAACAACCGTCGTCGCGCCAAGAAGCATGGCTTCCGCGCTCGTATGCGTACCCGTGCGGGACGCGCCATCCTTTCGGCGCGTCGCACTAAGGGTCGCACCACCGTCTCGGCCTGACCCGTCCCGGTGCTCTCCCGAGCGAATCGTCTCACCCGCGGTGTCGAATATCGATCCGTCGTCCGTCGGGGCACTCGCTGCGCCGGGGCACACACGGTGACGCACGTCATGGCGCGATCAGATGACGACGTGCGCTTTGGGTTCATTGTTTCCAAGGCCGTCGGTAATGCGGTCGTGCGGAACACGGTGCGCCGTCGATTGAAGGCCGTGTGCCATGAAGCTCTCGCTGAGCTCGATCCCGGTCGGGACGTCGTGATCCGTGCTTTGAATCCCTCGGCCGGTGCTGATTTCGCGACGTTGCGAGCTGAGGTACTGCGGTGCCTGCGACGAGGTCGAGTATGAGTGCCCCATTACCTACGGCGATGACCGGTAATGGTCATCTCGATGTGGCTCATGGTTGGCGCGCCACCTGTCTGGTCCCTCGTAATGCCGCGATTGCCGCACTGATCGCGTATCGCGCGACGATTTCTCCGATTTACGGGGATGTCTGTAAGTACTACCCCACGTGCTCGGCCTATGCCGTCGGTGCCATCCAGCAGTACGGCGTCGTCCGTGGTTCGGTCATGGCGGCCACTCGATTGGCACGATGCCACCCGTGGGCGCAGGGTGGCATCGATGATGTCCGCCCGCGCACTGACTTCCGGGACGCGCTGACCCTCCACGGGTTCGTCGTTCCGTCGCCCCGAAGAAAGGACTGATCCGTGCCGGATCTCATCGGAATCGTCCTCTGGCCACTCAAATGGGTGGTCGAGCTGATCCTCGTCGCATGGCATTGGGTGTGGACCTCTCTGGGGTTCGGCGCTGCGGATGGCATCACCTGGGTGCTGTCGATCGTCGGGCTGGTGATCGTTGTCCGAGCAGCCTTGATCCCCCTCTTCGTGAGGCAGATCAAGAGCCAGAGAAAGATGATGGAAATCGCTCCTGAACTGCGAAAAGTTCAAGAGAAGTACAAGGGCAAGCGAGATCAGCTGTCCCGCGAGGCGATGAGTCGCGAGACCATGGCCCTGTACAAGAAACACGGCACCACACCGGTCTCGAGCTGTCTTCCGCTCCTGGTTCAGATGCCGATCTTCTTCTCGCTCTATTCCGTGCTGTCGTCCATCGGCACGCATGTGGACGAGGGTGTCGGTGGCGTGGGTGTTCTGACCTCCGAGCTGACCCAGCAGTTCTTCGACGCGAAACTGTTCGGCGTCGCTTCCCTTCACGACACTCTCGCCGGTGCGTGGGAGACACGTCCGGAGGGCTGGGAAGCCACCGTCGGAATCCTGGTCGTTCTCGTGATCCTCATGATCGCGTCGCAGTTCTTCACGCAGCTGCAGATCATCTCGAAGAACCTGTCGCCCGAGGCCAAGACGGGCCAGGCGTATCAGATGCAGAAGATCATGCTCTACATCCTTCCCCTGGCGTTCATCTTCTCGGGTGTCTTCTTCCCGCTCGGTGTTGTCATCTACTGGTTCACGAGCAACATCTGGACCATGGTTCAGCAGTTCATCGTCATCCGCGAGATGCCCACACCCGGGTCCGATGCGGCCAAGGCGCGGGAAGAGCGCTTGGCTCGCAAGGGCAAGGCAATCAACTCCGAGGGCAAGATCGTCTCGATGGAGCGCTACGTCGAGGAGCAGGCTCGCCTGCTGGCCGAGGCGGAAAAGAAGAAGGCCGTGGCCCCCAAGCGCCAACAGCCGGTGGGTAAGCAGCGTGCAAAGAAGCAGACGCGCCCGGGTACGCCGGGCACGGCATCCACTCCCCCGGCGCCGTCCGCTTCCCATGCGACATCGGCTTCCGCCGGGGCAACGGTGGGTGGATCACCCACCGGCTCGGCGTCCGAAAATGCGAATGTGGCGGACGAGTCCTCGTCGCCGACGCCGCCCCCGGTAGGAGGACAGGCCGGTTCTTCCGCGAAGAACGCCAAACAGAACCCCAAGAAGCGCCGTTGACGGCGCGAGGAGCTCACGACATGACGACTACATCTGACGCACAGATTCCCCAGGAATCCGCTCCCGAAGAGCCGGCTTCGCTTGCCCATCTCGAGCAGGAGGGCGATGTGGCGGCCGATTACATCGAGGAGCTGCTCGACATCGCGGACATCGACGGCGACATCGAGCTCGATGTCCGCGCAGGTCGCGCATATGTCTCCGTGGAAGCACCGGAGGGCGGCACCACTCTGTCGGTGCTGTCCGACCCCGAGACCGTCCGTTCCCTTCAGGAACTGACCCGCTTGGCCGTGCAGAACAAGACGGGTCGCTTCTCCCGTCTCATCCTGGATGTCGGCGGGTCGCGCGACACACGTCAGGGCGAGCTCGAGCAGTTGGTGAGTCGCGCCATTGAGCGCCTCGAGGAGGGTGCCGGACAGGCATCCCTCCCGCCGATGTCGAGCTATGAGCGGAAGCTCATTCACGACATCGTGGCTGATCGTGGTTTCGTCTCCGAGTCGTATGGCGAAGGAGCCGACCGGCACACCGTCATCCGTCGTTCCTGATCCGTTTCACGTGAAACGGTGAGTGACGTAGAAGCTGAGCCGACGGCCGCCACTGAGATATTCGGCGATCGCATGGAACTTGCTCGTTTGTTCGCGGCGCAGCTCGCAGAGCACGGTGAGCAGCGCGGACTCATTGGTCCGCTCGAGCCGCCACGCCTGTGGTCACGACACATCCTGAACAGTGCGGTCATCGGCGGCGCGTTTGACGCTGAGACTCGAGTCGCAGACATCGGGTCGGGTGCGGGGCTACCGGGAATCGTTTTGGCGATCGCTCGGCCGGATGTCGCGTGGACTCTGATCGAGCCCATGGAGCGTCGCGTGGCGTGGCTCGACGAGCAGGTCGAGCTGTTGGGACTTGAGAATGTCGACGTGGTGCGGGCGCGCGCCGAGGACTTTCCCGCGAAGGCCGGCTTCGACGCGGTGACGGCGCGAGCGGTGTCCGCGCTACGGACGCTGATTCCTCTCACCGCTCCCCTGGTCGCTTCGGGTGGCCAGCTTGTGTTGATGAAGGGCGCCTCGGTCCGGTCGGAGATCTCCGCCGCTGAGAAGCAGATCCGACGCTTTCGCATCAGTGAGCCGCGCGTCGAGTTGTGGGGTGAGGGTCTCCTGGACCAGCCGACCACGGTTTTCCGCGCGAGGGTGGGCTCTGCCGCGCATTAGTGGCCTGTGACGTTTCACGTGAAACACGACGTCGCGGGCGTCGCGATCGGAGCCACTCGCCCCGGTGGTGGCGTTTCATGCGCTGCGCTTGCGCGACGAACATGCGTGTGGCGGATCCGATGACGGGGGCGGCGTTTCACGTGAAACGGAGCGGCGGCAACATTCTGTTTCGCACCGCTCGACCCGTGCAAGCTGTGTCGATCACCGCTGGTGGCGCAGGGGGGTCGTACGCCCGATCCGATCCGATCCCATCCGTGTCGTAAGTGTCTGTCGTCCTGCTTTCGTCTCGCATCGCTCTGACGTTGGAGTACGGCGGACAAACTCCCCCAAAAACATCGACACGCCGCGTTTCACGTGAAACGCCGTGCGACCAGGGATGACGTTCATGAGGGAAGTCTCATGATGCGCGGATGTGATTTTCACGCGAAGTGCGCACCTAGAGTAGAGGTCGTCCCCCTGCCGCGAGTGGAGCGTTTCACGTGGAACATGCCCGACGTTCGGATGTCCGATCATCCGCACACCTGATAGATGACACCCCGCTGGCACGGGAGATCGCAGACCTCAGCGCACGCCGCCGAGCTTTGGAGGGAGTCGCGATCGAACTACCGAACAAGACACGCGTCCTGACCGTTTCCAACCAAAAGGGCGGGGTCGGCAAAACGACGAGCACGGTCAATGTTGCCGCTGCCCTCGCTTCCCTAGGTGCACGAGTTCTCGTGATCGACCTTGATCCGCAAGGAAATGCGTCCACGGCTCTCGGTATCCCCCATGACCCTGATACCCCGAGTGTCTACGACGTGCTCATTGATGAGTTCCCGCTCGCCGATATTGTGCAGGTCAGTCCCGAGTCACCGAATCTGCTGTGCGCGCCGAGCACGCTTCACCTCGCGGGCGCTGAGATCGAACTCGTTTCTCAGGTCGCGCGCGAGCACCGGCTTCGCGGGGCACTCCAGGACTACCTCGCGACGAGTGCTCTTCCGATCCACTACGTGTTGATCGACTGCCCGCCGTCGCTGGGTCTGCTGACAATCAATGCGTTCACGGCAGCGGACGAGGTTTTCATTCCGATCCAGTGCGAGTACTACGCGCTGGAAGGGCTCACGCAGCTTCTCGGAAGCGTTCGCATGATTCAACGTCACCTCAACCCGGGCCTGCAGGTGTCCACCATTCTGCTCACCATGTACGACGGACGCACCCGCCTGGCTCAGCAGGTCGCTGACGAGGTGCGCGCGCACTTCCCTGGTGAGGTTCTACAGACGGTGATTCCCCGGTCGGTACGGGTTTCGGAGGCCCCCAGCTTCGGGCAGACCGTCATTGCGTACGACGGCCAGTCGGCGGGCGCCGTCGCCTACCGCGAGGCCGCCATTGAGATCAGCAAGCACGTTCCCGCGGCATCCGGCGCTGAGAACACCAACGAGGAAGGCACGCTCTGATGTCCACGAAGAGAACGGGACTCGGCCGCGGTATCGGTGCCCTGATTCCGACCAGTGACGCTGAGAGTCGCCCGGTCGACGTCTTCTTCCCCGGAGCTCGTCGTCTCGAGGCTGTTGAGGCGCTGCCCGCACCGGAAGACACCGTCGAGGAGCAGCGCTTTGCAGAACTCGTGGCCGTGCCGGGCGCTCGTTTGGCTCACATCAATCCGGTCGAGATCGTCCCGAACCCGCGCCAGCCGCGCACGCACTTCGATGCCGATGACCTGGCGGAACTCGTCCACAGTGTGCGGGAGTTCGGTGTGCTGCAGCCGGTCGTCGTGCGGCCGCGGGCCGAGGATGGCACGTACGAGCTCATCATGGGCGAGCGGCGAACCCGCGCCGCTCGTGAGGCCGGGCTGGCGAGCATCCCCGCGATCGTTCGAGACACTGCCGACGAGAACCTGCTGCGCGACGCGCTGCTCGAGAACCTCCACCGCTCTCAGCTGAACGCCCTCGAAGAGGCTTCTGCCTATCAGCAGCTCCTCGAGGACTTCGGCATCACGCAAGAAGAACTGGCGACACGCATCGGACGATCGCGTCCGCAGATCAGCAACACGATCCGGCTCCTGCGCCTACCGGTTCCGGTGCAGCAGAGGGTAGCGGCGGGCGTTCTCAGCCCGGGCCATGCTCGTGCGCTCCTCGGCCTTCCCGACGACGCGGCCATCCAGCGCCTCGCTGACAAGATCGTGAACGAGGACCTCTCGGTTCGTGCCGCCGAGGCCATCGTCAAGGGGCGTCCGGATGCTCCCCAGCGGGCCACGAAGCCTCAGGCAGGTGCTCGCCGTGGGCACCTGGACGAGGTTGCCGGTCGGCTGGGTGATCGCCTCAACACCCGCGTACAGATCTCCCTGACTGCCAGAAAAGGCCAGGTCAAGATTGATTTCTCTACAATCCAGGACCTCAACCGAATCTTGAGTGAGATGGGTGTCGACGGTTTCGGTTCGGACTGATTCGGTCGGCACCATTGTTGCCACAAAAACAGTCGCTCCACGAGAAATGCCCCGACTCTCTGAGCCGGGGCATTTCTCGTGACTACTGATGTCGATGTCAGCCGATGAACGCGGCGAGATCCTTCTCGAGCGCGAACTTCGGCTTGGCGCCGATGATCGTCGTCTTCACTTCGCCGCCCTGGAAGACCTTCATCGCCGGGATCGACGTGATCTGGTACTTCACGGCGAGATCGGGGTTCTCGTCGACATTCAGCTTGAGGATGGTGATCTTGTCGGGGTGCTCGGACTGGATCTCGTCCAGAACCGGGGCGACCATGCGACACGGACCACACCACTCAGCCCAGAAATCGACCAGGACGGGACCCTCGGCGTTGAGAACGTCCTGCTCCCACGTGCTGGAGGTCGTGGCTTTGGCGGTCATACTCTTCTCCTTTTGTCGGAAGTCTCAGGTGAGGCAACGCCGAGACGTGCTCGAATGTTCCTGGGCTGGACTCAGCCGACGCTGACGGGGTCTGCCTCGGGTAGTCCGTCGATCTGCGCAACATCCGCTTCGGGTGCTCCGGCGTCGTCGAGTGCGGCCAGGTAGTGCTCCGCGTCGAGCGCGGCGACAGTGCCCGAGCCGGCGGCCGTCGCGGCCTGTCGATAGGTGGGGTCGATGACGTCGCCGGCAGCGAAAACACCGGGCACAGACGTGCGTGACGACCGTCCGTCGACCCAGATCGTGCCCTCGGAGGTGAGTTCGAGCTTGTCGTGGACGAGGTGCGTGCGCGGGTCGTTTCCGATCGCGACGAACAGTCCCTCGAGGGGCAGTTCGCGAGTGGTGCCATCCGTCGTGTCGCGCAGAACGAGGCCGGAAACAGCCTCGTCACCGAGGATATCCGCCACCTCGGCGTTCCAGATGAACTCGATCTTGGGGTTCGCGAAGGCGCGCTCCTGCATGATCTTCGACGCCCGCAGTGTGTCCTTGCGATGGATGACGTAGACCTTCGATGCGAAGCGCGTCAGGAAGGTGGCCTCTTCCATCGCGGAGTCGCCACCACCGACGACGGCGATGACGCGGTCGCGGAAGAAGAAACCATCGCACGTGGCGCACCATGAGACGCCGTGCCCGGACAGGCGCTCTTCACCCGGCAGCCCGAGCTTGCGGTACGCCGAACCGGTGGCGTAGATGATCGCAGCGGCCTCGTGCTCTGCGCCGCTGCCGAGCTTGACCTTCTTGACGGGTCCGTCGAGCGAGAGCTCTACGACGTCGTCGTACAGGATCTCGGCGCCGAACTTCTCGGCCTGCTCCTGCATCTTGGCCATGAGTTCGGGGCCCTGGATCGCCTCGGGGAAGCCCGGGAAGTTCTCGACCTCGGTCGTATTCATCAGCTCGCCGCCGACCTCGACCGAACTCGCCACGACGAGGGGTGAGAGGTTCGCGCGTGCCGCGTAGGTAGCCGCGGTGAAGCCCGCAGGACCCGATCCGATGATGATCACGTGACGCACTGTGTTTCTCCCTTTTGCTTGTCTCTGGGCTTCAACCCATGGTAGTCCGGCGGCATTCCGGGCCTCGGTGAATTCCACGTGCTGGAACGCGGCGTGATCACCGTTCTCGTCGCTCAGCGCCGCCGCAACCGACTCAGCGTCGTCGCAACCGGCGGAGGAGAGGCGCAACCACCGCGAGCTCGGGCGCCCGCATAACCGCCAGGATCGCGATGTACACCGCCAGCGTCACTCCACCGACGAGCGCCGCGCCGCCGACGCCGAGATAGATGGACGAGGTTGTCCACCCATCGAACCCCCCGAGCAGCAGGAAGAGCCCCCAGCCGATGGCGGAGGCGGGCACCCCTGCGATAAAAAACCGGCCCAGCGCTCGTGCCGGTGCACCTAGGCCCAGCTGGCCGAGACGGGCACGGAGCAGAACGACGGCGATTACGAGCTGAACGATGCCAGCGAGTGACTGGCCGAGGGCGATGCCTGCGGCGAGATATTCCAGCGGAAGAATAGCGCCGGCGAGCAGCGCGGTCACGACGACGAGCACGGCCTGAACGAGCGTGAAGACGAACGGGCGAAAGGTGTCTCCGTATGCGTAGAACGTGCGCTGGATCACGTACAGGATCGACAAAGGCACCAGGCCCACGAGGTAGGCGCCGAGCACCAAAGCGGTGGCCGCGGCATCCGATGCACTGTTGCTGAAAATGCGCGACACGGGAACCGCGGCTGCGACGACGGCGGCGAGGGCACCCACGAGGAAGAAGCTGATCGTCCGGATGCTCGTGCCGAGGTCGGCAAGCACTTCATCGTCTCGTCCCGCAGCGGCATGCTCGCTCAGTTGCGTGAAGTACGGGGTTCCGATCGAGACGGCGATGACCGAGTACGGGAGGATGAAGATGAACCAGGCGAACGACATCGTGGTGACGGATGCGAGTCGCTCAGAGGCCGCGCTGACGACGCTGGTCTGAACGAGCCCGGCGATCTGGCCGACGATCACCATGAGCAAGGTCCACCACGCGAGAGTGCCGATGGTGCGCAGACCCATCCCACGCCAGGCGAAGTCGGGCCGAAACGTGCAGGCCGGATCGACGCCAGAACAGCAGCAGAACGCCGCCTGCACCGCAATTCCGAGGGTGGCCGTGCCACCGAACACCGTGATCATGTCGGGCGTCCACGTGAGGACGTCGTTGCGCTCCTGTCCGAACAAGCGGATGAACACCGCGAAACCGGCGATAGAGACGACGTTATTGACGATCGGCGCCCACGTATAGGGACCGAAGACGCGGCGCGCGTTGAGAGTCTCGCCAACGAGGGCGTAGAGCCCGTAGAAGAAGAGTTGCGGTACGCACCAATAGGCGAGTGCGATTGCGAGTGCTAACTGCTCGTCCGTGAACCTTGCGTACAGCTGCACGAGCACGGGCGCGGCGAGCGTTGCGATCCCGGTCACGACAACGAGGACGACGGTACCGAGCGTCAGGAGCTTGGAGACGAAAGCGCCCCCACCATCCGCATGCTTCGCCGCGCGCACGATCTGGGGTACGAGCACCCCGGTCAGGATGCCCGTCGAGATGATTGCGTAGATGTTGTTCGGGAGCTGGTTGGCGATGGTGAAGGCATCCGCGGCACCACTTCCGACCGAGCCGAGGGCCGTCACGAGCACGATCGAGCGCACCACCCCGGTCAGGCGCGAGACAAGAGTGCCCGCTCCGAGAATCGCGCTGGCGCGGCCGAGACTACTCATTGTGCCCATCCGTGGGTCGATCACCGTCGGACCCCTCGAGGCCTGCATCTTCCGCCGCGGCGCGGGTGCGGCGACGCCTGCGGATCGTGCGGATGAAGCCTGCACCGAGCAGCAGGAAGACGATGGAGCCCAGCCCGATGATGCCGATCCGCTCCCACTCGGCGCGTACGGTCACCTGAGCCCGTTGGACGGGCCCGACCTGCTCGAAAGTCGGGCTCAGCAGGCGCAGTTCGATCGTCACCTCGCCGCTGCCCACCCGCGCGCGCACGGGCACCTCGACCCGGGTGTTGACGCCGGGCTCGGCTGTAACCGTGAGCGTCCGTTCGACATCGAGGCGCAGACTGCCGGGCGTCGAGACGAGGACGACGTTTGCGGCGAACGGCAGATCGTTGCGGACGAAGAATGGCAGAACGGCCTCGGGACTGAGCAGTTGTACGGTGCTCGGCTCTTGTATCGCCACGGACGTGAGTGTGGTCGCCGTCGCCTCGGCATGCGCGATCAGGGCGGCCTGCCATGCGTCCGGTTCGTCGCGCCAACCGGCCCCGATCAGCTGCAGGATGGCGGATCGTTCGGGCGCGGTCAGCAGAGACGGGTCGTCGATGATCGATGAGAACTGGAGGATGCTCGCCTCGCCCGCCAGCAGCATGTCCAACCGCGTCACGGCGTCCTCGTCAGGCTGTGCAGTGCTCTCCGCGCCGGTGGGCTCGGCGTTCAAGAGAGTGCTCAGCGTCGCGGGAACGACGCCGGGGTAGCCGAAGACCGTGTCGATCGCGGCACGTAGCGACGTGGCGCTGAGTTCGGCCATGCGCTCCGTTGTGATCAGGAGAGGACCGCTCGGGCTCGACGCCTCGAGCGCAATCTGTGCAGAGATGAGAGCCGACGCGGCCTGACTACTGCCCTCCGCTGCCCCGGCCGTCGCCCGTACCGCGTTCGATGAACCCGCTTCGTACACCAGGAGGGGTGCGCCCTCGGCCGTGGAAGCGGCAGCGCGGGCCTCGGATCGCTCGGTCGCGGCAGAGCTGAGCAGGATGGTCGCCGGAGAGCCCGTCGCCGAGGGTTGCTGAGCCAGCACACTCAGGGCATTCGCGTCGGCACGGCCCTGCGCGGGCCAGTACATCGTGGCCCGAGCGCTGGGTACGGCCAGGAGCTCGTCGAGGTCGGGCAACGTCACGGTATTGCCGCCGTCCTCGTCCTCGGCGTCCGCGGTTGCAGAGGGACCCGGAGTGGGGGTAGCCGTCGCATTAGCGAAATCGTCCGCGGACACGGCGTAGTCGAGGCTCGTGGGCTGGAGCAGGGTGGTGAGTCCCGCATCGGCCTGGATCGAGACATCCGCGTCCCCGAACTGCAGGGCGAAGCGCTCGATTCGGGAGGGCTGCGAGCCGGTCCAGCCACGCGAGTGCGCTCGGTGGCGCGGAATCCCCGAGAACCCGGATCGATGCGAGCAGTGCGGGGTCGACCGCGAGGATCGCGGACGTTCCGGCAACACCCGACAGGATGTCGCTCAAGCGACCGTCGGTGCCTGTGAGCGTGGTGAGTTCTTGCGCCGTGAGGAGCCCGTCTGTCTGTGGGGCGGCGGTCACGGCGACGATCACGCCGATTGTGGCGGCGGCGGGCGTGTCGCCTGGGAGCACGATTGCGCTCCGTGAGACGAAGTCACCGCCATAGGTGGCCGACAGCGCATACACACCCGGCCCGCGACCCGCCAATGCCTCGATCGCAACCGTTGACACGACGATCTCGCTGTCGCCGGCGACGACCGTGGGTGCGGTGGGACGATCGATCACGGATGCATCGGCGACGAGTTCGCCGTTGTCGATCCACTCCTCCAACTCGGCACTCGAGGTGAGTGGGCCGTTGCTGAGCTCGAGCGTCAGTGACGTCGGCGCGAGATCCGTGGATGTCGGGTTTGAGACCTCGATCGTGGCAGTGAGCGCGGCTCCGGCGGCGACGACCCCGTGGGCGAGTGGTGCGAGAACGAGAGTCGGTTCGGCGGGTGTGGATGTGGGCGTCGGGGTGGGCGCTGCGATAGCGCCCGACGCACCGACGAGAACGAGGGTCGCGGAGGCAGTGAAAAGGGCAGCCAGACGGTGCAGACGCTTCACGCCACTACGCCTGGCGGAGACGCCAATGCGCTTGTGGATCGTGTCTGGCCGCACGTCGAGCCCTCCGGGCGCGGAACCGCGCCGCACGCCGGAGCCGAAGAAGAGGTGCTTCACGGTGTGTCCGGGGTTGTCATCGAGTGCGGGAGTTCGCACATTCGGCCCGATTCTACGGCGCCCTCCTTCGCGACCCCGGTGCATCGCCGGGCGGCAGCGGGGTTTGGTTGACCATCGCGGGCGTGGTTCCTCGGTGGGTACGGTTCTTCCGCGGGCAGGGGTTGGTGGCGGGCAGTGTTCTCCGCGGGCAGGGTTTTCTGGTGGACACGGTTGAATGGAGGGATGATCCCCGAACCCGATCCGGACCTGGCGCGCTCGCTCGCCGATGACCTGTCCGCAGCCGTGCTACACCGGCGCGCGATTGCGTGCGCTCTGGGGTGTCGCGGCGGACGAGGCGATCGGGCGCGGGCGGGCGCTTCCGGCTCGACGAGAGGTCGCCGCGACGGATTCTGCGGTCGCCGTTCTTGCCCGGCTCTTCTTTCTCGGGAGCCCGGTTCTCGAATCCGAGGCGAGTTCAGCCCTATCGAACGTCACGATCGCCGGTGCCGAAAAGCTCGGCCTCGTTCGATCGAGCGCGGGATCCGTCACGCCGACCGTGATGATACGGCCGCAGGCATACGTCGATGAACACGGTGCGGGCGAGTGGTGGATCGCGAGCGACATCGACGAGTCCGTGCGCCCGGGACCTCTGCCGGAGGATCACGTTCTCGGCGTGGGAGGGGCTTCCCTGACACTCGCGGGACTGCAGCTCCCGACATCCGCCGCTCGCGTTCTGGATCTAGGTTCCGGTTGCGGCATTCAATCACTGCGTGCGCGCCGCGACAGTCCCGAGGTGACGGCGACGGATATCTCCGAGGCCGCACTACGTTTCACCCGCCTGAATGCGCAGCTCAACGCGGTGGATGGAATCCGTACCCTGCGCGGTAGCTTGTTCGATCCGGTAGAGGGTGAGCTCTTCGATCGGATCGTGTCGAATCCGCCCTTTGTGATCACACCGCGCGGCGCGGATGTTCCCGCGTACGAGTACCGCGATGGTGGCCTGACGGGTGACGCCCTCGTGCGGGACATCGTGACCCGGGCCGGGATGCACCTCGTGCCCGGCGGAACTTCGCAACTGCTCGGTAACTGGGAGTACGTCGACGGGCAAGACGGGCTTCACCGAGTGCGCGATTGGGTCGCGGCATCTCCGGTGCCCCTGGACGCCTGGGTCATCGAACGGGACCGCATGGACCCCATCGCGTACGCCGAACTGTGGATCCGCGATGGAGGAACCGTTCCCGGCACAGACGAGTTCGAAACGATGCTGGCGGCCTGGTTGGACGACTTCGAGGCGCGGGGCGTGCGCGAGGTCGGCTTCGGATACATCCTGCTTCGTCGACGGGTGGAAGGAAGCCCCGCACTCCTGCGATTCGAGCAGGTGGAGGGTGCGATCGGTCCTAATGCCGCTTTGGGAATGCATCTTTCCGAGAGCCTGCGCGCACACGATCGCCAGGCTGAGCTGAGCGACCGCGAGCTGGAGAAAGCGGTGCTGTTGGTTGCCGGGGATGTCACCGAAGCACGGCACTATCTGCCCGGCGCGGAGGATCCGAGTGTCATCGAGCTGCGACAGGGTGGAGGCTTCGGCCGCACTCTCGCGGTCGACCCGGCTCTCGCCGCGCTCGTCGGGGCAAGCGACGGGGACCTGCCCGTGGGGCGCCTGATCGCGGCGATCGCGGAGTTGCTCGAGGTGGACCCCGAGGCCCTGCTCGGCGATCTCCTCCCCCGCGTTCGCGGTCTGCTCGACGACGGATTCTTGACTTTCGCCGAGGGTGCCGCATCGCCGTCCGCATAGGTGTCGGACCCGCCTCGGTAGGCTGGTTGACATGGTGAGTATGGCCGAGGGCCTCGGCCGACTCGCGAGTCTTGCGGCGTCGCCCGTTGTGGCGGAGTTGTCCGCAGCATTCGAGCGCGCCGGGTTCGAGCTCGCGATCGTGGGCGGGCCGGTGCGCGACGCACTGCTCGACCGACCCACGCACGACCTCGACTTCACGACGAATGCGCGACCGGATGACATCCTGCGCATCGTGAAGCCGATCAGCACGGCGCAGTGGGACATCGGCCGTGCGTTCGGCACGATCGGCGCCCGCGTGCGCGGCGAACAGGTCGAGATCACGACCTACCGCGCCGACGAGTACGACGGAGAGACGCGCAAGCCGGTCGTCGAGTTCGGGGACAGGCTCGAGGACGACCTGCTCCGCCGCGACTTCACCGTGAACGCGATGGCGCTACGGGTTCCCGGACCGCAGTTGGTCGACCCGACATCCGGGGTCGAGGATCTTCTCGATCAGGTGCTGCGCACACCCGTCGCCACGGCCGTCAGTTTCGGTGACGATCCGCTCCGGATGCTTCGGGCCGCGCGGTTCGCTGCCCAGCTCGGCTTCATCGTCGCCGACGACGCGATAGACGCGATCACGGCGATGCGAGACACCCTCTCGATCGTCAGCCCGGAACGCATCCAGGCCGAGCTGGTACGGATGCTGCAGACGAAGGATCCGGTGCGAGGCATCCGCCTGCTTGTCGAAACGGGACTCGCGGGCGTATTCCTTCCCGAACTGCCAGCCCTGCGCCTTGAGGTGGACGAACATCATCACCACAAGGACGTCTACGAGCACTCGCTGACCGTGCTCAAACAGGCGATCGACCTCGAGGGTGAGCGACACCCGGGTGCGGCGCCGGATGTCGCGCTTCGCCTGGCGGCTCTGCTGCACGACATCGGCAAGCCCGCGACGCGCAAGCTCGAGTCGGGCGGTGGGGTGACGTTCCACCATCACGACGCGGTCGGGGCGCGGCTTACACGCAAGCGCCTGCAGGCCTTGCGGTTCGATTCGGACACGATCACCGCCGTCACCCACCTGGTCGATCAGCATCTGCGCTTCTTCGGGTATTCGGAGGGCGCCTGGACCGACTCGGCCGTGCGGCGATACGTGCGCGACGCCAGAGACCAGCTCGAGCGCCTGCACATTCTCACCCGCGCTGATGTCACGACGCGCAACAAGCGCAAGGCCACGCGGCTGCGCACCGCCTACGACGACCTGGAGCGGCGGATCGCCGTGCTCGAGGCCGAAGAAGAGCTGCAGTCGATCCGCCCCGAGCTCGACGGCAATCGCATTCAAGAGGTGCTGGGAATTCCCCCGGGGCGCGAGGTGGGAGAGGCGTACCGCTTCCTGCTCGATCTGCGCCTGGACGAGGGCATCCTCGGCGAGGCCGAGGCGGAAGCGCGGCTGCGCGCGTGGTGGGCCGCTCGGTCCTGAGTGAGGCGTTGGCTTGCGCAAAGTGGGGCAGGTTAGATGCTCCGGGGCAGATTCTGCCGTGCCCCACTGCAGCCAACCTGCCCCAGAGGGAAGGTGGCTCCCGTTCAGCTCCCGGACGCTGTGGCGAGTTCCGCGATTTCGCGTCCGGACCGGACGGCGTGGGTCTCGGCCGTCTGCTTCAGGTCCGCG
Organism: uncultured Actinomycetota bacterium; assembly: GCA_963740165.1. Taxonomy (GTDB): domain Bacteria; phylum Actinomycetota; class Actinomycetes; order Actinomycetales; family Microbacteriaceae; genus Microbacterium. The sequence continues at coordinate 249,809 of CAVUDC010000002.1, read as the reverse complement.
GCGACATCGGCGAACCCATCGAGGGCCGGGTTCACGCCGACGAGCGTGAAGGGGCGCTCCACGACCCGCAGGTCGAGGCCCCAGACATCCTCGAGAACGCGACGCAACCACGTGGTCGAGTGGTCCCAGCCCTCTTTCGGTGTTCCCGGGGCGTAGTTGCCGCCGAGGACCGTCACGAGGGTGGCGGGCTTGCCGTGCAGCGAGGTGCCCTGCGGGTCGATGCGGGGATCGGTATACGCCAGGTCGAACCACGTCTTGAAGTGCTGCGAAACTCCGTAGTTGTACAGGGGAACGGCGAAAAGCAGGGCGTCGGCGTCGACCAGTTCGTCGGCGATCTCTGTGGCGAGGGCACGTGCCGCGCGCTGCCGTTCGGTGCGGTCTTCGTCCGCGATGAAGTTGGAGGTCACGGCATCCGCCCACGCTGTCGCGGGAATCGGTTCGACCGAGAGGTCGCGACGGACGACGACGGACGACGGATGCGTCGAGAGCCACTCCGTTTCGACGAGGTCGGCCAGCGCGCGGCTCGAAGAGGTGGTGGGAAGGATGCTGGCGTCGAGTCGGAACAAGGTGGTCATGGGATGTCCAATCTGAAATTCAAAGTTACTCAGGAAAACATAGCGACTCTGGAGACTGTAGCACCCGTACGATGGAGTCATGACCGATTCTGAGCACGGGCTTCATGTCTGCGATGCAGCCGTGACTCTCGCGTTCTCAGTACTGGGCAAGCGATGGAACGGCATGATCGTTTCTTCCATCGGGAGCGGCGCATCCACCTTCGGGGCCCTCCGCCGGGCGGTACCGGGCATCAGCGACGCCGTTCTGTCGGATCGTCTCGCCGGACTTGCCGAGGCGGGGCTCGTCGTACGTACGGTCACCGCTGGCCCCCCGACCGCCGTCGCCTACGCGTTGAGTGACAGCGGCGAGCGACTGCTGCCGATCCTCGGTCAACTCGGACAGTGGGCGGCGGGCAACCTGGTCGAGTCCTCGCAGGCCTAGGCGCGTGCCCCCTCCGGCGGTAGCCTGTGCGGACCGTCAACGCAGATGGGGTTCGCATGTCGTCGCCGTGGTCGTCCCGCCGCGAGGTCTCTCCTGAGACGTCTCGTCTGCTGATCGAGCGCGCACACGACGACCTCGTGCAGGGAAATCTCGCGGAGCAGCGCCTGCTGGATGTCCGTCCTCTCGTGCGTGACTCGTGGCGGCGCTCTCTCGCGGGTCTCGTCGGGGCCGAAGCCCTTCCTCCCGTCGCCCTATCTGCAGCCGAGCTCGACGAGTATCGGCGCGCCCACCCCCTGGCGGACGTGCTGGAGATGATCCGCGCCCTCTTATTGCCCGGCGACGCGGCGGAGTCCGGTGTCGCGGTGGCCGTCGGCGATGCCGCGGGTCGCCTGCTGTGGGTGGAGGGCGACCGGCACGTGCGTTCGCTGACCGGCGAGATGGGCTTCGTCGCCGGCACGAACTGGTCGGAATCCGCCGTCGGGACGGCCGCCCCGGGCACCGCCCTCGCGTTGGATCGCTCGGTGCAGATCCACGGGGCGGAGCATTACAACCGGCTCGTGCAGCCGTGGAGTTGTACGGCGGCTCCCGTGCACGACCCCGAAACGCGGCGAATCCTCGGGGTCATCGATGTGACCGGTGGGTCGAGCGCGGTCACCCCGCAGGCGCAACTCTTGGTCGATGCGACGGCCCGCGCGGTCGAGGGAGAGTTGCTCGTGGCACGGTTGCGGGCCCGGGCTGCCGCTCCCCCGCACGTTGCCGAAGCGCGGCGCCCGCGCCGCCGTGCCCCGCGCCCAGAGGCCGTGCGCTCGACGTTGCGTGTGCTCGGCAGGGATCGTGCGCTGCTCGAGATCGCGGGCGACGGCTCGGAACGGATGACTGAGCTCAGCGCTCGTCACGCCGAGATCCTCCTGATGCTGGCGACGCATCGTCAGGGGCTCTCGGCGGACCGGCTCGCTGAGCTGGTCTATGGCGAAAGTGCGTCGGCCGAGACCTTGCGGCCCGAGATGGTGCGCCTGCGGAAGGCGCTGGAGCGAACGGCTCCGCACCTCGTCCCGGCATCGCGGCCGTATCGGATCGGACCCGAACTGGAGACGGACGCCCAACACGTACTGTCGCTGTTGGACCGCGGCGCGCATCGGGTTGCGCTCGCTGCCTACCGGGGCGCGGTGCTCCCGGATTCCATCGCTCCCGGGGTGGAGATAGTGCGGGAGAGCGTTCGTCAGGCGCTCCGCGAGGCCTTGATCGCCGAGGCATCCGTCGATGTGCTGCTCGCGTATGCCGACACCGAGGACGCCACCGAAGACGTCGAGGTATTGCGGCTCTGCCTCAGCTTGCTGCCGGCGCGTTCCCCGCGGCGCGCGGGGCTGGTCGCCCGGATCGCCCGCCTCGAGGGCTGAGTGTCGCGGGCGTTTCGTCTCGCTTCGCTCGCTCAACGACCGGGTCAGCGCCGGTCGCCCCGCGAGGAGCGTAGCGACGAGTCGAACCGGGGGCGGGGGCGCAACGCGATGCAACGTTGCGCGGCCTACCGTCGACGCAGATCGCGGCAGCGCCTGCCGCTCACTCATGACACGTCGAAGGAGACAGACATGACCATCGTCGAAGAGGGCGTCTCAAGCGTCTACGCAGCACCGGGCCAGCGCGGAGCGCTCGCCGAGTATCGCAGCAGGTACGGCCACTACATCGGCGGCGAGTTCGTCGAACCCGTGAAGGGCCAGTACTTCGAGAACCTGTCCCCCGTCAACGGGAAGCCGTTCTGCGAGGTCGGTCGCGGCACGGTCGAGGACATCGATCGAGCGGTGGATGTCGCGTGGAAGGCCTTCGAATCGTGGAAGCGCACGACGCCGGCCGAGCGCGCCAACATCCTCAACAAGATCGCCGACCGCATCGAGCAGAACCTCGAGAAGATCGCCGTGGCCGAAACCTGGGACAACGGCAAGCCCGTGCGAGAGACCCTGGCCGCCGACATCCCCCTGGTCGTCGATCACTTCCGCTACTTCGCGGGTGTGCTGCGGGCCCAGGAGGGATCGCTCAGCCAGATCGATGAGGACACCGTCGCGTACCACTTCAACGAACCGCTCGGAGTGGTCGCGCAGATCATCCCGTGGAACTTTCCGATCCTGATGGCGACGTGGAAGCTCGCGCCGGCCCTCGCGGCCGGCAACTGCGTCGTGCTGAAGCCGGCCGAGCAGACACCGGCGTCGATCATGTTCCTCTTCGACCTGATCGGTGACCTGATCCCCGCGGGTGTGGTGAACATCGTCAACGGGTTCGGCATCGAGGCCGGTGCGCCACTCGCGCAGCACAAGCGGATCCGCAAGGTCGCCTTCACGGGCGAAACCACGACCGGGCGCCTGATCATGCAGTACGCATCGCAGAACCTGATCCCTGTCACGCTGGAACTCGGAGGCAAGAGCGCGAACGTCTTCTTCGAGGATGTGGCCCGCGCCAAGGACGACTACTACGACAAGGCACTCGAGGGCTTCACGTTCTTCGCTCTGAACGGCGGCGAGGTGTGCACCTGCCCCTCTCGCGCCCTGATTCAGAAGTCGATATACGACGGGTTTCTGAGCGACGGGCTGGATCGCGTCGGGAAGATCGTGCAGGGAAACCCGCTCGACCCTGCCACGATGCTCGGGGCCCAGGCATCCAATGACCAGCTCGAGAAGATCCTGAGCTACATCGACATCGGCAAGGCGGGTGGGGCGAAGCTGCTCACCGGAGGCGAGCGCGTCGATCTCGGCGGCGACCTGACCGACGGCTTCTACGTGCAGCCGACCGTTTTCGAGGGTACGAACGACATGCGGATCTTCCAGGAAGAGATCTTCGGGCCGGTCGTCTCGGTCACGTCGTTCGACGACTTCGACGGGGCGATCGACATCGCCAACGACACCCTCTACGGCCTCGGCGCCGGCGTGTGGAGTCGTTCGGGCGACATCGCGTACCGCGCGGGCCGGGCGATCGAGGCCGGGCGCGTCTGGACCAACACGTACCACCAGTACCCCGCGCACGCGGCGTTCGGTGGCTACAAGCAGTCCGGCATCGGGCGTGAGAACCACCTGAAGATGCTCGACCACTACCAGCAGACCAAGAACCTGCTGGTGTCGTACGCCGAGGGGCCGATGGGCTTCTTCTGAGCCACCCGCTCCATCCGGTGTCCCACTTTCGCCCGCTATCCAGGCTTCATTCCGGGCGAAAGTGGGACACGAAACGAAGAACGCGGGACATGGCGGTGCCGAGGACACGGCGAAGGGAGCGAGGGCATGAGCACACCCGACATGAGCGAACGCGTGGCGGTGACGGATGCCGCGGCCACCATGGTGCGCCAACTGACCCAGCAGCACGGGCGCCTGATGTTCCATCAGTCCGGCGGATGCTGCGACGGGAGTGCGCCCATGTGCTATCCCGTCGGCATGTTCATCACGGGGCCGTCTGACGTGCTGCTCGGCACGATTGATGTCGGCCTGGATGATCCGGTCGAGGTGTACATGTCGGAGTCGCAGTTCGAGTACTGGAAGTACACGCACCTGACGATCGACCTCGTGCCCGGTCGCGGGGCGGGGTTCAGCGTCGAGGGCCCGACCGGGATGCGGTTCCTGATCCGGTCGCGGATGCTCACCGAGTCCGAGCTGGAATACTTCGAGCTGCGCTGAACTCCCGGCCCGGACCATCCGAGACCGTGCGTTTCTCGCGGATCAGGAGTGCACGGACATGAGCGAAATCGCGTCGCCCGACGACCGTCCCGAAACGGCGCGACGGTTCGATCTCGCGCCGCATCCCGAAGGAGGATGGTTCCGCCGCACCTGGGCGTCGGACGTTCCCGTCGAGACCGCGGGCGGCGAGCGACCGGCCGCGACGTGCATCCATTACCTGCTGACGCCGGGCGAAGAGAGCGCGTGGCATGTCGTCTCGAGCGACGAGATCTGGCTCTGGCACGGACCCGGCACGCTCGAGCTGCGCCTCGGCGGCACGGGAGACGAGCCGGGCGATGGTGAATCGATCGTGCTGGGACCCGACCACTCCGAAGGTCACGTCGCGCAGGGCATCGTGCCCGCCGGCACGTGGCAGACGTCGCGCCTCGCGGGCGACGTCGAGGTGCTCGTGACGTGCATCGTGTCGCCCGGTTTCAGCTTCGACGACTGGCGCTTGGCGGGGTAGGGCGTCGGCCCACGAACGGCGGGTCAGAAGAAGATCGTGACCACCCAGATCGCCACGAACACGACGACGGCGATGATGCTGAGCACCGAAACCCTCCGCTTCAGGCGTCGGCCCTCGGGCGCGACGCCCGGCGGTGGCCGGAGATCCGGCCGGATCGGCTGTGCCGCCCGGAACGCCCCCCGTGGCCACGGCGCCGGTCGCGCGGGCCGAGGCATCCGCTGCCAGTCGATCGTCCCGCCACCGTGACCACTGCGCGAACTTCTCCAGCAGCGCCCCGACCGTCGCAAACAACCACGCCCACGTCGCGGGGTCGAGGGTCGACAGGTCGCGCTTGGCGTAGAGGAACAGCCAGTCGTCGACGATCTCGACATCGAGTTCGGCGGCGTTGTCGATGAACCGGGCCATGATGTCCGGCGTGAACAGGTAAAGCGCGTCGCGCTCGTACCCGCGGGGGCAGAAGAGTGAGAAGTACTTATCGAAATCGCCCTCGAGGCTCAGTCGCTGATCGCGATCGAACGACGTCGGCAGGTTCGAGCCGAACAAGCCGTTGTTTCCGACCGCGTCGAGCAGGATATGCGGCAGCGGCACGTCGAGCTTGATGGCGACGTAGCCCCATTTGTGCGTCGACTGGTTTTTTCCCGACCCGGTCACATAGCGGTAGTTGGCGAACTCGACGAAGCGCGGCTGTGCACCGCGAACGAGGTCGCGGGCCGATCGCGAATCCCCCTGGCTGAAGATCATGCCCGGGAGTCCGGGGTTCGCGAGGGTCGGGACGTACGACATCCCGTTCGCGTCGGCGAAGCGCGCCAATCGGTACCAGCGCTCGCGTCCTCCCCGGTACAGGGCGGATGACGAGCCACACGATTCCGCCGATCGCGGCGAGGACGAGCAGAACGGGCAGGACGAACAGCCACCCGACCGAACCGCTGGTCATCATCGCGCCGGCGATGGTGCCGAAAATGCTCAGGAACACCAGGGCGAAAACCCCGCCGACCACGATCAGCAGAACGAACTGCACACCCTGGGTACCCGAAAACGGTGATCCCAAACGGCCCTCCGCACGCAGACGATTCGTGAATGCCCGGATGTCGGCGGTGCGGACGGGCTCGATCAGCGGACGAGCATCGAAGGGAACGGATGCCGCGGGCCCGGCACCGCTCACCGGTTCACCTCATCGCCGTCCCACGTGAGGTCGGCACCCTCGCGGAGGGGAAGCGCCTCGAGTCCGGGTGCCGCGCAGATCGCCGCGATCAGGTCGGCCGATCCCGCAACGATCGTGGAGTCGAAGTCGATCTCGCTGACGACCACCCAGGCCCGGTCCGCGGGCCACAGGATGTTCGGCGACTGAGCCCACGCATGAGCCTCGTCGGGGCCGACCCATGGCGCGAGATCGGGCCACGAAGCATCGGCGAATGCGGACGCGCCCGCCGAGAACAGGACGTAGGACCGCTGCGGCAGCTCGAAACGCGGGCCGCGAGAGATCTCGTCCGAGAGGATGCCTGGCTGCCACGTGGGCTTGCGGAACACATTGTTGAAGGGGTCGCGCGTGCTCGCCTCGAGCATGGCGCGGTGGCGATCCTGCAGCGACGCGTCGTCATTTGCGGTCGGATCCGCCGAAAAAGTCAGGACCGCGCGGGACGGTGTCTCGCCCATGAACCCGACGAGACCGCCGTAGCCGTCCCACACTCCCGCATACCCGTGGTGGGGAGTCGTGGTCGCTGCGGCGAGCAGCCGGGCGAGCGAGGCAACTTGGGCGACATCCATCCGGCCATCGCCCGGGGCGTCGTATTGCCAACCTTCGGGTCCGCGGACCTGCTGCCACCCCTGCTCGAGGTCGTGAGCGCCGACGATCCGGTTCCACTGCGCCTCGGGATGCATCTGCGTTCCGAATGTCGCCGCGGTCTGCGCCCACGTGACGTTCTCGGTGTCGATCTGGGGTTGCGAGCGCCCGAATGCCGCCCACGCCCGCGCGTGATCGTCGTAGGGAAGAGGCGGCCAGGGCTGCCCCACCGGCCGAGAACGCGATGCCGGGTGGAAGATCCGCGCGTAGGCGGCGAAACCGCGGGGCACAACGGTGTGCATGCCCGAGGCATCCGTCCACTCCGCATCCAGCCGATCGCGCAGCCAGTCCCCCGGCGAGGTGTCCGCTATCCAGTCCATGGAGGCCACGCTACCCACCAGTTGGGCCCGACGCCGCGCATCCGCTAGACTACGAAGGTTGTCCGGCCGCGGCCCGTCCGCGAAACCGTGACGACATGCACACACCCTCCTGCTGTCGAGAGATGCTCGGCAGCCGTTCTAGTCCGAAGGAGGTGGGTTAGTGACGCACCAGTACGAACTCATGGTCATCCTCGATCCCGAGACTCGACGAGCGCACCGTCGCCCCGAGTCTCGACAAGTTCCTCAAGGTCATCACGAACGATGGTGGCTCGATCGACAAGGTCGACATTTGGGGCCGCCGCCGTCTCGCGTACGAGATCCAGAAGAAGAACGAGGGCATCTACGCCGTCGTCAACTTCACGGCCACCAGCGCCGCCACGCAGGAGCTCGACCGTCAGCTGAAGCTGTCCGAAGCCGTCATGCGCACCAAGGTGCTGCGTGCGGAAGAGGGCTTTGCTCAGGTTGAGGCCGAGAAGAAGCGTGCTGAAGAGAAGGCCGCCCGCAAGGCTGCCGCACCCGCCAAGGCCAAGAAGGACGCGTAACCGCGATGGCCGGCGAGACGATCATCACCGTCGTGGGTAACCTCACGGCCGATCCCGAGCTGCGTTACACGCAGAGCGGGCTCCCCGTCGCGAACTTCACGATCGCGTCGACGCCGCGCAACTTCGACCGTGCCTCCAACGAGTGGAAGGACGGCGAAGCGCTGTTCCTTCGCGCATCGGTATGGCGCGAATTCGCCGAGCACGTCGCGGGTTCGCTGACGAAGGGCATGCGGGTCATGGCGACCGGCCGCCTCAAGCAGCGTTCCTATGAGACGCGCGAGGGTGAGAAGCGCACCTCGATCGAACTCGAAGTCGACGAAATCGGCCCCAGCTTGCGTTACGCGACCGCTCAGGTCACGCGTGCCGCCAGCGGTGGCGGCGGAGGCGGTCAGGGTCGTCAGCAGGTTGCTGAGGAGCCCTGGGCAACGCCTTCCGCTTCCTCGTCTGCTGGCACCGGCAACGCCGGTGGCGAAGCCTGGAGCGCTCCCGGCGCTTACGGCGACGACACACCCTTCTAAGCACTTCGGATGCCTGTGGCCCAGGCATCCCACCACAACCAAGGAAGACCACTTATGGCTGGAAAGTCGAGCGGCGACCGCCGCAAGCCTCGTAAGGGCGGGAAAGTTGTTGCTCCCGCCAAGGCGATTCGCGTTGGCATCATCGATTACAAGGATGTCCCGACGCTTCGCAAGTTCATCTCGGAGCGTGGCAAGATCCGCGCCCGTCGTATCACCGGTGTCTCGGTGCAGGAGCAGCGTCTGATCGCCACCGCGATCAAGAACGCGCGCGAAATGGCGCTCCTGCCTTACGCCGGCGCGGGTCGTTAAGGAGCACCATGTCGAAGCTGATTCTCACGAACGAGGTCGCCGGGCTCGGTAGCGCCGGTGACATCGTTGACGTCAAGGCCGGGTACGCCCGGAACTTCCTCATCCCCCAGGGATTCGCCGTGGCGTGGAGCCGCGGTGGCGAAAAGCAGGTCGCGTCCATCCGGGCCGCCCGCGAGTCGCGCGCGATCCACGACCACGAGTCCGCCGTCGCCCTGAAGGACGCCCTCGAGGGCGCCAAGGTGCGCCTGGCCGTCAAGGCTGGTGCCGAAGGGCGCCTGTTCGGTTCGGTCAAGACCGGTGACATCGCGGATGCCGTCAAGGCCGCCGGTCTCGGTGACCTCGACAAGCGCAAGATCCAGATCACCTCGGCGATCAAGTCGGTGGGCGAGCACGAGGCGACCGTTCGCCTGCGTGACGACCTCACCGCCGTGATCACCCTCCAGGTGGTTGCTGCCAAGTAGTACCGCAACGCGCGGGAACGGATGCCGCGGAACCAGCCCTTTCGGGTCGGTCCCGCGGCATCCGCCTTTGGTGTGGGCGCGTACCCCCCCGGTCACACGCCCACACGGTCAGACCCGCGCGGTGCGACGGCGGAGCGCCGCCGTACCCGCGAGCGCCGCGCCCGTGATGAGCGCGAGTAGTGCGATCCAGAGTCCACCTGTCGTGGAACCCGTCACGGCCAGCGCCGAGACCGACAGGCCAGCGGGGGCCGCACCGACGCCGGCGGCAGAGCCGATCGTGGTGACGCCCGTCGTCGACATGCCGTCACCGGGCTCTTCCGTTCCCGGGGTGCCGGGCTCGGTCGGGTCGGTGGGGTCCGTCGGGTCCGCAGGGTCCGTCGGCACAACCGGGCCTGTCGGGCCGGTCGTGGTGCTGTCGCCGACCACCGATACGGCGTTTCCGCCGAGCGTCAGAGGCAGGCTGATCGGAGCGACGATCTGGCTGCCGCCGAGGATTCCCTCGGTGCCGCTCGTGGACGGACCGTCGGTGCCCGCGGACGTCGGGGCGGCGATCATTGATCCCGACGACTGGCTGTCGCCGAGCACGGAGATAGCGTTGCCGCCGAGCGTGATCGGCGCCTGAACGGGAGCCTGCACCTGGGTACCGCCGGCAATGCCGTCGCTACCTGTGGTGTTTGCGTCCGTTCCGGTTCCGGTGGTGCCGTTCGTGGTTCCGGCGTCGGTCGACTGGCTGTCGCCGAGCAGTGAGATGGCGTTGCCGCCGAGCGTGATGGGTGCTCCGATGGGCGCAATCACCTGGGTGCCGCTGGCGATGCCGTCGTTACCTGTGGTGGTTGCACCGGTTCCGGTGCCGGTGGTGCCGTTCGTGGTTCCGGCGTCGGTCGACTTGCTGTCGCCGAGCACGGAGATCGCGTTGCCGCCGAGCGTGATGGGTGCTCCGATGGGCGCGATCACCTGTGTGCCGCCGGCGACGCTGTCGTCACCTGTGGTGTTTGCGTCCGTTCCGGTTCCGGTGCCCGTGGTGCCGTTTGCGGCACTCGCATCGGTCGACTGGCTGTCGCCGAGCACCGAGATCGCGTTGCCGCTTACCGCAATGGGAACCTGGATGGGCGCGATCGCCTGCGTGCCGCCCAAGGTCGCGTCCTCACCGGACGTGCCGGGCGCGGGAGCAGGCTCGGTGGCCGGAGCCGAAGCCGGCTCCGGCGCGGGTGCCGGAGACGGCGCGGGTGCCGAGGCATCCGCTGACCCGCTGTCCCCGAGTACCGAGATGGCGTTGCCGCCCACGGTAACCGGCACGGCGACGCTCACGACGCCCTGGGTGCCCGATGCGATGCCGTCCGTGCCGCCGGTGGTGACACTCGGCGTGGCCGGCGCCGGGGCGGCTGCGGGCGTCTCGGCTCCCGAGCTGGACGAATCGCCCAGCACCGAGATGCCGTTGCCGCCGATCGTGACCGGCAGGGTGGCGTTGATGAGTGCCTGGGTGCCAGATGCCGCGCCGTCGTCTCCGGATGTCTCCGCAGCCTGGGCGACGGTCGCCCCGGCGAAGGCGAGCCCGCCTCCGATGAGCGCACCGAGGAGCGCTCGTTTGATGGTCCTACGCATGATGAATCTCCTGACTGAATGGGGAAGTCAGCGCGCCGAATGGCGCACCGGATCGTCTGCCGCGCACGAGTGCGCGACGCGATCCCCGTCAGTCAGGAGAGACGTCGGTTGCGAAGACGGGCGCGCCCGGAAGGGCGTCGTCCGAGAGAGAGCGGATGGCGGCGCCGTGCGCGTGCACACGCCACGAGAATTCGACGAGAGCGGCCCACAGCGTCGCCGCGGCCGATATCCCGGCCGAGAGCACCCCGCACGACCCAGCGGGCGCAGACGGCGCGTGAGGCCATCCCCAGCGCCCCGAGCCGGCCGACGATGCGGACAGGATCGGCACGACCGATCCGATGACCAGTGCGCCGGCGAACAACCCGCCGAACACCAACGCTTGTTGTGCCGTGAGCGGCGCAGCAGAGGGCACCGACTGCACGACCGGTATCGGTTGGGTTTCTTCGCCGGGAAACAGGGTGCCGGGAAGCAAGGTGTCGGGAAGAGGAAGGATGGCTCCGGTGCCCGGTTGCGCCGGGTTGCCGACGATCGCGGTGGTCGTGCCGGTAACCGCCGTGAGGAGCTGGTCCACCACGGAGATCGTCGAGCCCACGGTGTCCGTCAGGCCCGTGCTCGAGGTCACCGAACCGAGCAGCGGGAGCCCATCGATCGCCGCGAGCAGCGGATCGAGGGCCTCTCCGATCGAAACGTTCGAAACGATGCCGGTGGTCGTGTCGGCCACGACTCCCGTGAGTGCATCGACCGTGTCGGCGGTGCCATGAAGAGCGGATGTCGTGGCGCCAGTCACTTCAGAGACTGCCGTGGTCGCGACATTCGCGACGCCCTGGACGAGCGGCGCGACGATCGGAGCGTGGGTGGCTGCGGGATTGTGGGCGCCGGAGGCGGGTGCCTGGCGCGGCGCGGGGGCCGGGGCCGCAGGGACGACAGTCTGCACCACGTCGACCACGACGGGTTCGACGGTGTCGATCACGTTGGTGACGGCGGATGTCGTGTGCTGCACCGTCGAACTGACGACTCCGAGCAGACCGCTCGGATCTTCTTCCGCGGCTGAGGCGCTGGTCGACTGACCGAAGGTCGTGAGAGCGCACCACGCAAGACCGACTCCGCCCGCGAGCAGGAGCAAACGTGACCATCGACCCTGTCGTGGTTCAACGTCAACGTTCATGTCCTCACCCCCCGGTTGGACAATCTGGTTTGCGCATCAATGCCTATGTAGCCAGCGAGAATACGCCGGAGAGCGATGTTCGTAAACCCCCGTATCGCAAAACGCCCCCAGGTTGTGCACACCCCGACCCTCAATGACGAACCTTCAAGCAGGGCTTCAAACACATCCTGTTTCCACAGGCTGTGCAGATACGAACCCTGATCAAAGAGCATAAAAAAGCCTACATGAGATGCCTCTCATCTAGTTCTCCACAGGCTTCATACACAGGCATAGCGGCGTGTCTGCCCGAGTTTCCACAAAGTTATCCACAGGCCGTGTTGCGGGTGAATCTACGTCCCCATACCGTGAGGGAGCGCACTTCGGGGGAGGCTGGAACAGGACGTTCCGGGCGAGTGTCGGAGGTGTCTGATCTGCTGTCGGGGGACCCGGCGATCAGACACACCCGCTCGGCGTTTTCCGAAAGAGATGCGCTCGTCAGGGCTGCATGACGTACTCCGCGCCCCGAGACGGGCCGGACATATTTCCACTGGTGTGACGCGAGTGGTGGGCCGGTTTCGGCGGAAGGGAGCGCGGTGTCGATAGCTGACATCTCGGAAGACCGCATGGGTGGAGCCCCCCGCGGCCCCGAGCGGACTCCCCCGCACGACACGCTCGCCGAACAGTCCGCGCTCGGCGGCATGCTGCTGTCGAAGGATGCCGTCGCCGACGTTATCGAGACGCTCCGCGGCCCCGATTTCTACGTGCCGAAGCACGAGCTCATCTTCGACGCCATCCTTTCGCTCTACTCGCACGGCGAGCCCACCGACGTGGTCGCTGTCACCGATGAGCTCATCAAGACGGGCGAGCTGCAGCGCGCCGGCGGCGCGGACTACCTGCACACGCTCACGTCGATCGTGCCGACCGCGGCCAACGCCGGGTACTACGCGTCGATCGTTGCCGAGCGTGCCCTGCTTCGCCGCCTGGTCGAGGCCGGCACGCGCATCGTGCAGATGGGCTATTCGGGCCAGGGCGAGGCGCTCGACCTGGTCAACAATGCGCAGGCCGAGATCTACTCGGTCAACGGCAACGAGAACACCGAAGACTACGTTCCCCTGACGGTCGCCGTCGACGCGGCTGTCGAAGAGATCGAGGCTGCCCGCGGCCGCGACGGTCAAATGATGGGCGTTCCCACGGGCTTCGCCGACATGGACGACCTGACGAACGGCCTGCACCCGGGCCAGCTGATCATCATCGCTGCGCGACCCGCCCTCGGTAAGTCGACGCTGGCGCTCGACTTCGCTCGTGCCGCCTCGATCGGTCACAACCTTCCGACCATCTTCTTCTCGCTCGAAATGGGTCGCAGCGAGATTGCGATGCGTCTGATGAGCGCCGAGGGTGCGGTGCCGCTGCACACGATGCGCAAGGGCACGCTCGACTCGCGTGACTGGACGACGATCGCCGCGACCCGTGGCCGCATCAACGACGCTCCGCTCTACATCGACGACAGCCCGAACATGACGCTCGTCGAGATCCGGGCCAAGTGCCGTCGCCTCAAGCAGCGCGCCGACCTGAAGATGGTGGTCATCGACTACCTCCAGCTCATGACGAGCGGTAAGCGCGTCGAGAGTCGTCAGCAAGAGGTCAGCGAGTTCTCGCGTGCGCTCAAGCTGCTCGCCAAAGAACTTCGGGTGCCGGTCATCGCGCTCTCGCAGCTGAACCGTGGTCCCGAGCAGCGGCAGGACAAGAAGCCGGCCCTCTCGGACCTGCGTGAGTCCGGATCGCTCGAGCAGGACGCCGACATGGTCATCCTGTTGCACCGCGAGTCCGCCTACGAGGCAGACAGCCCGCGCGCCGGCGAGGCCGACCTGATCGTGGCGAAGAACCGTAACGGTCCGACGCGTACGGTGACGGTCGCCTTCCAGGGCCACTTCTCGCGCTTCACGGATATGGCGCCTGCCGGCTGATCCGTTCAGTCGGACTTCTCGAGCTGCAGGCTCAGGAGTTCGGATAGGTGCCCCCAGCTTGAAGTAGCGCGATGCTCCGCCTGCTGAGGTTCGCGAGGCGCTGGTCGAGCAGCGACCGCGCTTCGCTGGTGAGCCCGTGGTCGCGAACCTGCTCGAGGACGCGGGCGATCGGCGGCAGGGCCGTCGTGCGCCACAGCGGAGTCTCGGCCGAGCGCCTTGTCGGGATCCGCGAGGCGCTCGGTGCGGTTGCCTTGCTCCTTGGCCCCGCGGTGGCGGGCACTCTCATGGTGCTGTCCGATGGATCGACCGTGCTGTGGGTTACCGCTGCGACGTCGCTCGCGGCGGCCTTCCTGACCCTTCTCATCCCGCACCGCGTCGGGCGGATCGACACAACGAACGCTCGAAAGGCGGCAGTCGCGAGCAGCGGTTGGGCGCAACTCCGGGATGGTTGGCGAGTGCTGTTCCGCAGCCGATTCCTCGTCGTGACGACGGTGCTCAGCGCCGTGTCTCTCATCGTGATCGTGGAGGATTTCGCGGCGGAACTCGCCCCCGTTCTTCTCAACGAGCCGGACCCGCTCGAGCTCGGAAAGTCCGCGAGCCTGCTGAGTGACTACACGACGGACGTCCTGAACGAGCAACAACAGCGAGTTCTCGACCAGCTCGCCGCGATGCTCGAGCAGACCGCGCCGCGACAGGGGCGGGGTCAGTCACGCCACGGACACGGTGACGAGTCAGGCAGGGTGCTTCGCGAGCAGTTTCGAGACGGCGATCATCGCCCCTCCGAGCACCGCCGGTATCCCCCCGCCAGGGTGAACGGATGCCCCCACCCGCCAGAGCCACGGCGTCCGCAGATCGTGGTGCGCCGGCTGGTGCAGCGGCCCGCTCATCCACAGCGGTCGCGCAGCGCCGTAGAGGGCGCCGTGCGGTTCACCGAAGGAGCCGTAGTACTGCGGGTCGAGGACGATGTTCCCGACCATGTGGTCGGTCAGCGGGGCATCGAGGCCCATGGTGGTCGAGATGCGTTCGATCTCGCGGCGTACGAACGGATGCTCGAGGGTGTAGTCCCTGCGCGTCCGCGGGGCTGGTCAGCAGGATGCCGAGGGTGCTCCGCTCGTTCGGATAGACCTCCCCGGCGCGGTAGTGATTGACGAACGCCATCGTGTCGGCAGGCTCGTCCCCGGCCGCGAGGCTGCGGTGCAGCGCCGCCGGCTTGCTCGGGAGGATGACGCTGTGCGTGGCGATGTCTTCAGGAAGGGCTTCTTGCAGCACGCCGTAGATCGCGATGGCGGAGCACGAGAGCGTGCGGGCGCTTCGAGAGACGGGCCGACCCAGCAGCTCGTTGAGGCGATCGGCGTCCAGCGCGCTGACGACGAGGTCGGCGGGATACTCGGCCACGGTGGTCGTGACCCGTCCGCGCTCCAGGCTCGTCACCGCCTCTCCGGTGCGCAATTCGACGCCCGCGGCATCCGCCAGTCGCTGCAGGGCAAGGACGATCTCGTAGATTCCGCCGCGGGGCACCCAGGCGCCGGTCTCGGCCATGATCGCCGGCATGCTCGCGTAGAGCGCCGGGGTGCGTGCCGGCGAGACGCCCGGCGTTGAGCGTGTGGATGGCGATGATCTCGCGCAGGCCGTCCGGCAGCCACGTGAGGCTGTCGAGGTAGGCGCGAGTGGTCAGCCGCGTGCCGTAGACGGCGAGCAATCGACGCAGAGCGGGCAGAGAGGCTCGATCGAGGGGATCGGCGAGCAACAGAGCGGTGACATCGTCGGCGAGAGGGGCGTGCAGATCGCTGAAGCGCTGCCACGCCGGATACCACGGGTGCGCGGGCGGCACGGGCAGAGGGACGACCTCACCGTCGTAGTAGTACCGGCCGATCTCGGGCAGTCGTACGAGATCGAGCGCGCCGACGTGCGCGATCGGAGGGCGCCCCGCATCCAGCCGGCGCAGCAACTCGTCCCAGACGCCCGGGAAGGTGAAGAGAGACGGGCCCGTGTCGACCGTTCGCCGTCGAGCTCCACACGCCGACTCTTGCCGCCCACGGTCGGAGCGGACTCCAGCAGGGTGACCTTGTGTCCCGCTCGAGCGAGCAACGCGGATGCAGCGAGCCCACCGAGTCCGCCGCCGATGACCACGATCCGGCTCACGACCGCACCCCCCGAGCCCCGCCCGCCCGCGTCATGGGTACGTCCCGAAAAAGATGCCGGCAAGGATGAGCCCGCTCGCCACCGAGCCGGCGATGTACGGAAATGCAACGGACAGCGGATAGAGGCGCCGCCCGGTCGCGGGGGACGGTCGACGCATCAGCCAGACGATCAGGATGCCAGCGATCACGAGGTTGACGGCGGCGACGGGCAGACTGACCGCGGCGAGAAGCACGGTGGACACGAGCCACCACGCACCGCTCCAGACGGCCGTCCCGCGCGGTCCGAGCCGCACCGCCGTCGTCATGATGCCCGATTCACGATCCTCTTCGATGTCCTGAACCGCGTCGAAGGCGTGCTTTGCGACGCTCCAGGCGAGCAGCCCGAGCACTGCGGGCCATACCGGCGGTGCGCCGAGCGCGACAGGCACGATCAAGAGGGGCAGCGCATAGGCAGCGTTGCTCAGGGAATCCAGGAACGGGCGCGTCTTGAATCGGAGCGGGGGCGCGGAGTAGAAGACGAACACGCCGGCGTAGAGCAGCATCAGGGCGACCGCGAGAGGCGGAAGCGCGACGACGAAGTAGACGAAGAACGGCAGGTTCGTCACGGCGACCGCCCACGCGATCAGTCGGACCTCTCCCGGATCGATGCGCGCCCCCTCGATGGACCCCTTCCGAGGGTTCAGCGCATCGGTTTCCTGGTCGTAGATGTCGTTGACGCCATAGATCAGCAGATTGAACGGCAGCGTGAGCCAGAGCAGGATCGGGAGCGCCTGCGGGTCGAACAGTTGGCCGGTCAGCCACATACCGACGACACCGGTACCGATGGTGTTGATCCACAGCACGGGCCGAGAGATATGGATCAAACGGGCGACACGCGACCATGCCCGGAGGTCTCGCGTCCGGGGTTCGTCGATGGCACTACCCCTCGAGCTAAAAGTTGGCGAGTCCGACGATGCGTACTCCGTCATTTTACGGTGGGTCCGGCGCTGAGGGGCCGGCGCGGGCACTTCAGGACCAGTGCTGGCCGCAATCGACGTTCCGCGCAAGGCCCAAGACACACAACGCGTCCCGTCGCAGAATCGATCGCATGACCTCACGCGCGATCACGACCCCGGCCCGGTGGGTGCGGGCGATGACGGAACCGAGCCGGCTGGTGCTGGCGGGGAAGACGGCAGCCGCGGTCGTTGTCGCCTGGTACCTCGCTCCGCTGCTGCCGATCGCAGACGATCAGTACGCGTACTACGCGCCGCTCGGGGTGCTTGTGAGCATGTACCCGACCGTCGCGGAGTCCGCCCGTTCCGGACTGCAAGCGCTGATCGGGCTCGCGATCGGAATCACCCTGGGTCTGTTGGGTCTCGCGGCGCTCTTCGCAGGGGTGCCGGTGCCCCTCATTCTCGCTGTCGTTCTCGGGGTCGGCATGCTGTTCGCGGGAATCCCGATTCTCGGTGTCGGGCGCGGATGGGTGGCGATCGCCGCCCTCTTCGTGCTCCTGGTCAGCGGCAGGGACCCGGAGAACTTCTCGTTGTCGTACCTCATGACGATGGCGCTCGGCGTCGTCGTGGGTCTCGTCGTGAACCTCGTCGTCGCGCCGCCGCTGTATCTCGATCGCGCGGGTCGACGACTGTCGGAGCTACGCACGAGCCTCACCGCGGCAATGGACTCCCTCGCCGACCACGTCGAGGAGGGCACGGTGGATGCCGAGACGTTCGACGCGGCGATGAGCCAGCTAGACCGGGCCACCGCCGATGTGCGTCGAGAGGTCTATGAAGCCGACGAGAGCAAAAAATCGAACCCGCGCCGAGCGCGTCGGCGCTCGGAACCTCGGGAGAACCTTGCCCGTCTGCACGCCCTCGAACGGTCCGTGCTTTACGTCAGAGACCTCGCCGATGTGCTGGCAGAACGTCAACGAGAGGATGATGCGAATCTCGGGCGCGACGTGGCCCCCGCGCTCGCGCACGCAATTCGAGCATGCGGCGCCGTCGTGGGTACTCCTCTGCGCGCCGAGGACTCGTCCGCACGGCTGGAGGAGGCGAACCAGTCGCTCGAACGGTATCTCGTGACTCTCGTCCAGGCCAGTGGCGGCATGGCCGCGACCAGAGCGGAGGAATTGACGCCAGCCGCTCTTCTGCGTCGGACCATCGATGTGTCGCTGCAGTTCGCCGGCTCTGATGACGGCTGAAGGGTCTCGCTAGGGTGGACGGATGACGACCACTCAACGGTCGGCGCCGGTGGCATCCGGCGGTCGTCCCTCCACGATCAAACGCTGGGCGTTCTGGCCCGCAGCGGTCGTCGCCCTCTCGTTCAGCGCCTTCGCCCTCCTCGCTCCGCATCTCGCCGAGGAGTTCTTCGGCGCGGTGCAGTCGAGCATCATCAACGCGTTCAACTGGTACTACGTGCTGATCGCGGCCTTCTTCGTGGCCTTCGCGCTGGTCATCGGATTCAGCAGGTTCGGCGACATCCGTCTCGGGGCAGACGATGACAAGCCCGAGTTCTCACTCGGTGCGTGGTTCTCGTTGCTTTTCGCGGCGGGCATGGGAATCGGCCTGGTGTTCTATGGCGTCAGTGAACCCCTGAGCCACTTCGTCTCGCCTCGACCCGGGGTATCGGGGACGCCCCAACAGCTGGCGCAGTCTGCGCTCAGCCAGACCTACCTGCACTGGGGCGTTCAGGCGTGGTCGATCTACGTCGTTGTGGGACTGGGTCTGGCCTACGCGATACATCGGCGCAAGCGTCCGATCTCCATCCGCTGGTCGCTCGAACCTCTTCTCGGCAAGCGCGTGGAGGGCGGATGGGGCAACGCGATCGACGTCGTAGCGCTCGTCGGCACCCTGTTCGGGGTTGCGACCTCGCTCGGTCTCGGTGTGCTGCAGATCAGTGCAGGACTGGATGCCGCGGGCCTGGCCGAACCGACCGTGCCGGTGCAGATCGGCATCATCGCCGTGATCACCGTGCTGGTACTCGCATCCGTTCTGTCCGGCGTGACCAAAGGCATGAAGTGGCTGTCGTCCTTCAACCTGATCCTCGCCGGCCTGCTCGTGATCTACCTGCTCGTGTTCGGGCAGACGGAGTTCCTGCTGCGCGAGTGGGTGCAGTCGATCGGCAACTACATCCAGAACTACATCGGCCTGTCGTTCAACGTCAGTGCCTTCCAAGGCGCCGCCGGCGAGGCATGGCAGGCGGGGTGGACGTCCTTCTACTGGGGCTGGTGGATCTCGTGGGCGCCGTTCGTCGGCATCTTCATCGCACGCATCTCGCGCGGCCGCACCGTGCGGCAGTTCGTGATGGGCGTCATCCTCGTACCGACACTCATCACGATCCTGTGGTTCAGCGTGCTCGGCGGATCGGCGCTGTACATCGAGCTGACCAACCCGGGCGCCCTCACGCAGCCCGACGGCAGCGTCGACCTCAACACGGCGCTGTTCCAGATGCTCGCGTACATCCCCGGCACTCCGGTTCTCACGATCGGCGTGATCGTGCTGATTACGGTCTTCTTCGTGACGTCGTCCGACTCGGGCGCTCTCGTCATGGGCATGATCGCGACCGGCGGGCAGATCAACCCGCGCCGCTGGGTGCGGGCATTCTTTGCCGTGACGAGCGCCGTCCTCGCCATGGCGCTGTTGCTCGCGGGTGGCCTGCAGGCCCTTCAGACCGCGGCGATCATCATCGCGCTGCCCTTCAGCGTCGTGATGCTCCTGATCTGCTGGTCCACCGTCGTCGCCTTCAGTCGAGAACGCCGCGCATACGACCGCGCCGCGCGGGCGCAGTTCGTCGACCACATCGGCGAGTACTACGGCCTTGAAGTCGAAGAACCCTCGGCTGAAGGTGCGCTGCACGAGCCGATGTGGATGCGCAGACTCGCGTACCGTATCGGCTTGCAGCAGGAACCGCGGGTACGAGGAGGCATGACGGACGTGTCGGAAGGACCCGGGCGCACGGCATCAACGAGAGCCCTCCATGCCCAGAATGCGGAGCCGGAAGGCGTGCCCACAAGTGATATCGATCGCGTGGTCGAGCACGACCCTCGTGCGGCCGAGGACGTCGACGCTGTTCCCGATCGCGAACTCGACGACGGCGGAGACCCGCTCCGGTAGGCGTCATCAGCTCGCCCGACCGGACAGGAAACCGACGGGAGTGGAGCAGGCGATCAGCATGCCCGGATAGCGTGAAGTGCATGCCGGAATCGTCGCCGAACGACCTATCCGCCCGAGCCTCTCGTCCCACGCAGATTCGAGCGCAGACGTGGTCCTACGTTTCCCGCCGCACCATCCAGGAGTTCATTCAGGACGGATGCGTCGACGCCGCCGCAGGTCTGACGTTCTTCGCCGTCCTCTCGGTCTTCCCCGCGGGCCTGGCCATCGTCGCGCTCGTCGGAGTCCTGGGCGACAGTGAGACAGTGCTCGACCGGCTCTTTGCGCTGCTGAGCCAGGTCGCGCCGGCTAGCGTGACAGACACCCTCCGAGGTCCGCTGAACGATATCGCCGGCTCCTCGACCGCCGACACCGCACTCATCATCGGTGTCGCCACCTCGGTGTGGTCGGCGTCCATCTACGTCGGCGCCTTCGGTCGCGCCATGAATCGGATCTATGGCGTGCGCGAGGGCAGGCCCTACTGGATGCGGAAGCCGGCTCAACTCGCGGTCACGGTCGCTCTCATGATCCTGGCTCTCGTCGTGATCGCGGTCGTGGTCTTCTCGGGCCCGGTCTCGCGGGCGATCGGCGACGTCTTCTCGATCGGCGACACCGCACTCGCCGCGTGGGACATCGTCAAATGGCCACTTCTGGCTGCCTCGGTCGTCGCGATGGTGACAGTGCTCTACAAGGGAACGTCCAATCTCGACCAGCCTCGATTCCGCTGGCTGAGCCTCGGAGCCATCCTGGCGATCACCGCACTCGGACTGGCATCGTTCGGTCTCGCGATCTATGTCGCCAACTTCGACAGCTACAACCGCACGTTCGGGACGCTGGCAGGTGTGGTCGTCTTCCTGATCTGGCTGTTCATCATCAATCTGGCTCTTTTGTTCGGAGCGGAGTTCAACGCCGAGCTCGAACGGGGCAGACAGCTGCAGGCCGGCATCCAGGCGGAGACGGATCTTCAGCTTCCGCCCCGCGACACAACCACCAGTGACAAGGTGATTCGGTCGGTGCAGATCACCCAGGAACGCGGAGAGATGCTGCGCAAGGGCGAGGATTTGCCACCGAGATCCGACACCGTGATCAAGCGGACGCTTCGGTTCGTTCGCCGCACCTGGGAACGCCTGACGCACCGCGGATAGGACTTCCCGATGGCCTACGGTGACGGTGACGGTGCTGCAGCCTCTGCTTCATCGCCTTGTGAGTCCTCCAGCTCCGTCCGCTTGCGAGGGTTGAGTTCGCTGACCACCGCCCCCGCGACGATGAACGCGGCACCGAGGATCGCGATCGCCGGCAGTCGGTCACCGGCGAGGCGGCCGATGATTCCCGCCCACACGGGCTCGCCCGCGTAGATGATCGTCGCCCGCGTCGGCGAAACCGATCGCTGGGCCCAGTTCATCGTCAACTGGATGATGCAGCTCGCTGCGCCCAGAGCGAGCGCGGATACGACCCACACCCACGAAAACGCGGGCAGCTGTTCGCCGACGACCGGCATGGTCAGCATGGCCAGGAGGCCAGCGACGAGGAGCTGCACGACGGTGACGCGCCCGACGTCGACCTTGCGGGCAAAGACACTGATCAGGATGATCTCGGCTGCGATCGGAAGCGTGCTGATGAGCGTCATGACCTCGCCCTCGTCGAACGTGAAGCCGACGCTCGTCGGGTCGGCGACCAGCATCAGCCCCGTGAAGGCGAGGGCCACGCCGATCCAGGTCAGCAGCCGCGGGGGCTTGCGGAACACGATCCACTGCAGGACGGGAACGAGCGGGACGTACAGGGCGGTGATGAAGGCGGATGTGCTGCTGTTGATCGTCTGTAGCCCGACGGTCTGCAAGCCGTAGCCGAGGTAGATCATCACCCCGATAGCCGAACCGGCGCCGATCTCTCTCCAGCGCATGCCTGGCAGGACGCGCGCGAAGATGACGGCGCTGATCACGCCGGCCGCGAGAAACCGCATCCCGACGAAGAACCAGGGCCCGCTGTACTGCACGGCGACGTGCACGACGAGAAACGTCGAGCCCCACACCGCAGTAACCAGGACGAGGGCAAGCTCTTGCTTGGTCAGCGGCCGCTTGCGCGTCCCGATTTTTGGCACGCTTCACACCCTATGGCGCAGGAGGGGTAGGCAGATCTCGGCGTGGGTGGGCATTGCCTGCATGCGATGGGAGAGGGCCGGAGCCCCGTGCTGCAAATCTGAAAGGAATCTCGGGTCCCGAGGGGCCACAGGGGCGCGATTGCGGCCGACTCGGCCCAGAATTCCTTCCAGATTTACGCAATGGACGAGGGCCGGCGGCGAGGCCGCCACGCCGGGGATGCCGGCCAGCGCCGTATAGACGGGCAGGCCGCGCTCGCGGGCGATCGCGACATCCGGAGCCTAGCCGCGCTCGCTCGCGTTCTTCCGGCGCCGCAGACGGAACAGCTCGCCCGTGCGAACGATACGCAGGAGTGTGACGAGCAGGAGCCCGCCGGCCAGATTGAGCAGGAGCACGGGCAGGAACCAGAGGAACCATTCGAGGTACGTGATCGGGGCGCCGCTGATGATCGCGCCGAACGCGAACAGGGAGTCGAGGATGGAGTGGAACAGCTGGAAGCCCGCGAGCACGAAGCCCCCGGCCACCGCGGCGACGATCTTCGCGGGCTCGGATTCTGTTCCGGTCTGCATGCGGGTCATGAGGGTGATGACGGCTCCGCCGAGAAGCGCGAGAGCCACGAACTCGGGCGTGATCGGCGCGTCGATGAAGTGCACAGCCGTCTCGGCGAGGACCGCGTGCCAGTCGGGGAAGGCCAGCACAATGATCGCCATGATCAGCCAGCCGCCGATGAGGTTTGCCACGAGGG
This sequence comes from uncultured Actinomycetota bacterium, assembly GCA_963740165.1. Classification (GTDB taxonomy): domain Bacteria; phylum Actinomycetota; class Actinomycetes; order Actinomycetales; family Microbacteriaceae; genus Microbacterium. Next base: position 226,849 of record CAVUDC010000002.1, on the reverse strand, counting down.
TGCCACCCCAGAGCTTCGCCAGTTGAAGCACGGTGCCCTCGCGCGCGACCAAGGCCGCGATCGGCATCAGGAAGTTCTCGGTGAAGAGCTCGCTGTGCGCCAGGAGAAGTGCGATCAGGCCGATGCTGAAACCGAGACCCGCGAGCAGCTGGTCACCCGTCTCGTACAGGATCCCGAGATAGACGAGAACGCCGATGCCGACCTCGACGCCGCCCAGGAAGCCGGTGACGAGGGTTGCGCGGAAGGTCCGGTGCAGCCGCTCGGCGCCCTCGCCGACGATCTCCTCGAATTCGATCTCGATCTCTTCTTCGACGGCCTCGTCATTGGCACCGTCCCGGCGGCGCTGCTCGGCCCGCTCCTCGCGCGAATCGCTCATCGTGCCATCCTCGCAGTCGCCCGTCCTACCCGGGCCGCGGGATTGATACCGTTCGGAGATGAGCGATGTCGTGAGCGTCGAGCTTCTGCTCGACGACGAGACGGAAGGCTCGGTCCGCGCAGACTGGGAGCGGCTGGCGCAGGCTGGGCACTCGAGCCTTGCCGCACACACCGCGGCCAGCAATCGTCCGCACATCACCCTGCTGGTGCGCCCGTCGCTGCCGATCGTCGACTTCGCCGAGGCCTCGGCGCTGTTGCCTGTCAGCGTGACGCTCGGGGAGCCCATCGTGTTCGCCCACGGGGATCGCGGCGTGCTGGCCTGTCCGATCGTGCTCGATGAGCCGCTCCGCGCCGTCTACAACGCGGTGCGGGCTGCGGTGCCGCCGGGCGAGGATGCGCCGCACACGGATCCGGATTCGTGGACCCCGCATGTGACGCTGGCCCGGCGCCTCCGGCTCGCGTCGCTCGATGATGCCCGCGCCCTGCTTGGCCCCGAGCGGGTGGGGAGGGCCGTCGGGCTGCGGCGGTGGGATTCGCGGACGCGGACGGTAACGACGCTCACCTGAGTGCAGATCGCACCCATGCCCCCTTCGACGGGCTCAGGGCGCGTGCGGGCTGAACGAGCGTGCAGGTGCTCAGGCAGCGTGTACGCGGCGGACGTCGAGAGTACCCGGCACCGACACGCGCTCGCCGAGGTCCGCGCCCCGCGCGAAGCGCCCCCACACGGCGCGGACCTCACGGCCGGCACGCATCGATATCGGCCCACGGCGTGCCCGTCACGAGCGCGGCAGTGCGCCAGGCATCCGCGTCCCCGAACAACAAAGGCAGGTCGACGGTGTGCGCCGACCCCCAGCCGCTCTTCGGCGCCGACCAACCGATGACGTAGTGGTGCGCGCGGCCGCCTGCCCGCACGTGACGACGAGCGAACTTCCCGCTGTCCCGCGAATAGACCAGGCGCGTCACGAGCGACACGAGGGTGCGTCCGACGAGTTTGCCGAGCACGGGAATCCGCAGAACACCCTGCAGGCTCTGCAGGCGAGGCAGGAACAGCGCGGCCTCTTCGGCCGTGTGTCCGATCAGGATGTCGATGTTCGGCGCCGCGGCATCCCAGACGGCGTCCAACTCGGCCTCGGCGGGCAACGGCTCCTGCCCGTACTGCGTGCCGAACGCCATGCCGCTCTTCAGGCCGAAGCGCGAGGCGGCCGTGTCGACGGCGGACTGCATCTTCAGAATGTCAGCGGCCGAGGCATCCGGAGCGACACCCGCGAGAGCCTCGCCGAACACGTCGTTCATCGCGGCCGACATCTCCGCCCGGCCCCGCGCCAATCCGAGGGGCGCACTCTGAATGATCGCGCGCGTGAAGAGCCCGGCTGCTCCGGGCGTCGCCATGAGGTGGGCGACCGCATCCCCTCCGGCGGATTGACCGAACGCCGTGACCCGGCGCGGGTCGCCACCGAAAGCCGAGATGTTGCGCTGCACCCAGGCGAACGCGGCGAGCTGATCCCGCAGACCGAGATTGGCGGGACGCCCGGGCACTCCCCCGAGAAAGCCGAAGAGCCCGAGGCGATAGGTGACGGTCACGACGATCACGTTCTGTTCTGCGACGAGCGCCGCCGGGTCCATGATCGGCAGGTCACCCGCGCCCGAAACGTATGAGCCGCCGTGGATCCAGACCATGACCGGCAGGTCGTCGCCGGGTGCCGTGCCCGCGGGCATCGTGACCGACAGGCGCTGGCAGTCCTCGTCGAGGCGGCGCTGGTCGAGTCTGCTGCCGAGCACCCTGTCCAAGAACGGCATCGCCCGCTGCGGGCACGCCGGCGACCAGTCGGTCGCGTCGAACGGCTCGCGCCAATCGGGAACGACGGATGGCGCGGCGAAACGGGAGGCGGATGCGTACGGGATGCCGGTGGCCCGCGCCACGCGCCCGTCCGTCCAGCCTCGAACCGGCCCGCAGGGCGGTGCGAACGCCACTCCGCTCGCCGGGCCGCTCGCCGGGCCGCTCGCCGGATCTCCTGTCACAGCCAGCGCTTCTTGCGGAACACGACGTAGAGCGTGATGCTCGTCGCCGCCATCAGCCCGAGGGCCATCGGGTAGCCGTAGGCCCAGTGCAGCTCGGGCATGTCGTCGAAGTTCATGCCGTAGACCGTGCCGACGAGCGTCGGTCCGAACAGGATCGCCGCCCATCCCGAGATCTTCTTGACCTGTTCGTTCTGCACGAGGGCCGTCTCGGTGTGGCGTTCGCTCACGAGAGTGGAGTTGACGGTGAGGGCGTTATCGAGCAGGGAGCGGAAGGTGGTAAGGCGATCCGTCGTCGACAGCGTGTGGTCGTGCACGTCTCGAAGCGACCGCTGCAGTTCGATGTTGACGTTGTACTTGTCGGCACCTTTGAGGAGCGCTTCGAGCATTTCGGCCAAGGGCTGGGTGGCGCGTTGGAAGCTGATGACTTCGCGCGACAGCTCATAGATACGCTGGGACAGCGACACGCTCCCGCCGCCGAAGAGAGTGTCCTCTATCTCGTCGATGTCGTTCTCGACACCGGCGACGACCGGCCGGTACTCATCGACGACCTCGTCGAGGATCGCGTAGAGCACCGCCTCGGGCCCGAGGGCCAGCAGGTCGGGCTGCGACTCGAGTCGGTGCCGCACCCGCGCGAGATCCGGCGACTCCGCGTGCCGGATAGTCACCACGAAATCGGGTCCGACGAAGATATGCAGCTCGCCGAATTCGACCGTTTCGGTCGCGTCCAGGTAGCGTGCGGGTCGCAGAACGGCAAACAGGATGTCTCCGTAGCGCTCCAACTTGGCGCGCTGGTGCCCGGTCAGGGCATCCTCGACGGCCAGGGGGTGGAGTGAGAACTCCTCGGCCACCTGGCGGATCTCTTCCGGAGTCGGCCGGAACAGTCCGATCCACGCCATGCCCCCGCGGGCGCGCATGTACTCGAACGTCTCACTCAGGCCCGCAGGATTGTCCATCCGGCGGCCAGCCACATATACGGCGTTGTCGACGATAGGCATGGTCAGAGCCCCGGCAGTCCGTCGATTCTGACGGCGTTCTTCTCGGCACGGTACGCATCCATCCCGTCCGGGCCCTTCTTTTCGGCGTGCAGCCGGATGAGGTCGCGCTCTTCCCGCACCTCCATGACCGGCACGCCCCAGCCGCACGAATCGCTGACGCGCGTGACATCGACCGCGATCACGGCCCGGGTGCTCGGATTGTCGGGATGCCGCGACACCACGTCGTCGAACCCCGCATCGCCGGGGAGCAGAACCGTTCCGGTGCCGTGCAGTCGGACGATCCGGGGTCGGCCGTCGAAGGACGTGAACATGAGGCAGATGCGGCCGTTCTCGCGAAGGTGCGCGATGGTTTCGACCCCGCTACCGGTGTAGTCGACCCATCCGACGCGGTTCGGTCCGAGCACGGAGAAGGTGTCGTGGCCACGGGGCGAGACATTGACGTGGCCGTCCTCGGCGAGGGGCGCTGTCGACACGAACCAGAGTGGCTGCGCCTCAATCCACTCCGCGAGTTTCGGATCGATCGTGTCAAAGACTTTGCCCATGGACCTCACGATATAACCGCCCGGTGAACACTCCGGGCGGCGCTCTGGCCGATCGTCGGCCGGAGTCCTAGGCTCACACGATGACCGCACCGGTGCCGTACCTGAAGTTCGATGGCCGCGCGCGTGAGGCGCTCACGTTCTACCGCGACGTCTTCGGCGGCGAACTGGAGATCCACACGTACGCCGCCCTTGGCAACGAGCAGGGGCAGCCGGATGCTGTGGCCCACGGCATCCTGAGCGGCCCCGTCTCGCCGTTCGCCTCGGGCGTGGCGGGTGACGAGGCGCCGTTCGCCGCGGCCGGGTTGATGTTCGCTCTCCTCGGCGCGGGCGATCCGGCGACACTCGAGGCGGGGTTCGCCGCGCTCGCCGAGGGCGGCGCTGTCACCGATGCCCTACAGGAGCGCCCGTGGGGTGCCCACGACGGGCAGGTCACCGACCAGTTCGGGGTGCCCTGGCCGATCGGCTACGAGGAGTGAGGGTCGGCCGTCGCAGCCCAGGCGGCATCGCCGCGCGCGATCCGCCCCGACGCGTGCAGTCTCGCCGCGGCGGACGAGGGTTTGCGACAGGCCTGAGCCTCGATCGCCGCAGCGAAGCCTGGCCCGAAGTCCAGCCGGGGAACGAGGGCCGACACGTCGCGACGAAGCGCCGCATCCCACTTCTCCGGATCAGCGTGGGCAACGTCGAGGCTCGTCGCAGCCTCGAGCAGGAAACCCTCGGGGTCTTCGTCGACATCGACACTCACCCACATGTGCCGCTCGATCACCTGCATGACGCGCTCACGCCGCGGGGCCGACCACCCCGCGCCCGCAGCGAACGTCCACGCGGCCGCGCCGCCGGATGACTCGAACGGCATGGCGTGGGCGTCGAACGGGTCGGTCACGCCCAGGTCGTGCAGCATCGCCGCAACGAACAGTAACTCATCGTCGACGGATAGGCCGAGCGACTCCCCCAGCGTTGTCGCCCACAACCACGACCGCAGGCAGTGGTTGACGAGCGCCGGGCTGCACCACTCGCGGGCGACCTCGAGTGCGCGCGCGGCGGTTGCGGTCGGCGGCTCGAGCAGCCGTACCGGGTCGAACGGTGAAGACATCCCGACTCCTTCTCTCGAAGGCGACGGTAGCGCCGGGCGAACGTCCTCGCGCCTCAGAGCAGCGTATGCGTCCGGATCAGCGGGAAACGTGGCAGTTCTGAGGCTGGATCAGCGCTGGGCTGCCAGCGCGTCGGCGAGCAGGTCCGGGTGGTGGATCTCGGCGACATCCGGGTGGGCACGCAACCGAGATTTCAGCTGGTTTTCGCCGTACGAGCCGTGGATGACGTTCGAGGGATCCTGTTCGATCCCGCGCGCAGCGGCGCTGTACTCGGGCTCCATGTTCAACCGGGGCACGACGGCGTCGAGGCGCGGGTTGAAGAAGAACGGAACGGAGATGCGCTCGGAACCCTCGGCGGGTGCGATGACGCGGTGCACGGTGGCGCGCAGATAGCCGTCGGTGGCCCACTCGAGCAGTTCACCGATATTGACGATCAGGGCACCGGCCTGCGGGGGCACGTCGTGCCACTCCCCCTGGTATTCGACCTGGAGGCCGCCCGCATCCGGCTCGATCCACAGGAGTGTGAGCACTCCGGCATCCTTGTGGCGGCCAACACCCTGACGAGACTTCGCGTTCTCAGGCACTCCCGGGTATCGGGCGACTTTGATGTGAATCGATGGCTTGTCCGCGAAGATCTCGAGGAGCTGTGCGGGATCGGAGCCGAGCGCCTCGGCCCATGCCGCGAGGAGCCGTCGACCGATCTGTTCGAGGCGCTCCCGCCACTCTTCGATCACGGGGCGGAGTTCGGGAAGCGCGCTCGGCCATTGATTCGGGCCGTCGAGGCGCAGGTAGGCGGGGTCGTCGGGTCCGAGCTCAGGCGCCTCGCGACCGGGACCGATGTCGATCTGTTCGCGCCAATCGACTTTGCCCTGCGTGAGCTCGCCGCCCACCCGCGCGTAGCCGCGGAAGTACGGGGACTTGAGGTTCTCGATTTCGAGCTTCTGCTCGTCGGGCAACGCGAAGAACGCGCGGGACGTCGACAGCAGACGCGCCTGTAGGTCGTCGGGGATGCCGTGGCCCACCAGGGTGAAGAAGCCCACCTCGTGCGTCGCGCGGCGCAGTTCGTCACGGAACTGCTCGGCCGCCGCGGGCCCCTGGTCGAGCAGCGAGAGGTCGAGAACGGGAATCGGCGTGGCACTCATGCATACGACGCTAGTTCGCCGCGGATGGGCCGCGGCGAATTGTTTCAGAGAGTGACGTTCGAGTCGCACTCGCAGATATCGGATGCGTCGAACCGGGTCGTCCCGCCCCGCGCGCGTCCCGTTCACCGCTCGGCGGCGCTAGCGTCGAGGAATGGCCCTCTCATCCCGCACCTCGAACCGCGCCCCGCGACCCTCGGTCGATCTGACCGTCGTGGCGAGCACGTGGCTCACCCCGCAGCTGGTGCGTCTGACGCTCGGCGGAGCCGGATTCGCGTACTTCGAGGATCGGCCCGAGACCGACAAATACGTCAAGCTCATGTTCACCGACGCCGACTCGCTCATTGTCACCCGCACCTACACGGTGCGTCGGGTGAACCACGAGGCGCAGACGCTCGACATCGACTTCGTCGTGCACGGAGACGAAGGCCTGGCCGGTCCGTGGGCGGCTACGGCGGCGCCGGGGGCCTCGCTTCGGCTGATGGGTCCGGGCGGCGGGTACACGCCGAACCCCGAGGCATCCTGGTGTTTGTATCTGGGCGATCTCTCGGCTGTGCCGGCCATTTCCGCCGCGCTCGAGGCACTGCCCGCCGACGCCGTCGGGGTCGCCTACATCGAGGTCGATTCGGACGATACGTCCCTCGCCCTCGAAGCGCCGGCGGGTGTGGAGGTGCACTGGGTCGTCAATGCGGAGCACGCCACGGAGGCACTCGCCGACCGTGTTCGTGCCATGCCGTGGCGCCAGGGGGCGGTCGACGTCTTCGCCCACGGAGAGCGGGAATCGATGAAGGCTCTCCGTCGTGCGCTGTTCGACGATCGCGGGCTCGATCGCGGCCAGGTTTCGCTCTCGGGTTACTGGGCGCGCGGGCGTACGGAAGACCGCTTCCAAGCCGAGAAGCGCGAGCCGATCGGGCAGATCCTCTAACCGCGGGTCTGGCTCGGGTTCAGACGCCGACGCGGGCGAACGCGTCCTGGCTGATGCCCTGATCGAGCACGACCTTCGCCCACTCGCGGGCGCTGTGCAGCGAGTGATCGCGGAAGTTGCCGCACTCGATAGCCGAGACACCGGGGATGTCCGCCTCGACGGCTTCGTGGGCGATGAAGCGCAGGCTGCCGGTCAGCGCGGCCACGACATCCGGAATCTCGGGCTCGCCCCACATCAACAGGTGGAAGCCGGTGCGGCAACCGAACGGCGAGATGTCGATCACGCCGTCGATGCGGTCGCGCAGGAGCCCCGCGAGCATGTGCTCGAGCGTGTGCAGGCCCGCCGTGGGGATCTCCCCCGCGTTGGGCTGGACGAGACGCACGTCGAAATTCGTGATCGTTCCGCCGCCGGCGACCTGGGGACCGTGCTCGACGCCGATGCGGCGCACGTAGGGCGCCAGCACCGCGGTGTGGTCCAGGGTGAAGCTCTCGATCTCTGCCATCAGTTCCTCCTTGCGAACGCCGCGAGGCGCTCGATCAATTCTCGCAGCGTGTTCTCATCGTGCACGAGTCCGAGGCGGATGTGCCCGCGGCCCCGGGTGCCGAAGCCATCCCCGGGCGCGACGGCTACGCGCTCCTCGTCCCGAAGTCGTCGGGCGAAGTCGACGGCGTCCTGATCTCCGGGCAGGCGGACCCACACGAAGAACGTGCCCTCGGGCGCCGCGACATCCCATCCGATCGCGCGTAGGCCCTCGACCACGACGTTGCGGCGACGCTGGTAGAGCGCGACGAGGTCTGCGGCGGCGGACTGATCACCCTCGAGCGCGACGGCGGCGGCCTCTTGCGACGCCCCGAACATGGTGCTGAACGCATGCGACTGGTACCGCTTCATAGCGGCGATGATCGAGGCGTTGCCGGTGGCGAACCCGACGCGCCACCCGGCCATGCTGTACGTCTTCGACAGCGTCTGCACCTCGACCGTGACCTCGAACTCGCGGTCGACGGCCAGCGCAGACAGGGGCCGGGTGCCGTCGAACCCGAGCGACGAGTACGCGAAGTCGTGCACGAAGGCGGCGCCGGTGCGCTCGGCGAAGGCGAGCGCACCCTCGAAGGTTTCACGCGAGGCAAGGGCGCCCGTGGGATTGTTCGGGTAGTTCAGCACCAGAACGCTGGCCGCCGAGAGGTCTGCGAGGGCCGCGAAGTCCGGCTGGTAGCGCGGCTTCTCGAGGGGAATCGGAACGACGGATGCCCCGGCCAGGTCGGCCGCCGAGGTGTAGATCGGGTACCCGGGATCGGGCAGCACGACGTTCGTACCCGGGTCCGCGATGGCGAGCACGGCCGCCATGAAGCCCTCGTGCGATCCGTGGAAGATCGCGACCTCCGACTCGGGATCGACGACCACACCGTGATCTTCGCGGTAGCGGAGCGCGATCCCGGCGCGTATGCCGGGACGCCCGGCATACGAGGGATAGCGGTGGTTGCGGGGGTCCGCCACTTCGCGCTGCATCGCCGCGACGATGTGCTCGGGTGTCGGCTGATCCGGGTTGCCCTTCGAGACGTCGATCATCGACGGGCCGGGCTCGGCCGAGAGGCGGGCGATCTCGCGGTCCATCCCTCCCCAGAAGTTGACCGGAAGGGCTGCGACGCGGGCGGCGGGGGTGAATTCGCTCACGGGCTAACGCCTCCGGTAGCGCCGGGCCACGCCCGTGCCGATCGTTTGCAGGCCCTGCACCAGGATGATCAGGGTCACGGCGGTGATGACCATCGCGAATCCGTCGTAGCGCTGGTAGCCGTACGACAGGGCGAGGTCACCGATTCCGCCGGCACCGACGGTTCCCGCCATGGCTGTGGCATCCACGAGCCCGACGCTCGCGATGGTGAGGGCGAGGATCAGCGAGCTGCGCGCCTCGGGTAGCAGAAAGCGCCAGAAGATCTGGAACGGCGACGCGCCCATGGCGCGAGCGGCTTCGATCACACCCTGTGGCACCTCGAGCAGCGAATTCTCGACGAGTCGGCCGATGTACGGCGCGATCATGACGGTCAGTGGCACGATTGCGGCCCACACGCCGATGCTCGTGCCGACGAGCAGGCGCGTGAACGGCAGGATCGCGACGAGCAGGATGATGAACGGCAGCGAGCGGATCAGGTTGACGACGATGCCGAGGATCAGGTTGACGGGCCGGTTGGGCAACACTCCCCCGGGTCGCGTCAGCGCGAGGACCGTGCCGATCGCGATGCCGAGCACCGAGCCGAGCGCGAGCGCGACGCCCAGCATCTGCAGGGTCTCACCGAGGGCCGTCAGGAAGACCTCGGGGGTGATCAGGGTCCACTTGTCGTCGTTCATCCCACGACCTCCTCGACGTGAGTGACGCGGGCCGCCAGGAACGTGTGCGCGGCGGCGACCTGCTCGGGCGAGCCCGTGACCTTCAGGATCATCTGACCGACCGTATGGTCGCGGATCTCGGTCATGTCGGCGTGCAGCATGTTGATCGATACGCCGATGCCCGTGATCAGGTCCGAGACCAGGGGCTGCGTGACCTGTTCGTCCACGAGCAGCAGGCGCCAGAGTCCGTCGCCGCCCAGGTGCTCGACGACGCGTTGCGGAATTCCCTGGGGAATGACGGTGGTGACGAAGTCTGCGGGTGATGTCGGCCTTCGGATGCAGGAACGTGTCGAGCACGGTGCCCTGCTCGACGACCTCGCCCGCGGCCATCACGGCGACCTCTTCGGCGAGATCCTTGATGACATCCATCTCGTGCGTGACGACGAGGATCGTCGTGCCGTACTCGCGGTTGATGCTCCGCAGCAGCTCGATGATCTGACCCGTCGTCGTCGGATCGAGGGCGCTCGTCGCCTCGTCCGACAGCAGAATCTTGGGGTTTCGCACCAGCGCGCGCGCGATGCCGACACGCTGCTTCTGTCCGCCCGACAGCTCGCCGGCGTGGCTGTCGGCCTTGCCGCCGAGCCCGACGAACTCGAGCACCTCGTCGGCCCGGGCGCGGGCCGCGGCCTTGCCCACGCCATCGAGGCGCAGCGGCAGGGCGACGTTGTCGCGCACCTTGACGGTCTCGAGCAGGTTGAACTGCTGGAAGATCATGCCCGTGCGCTTCTGGGCCGTCCGCAGACGCGACCCCTGCAGCGATCCGATGTCGACCCCGTCGACGACGACGCGTCCGGACGTCGGATGCTCGAGGCCATTCACCAGCCGGATCAGCGTCGACTTGCCGGCGCCGCTGTACCCGATCACCCCGTAGATCGTGCCGGGTGCGATCTCGAGAGAAACGCCGCGAAGGGCCGCGGTATCCGCGGCCCTTCCGGTGAACGTCTTCGAGACATCCTCGAAGACGATCCTTCCCTCCGTGGGAGCGCTCAACTGAACCAGGCCGGCAGGTTGTATCCGTCGTACTGCGGGTTCGATTCGATGTATTCGATGAACTCGGGCGACTCGTACGCGGCCTTGATCGCGAGAGCCCAGTCCGACTGGAGGTCGTCCGCACGCACGGTCACGACGTTCGAGAACTCGATCGGCTGGTCTTCGAGCGCCAGGGCGTCGTCGTAGTCCAGGCCGCCGGCCACGATGAAGTTGCCCTGGATCGTGGCGTAGTCGACGTCCTGCAGAGCCGGAACCTGCTGCGCGTTCTCGATTGCGGTGATCTGGATGTTCTTCGGGTTCGACGTGATGATCGACAGGGTCGCCTCGTTCGGGTCGTCGACGTCCTCGAAGTCGATCCATCCGATGTCGCGCAGGATCAGCAGGCCGCGATAGAGGTTCGCGGGCGAGTTCGGCACCGTCACGGTCGCGCCATCCTCAACATCGTCGATCGACGTCGACTTGCCGCCGAAGAGTGCCATGCGGGGCGTCGGGATCTGCACGAGCGCGGCGTTGTCGATGCCCTCCTGGGCGTTCACGAAGTCCATGTACACCGGGTGCTGCATGATGTTCGCGTCGATCTCGCCCGACGAGACGGCGACATTCACGACGATGCCGTCGGTGAAGTCCACGGACTCGACGCTGTAGCCCTCGTCCTCGAGGATCGGCAGGATGCCCTCTTCGAACATCTGCTGGTACGGGCCGGGGTTGAAGCCGATCTTGATATCGGTCTTGTCGGCGGCGGGTGCACCGGACTCGGACGTCGTCGCTCCCCCGCTGCACGCGGCGGTCGTCAGGACCAGTGCCGCGGTGGCGGCGCCGAGCAGGGCGGTACGGATGAGCTTCATGGTCGTCCTTTGCTGTGTGGGTTCGCGGTGCCTCGATCCCAGGCTTGCTGGGACACCGGCGCGCTGAAACCGTAACCGGCCGAGCACTTCGCGAGGGATTCGGGTCGTCACACTCGGCAATACAACGCTCACGTGGTCCTCGATAGCCTCGGTTCATGGACGCGCGCTTCCGCTTCTCGGACGATCCCGACGACATCGACCGCGAGCTTGTACACCGCTGGCTGAGCCAGCACGCCTACTGGGCTCTGGGGCGTGCGCGCGATGTTCAGGAGGCCGCCATCGATGCATCCCGCAACTTCGCGGTGATCGATACCGTGACGGGAGCCCAGGTCGCCTATGCGCGGGTCGTGACTGACGGCGTCACGTTCGCGTGGCTGTGCGACGTGTTCGTCGATCCGGAGGTGCGTGGTGCAGGCGTCGGCGTCGGACTGATCGAGGGCGTCGTTGCGGCCTGGGAACCCCTGGGACTGCGTCGCATTCTGCTCGCGACGGCCGACGCGCACGGCCTGTACGAGAAGTTCGGGTTCGCCGCGCTCGTCCAACCTGAGCGATGGATGGCGCGGCTGCAGAGCTGACGGTCAGACGACCGAGCGGACGGTCATGCGGGTAGTCGCGAGAACGCTGCCGCGCGGTCGACCTGGTCACGGCTCGGGATGACGCCCGTGTATCGCTCGAACTGCCGGGCAGCCTGCAGGGCGACGACCTCGGCGCCCGAGATGACCGCGAGATCCCGCTGGCGTGCCGCGCGGATCAGCGGCGTTTCGGACGGGAACGCCACGACATCGAAGACGGCGGTGGCCGCGGCGATGTGGTCTTCCGAGAAGGACAGGGCTGAGGCATCCGCTCCGTCCATGCCGAGTGGAGTGACGTTGACCAGGAGCGCGTACCCGGGCGCGGGATCCGTCGCGACCCAGCGGTACCCGTATTTGTCGGCGAGCGCGCGCCCGGCGACCTCGTTGCGTGCGAGCACCGTCAGGTCATCGAAGCCACCGCCCCGGAACGCCGCGACGACGGCCTTGGCCATGCCGCCCGATCCCCGCACGAGCACCGACTGTGCCCGGTCGACGGCGTGCTCGGAAAGGAGGGCTTCGACGGCTTCGTAGTCGGTATTCGAGGCGGTGAGCGTGCCCCCGTCGTTCACGATCGTGTTGACCGATTCGATCGCTTCGGCAGAGGGTTCCATCGCGTCGACGAGCGGGATCACGGCCTCCTTGAACGGCATCGACACCGAGCAGCCGCGGATGCCGAGGGCCCGCACTCCCCCGATCGCACCGACGATGTCGTCGGTCGTGAAGGCCTTGTAGACGAAGTTCAGTCCGAGCTCGTCGTAGAGGAAGTTATGAAAGCGGGTACCGAGGTTGGACGGACGGGCGGCCAGAGAAATGCACAGCGTCATGTCTTTGTTGAGGATCGGCATGGGTTCATTCTGGCCCCAGGGACCGGCGCCGCCCGACGATCTAGACTGGGAGTATCCCCGCTTCGAAACCAGGTTCCACCGTGTCCATCGTCACTCCCGCACCATCGGCAGCCGCGCCGCGCTTCGCGCTGCGGCACGTGCAGCTCTCGCGCGCCGGAATCGCCGCCATCGCCGCGATCATGGTCACGTTTTCACCTGACCACTCCGCGGCCGTCGGGCTCTCGGTCTTCAGCGGGTTCGCCATCGTCACGGGTCTGATCGAGCTGGTGTCGGCCTGGCTGACCTATCCGGCTGGGCGCCGCGCCGTGCCTCTCACGCTCGGTGCGCTTTCGGCCGTCGCGGGGATGCTCGCCGGGATCCTGGTCTGGCGCTCCACGACCTTCTTCTTCGCTCTGGTGATCTCGTGGGCGCTCGTCACGGGGTTGATCGAGGCGATCGGGGCACTACGCGAGCGCCGCTCCCCCGCTCTCCGGGCCGAGGCGCGCGATTCGCTCGTCACTGGCGCCGTCACGGTGCTGCTCGGTCTCGGGCTGCTGCTGGTGCCCGCGCAGTACGTTCTGACCTACAGCATCGAAAACCCGACCACTCAGGCGAACGACGAGTTCACCCTGACCGGGATCATCATTGCGGTCGGGATCTTCGGTGCCTACGCGGCGATCGTCGCGGTGTTCCTCGGAATCGCGGGCTTCTCGCCCCGTCGGGATGGCATCGACGGTCGATCCCTTGAAGGTTCATCCCTTGACGCGGATGTCGCGGGCACAGCTGAGCCGGCTGTCCGCACTGCGCCGACCCGGCGCGAGGAGGAGACGGCATGACCGATCGACCCACCCGCCGCGAGCTCATGCGACCGGTACAGCTGCTCGGCGTCGCGTTCGTCTGCGCGGTTTTCGCCGCGGTTGTGACCTTCGTATCGACCGGCGGGTTCCAGGCCGAGGTGGGCCTTCTCGCCCTGCCGCTCACCGCCATCATCCTCGGTATCACGTTCATCGTCGTGTTGCTGGGGCTCTCGCTTCTGCTGCTCGCGGTCGATCCCGCGCAGGTGCAGAAGCCGATCGATCGCGCCGTGCTTCTGGACGACGAGCCCGGCGAGAACGACCCGCGCTGATCAGACCTCGCGGTCGATGAGCTCCGCGGCCAAGCCCGTATACGTCGCCGGCGTGAGGGCGAGCAGCCGGGTGCGGGCGTCTTCGCCGATGTCGAGCCCGCGGACGAACTCGGCCAGGTCTGCCGCGTTCACGCGACGGCCCCGGGTCAGCTCCTTCAGCAACGCGTAGGGGTCAGAGATCGTCGAACGACCCGAGACGACCTCGGCCCGCACGACCGTCTGAATCGCCTCGCCGAGCACCTCCCAGTTGGCGTCGAGGTCGGCCGAAAGCAGGTTCTGCGCGAGCGCGATCTCGTCGAGACCGCGGCGCAGGTTGTCGAGCGCGAGAAGCGAGTGGCCGAACGCGACGCCGATGTTGCGTTGCGTCGAAGAATCCGTGAGGTCGCGCTGCAGGCGGCTCGTCACGAGCGTCTGCGACAGTGAGGCGAACAGCGCGCCCGCGATCTCGAGGTTCGCCTCGGCGTTCTCGAAGCGGATCGGGTTGATCTTGTGCGGCATGGTCGATGACCCCGTGGCGCCCGCGATCGGGATCTGCGTGAAGTATCCGAGCGAGATGTACGTCCACACGTCCGTCGCCAGATTGTGCAGGATGCCTCCGGCGTGACGGGCTCGGTCGTACAGCTCGACCTGCCAGTCGTGCGACTCGATCTGGGTGGTCAACGGGTTGAAGCCGATGCCCAGCGATTCGACGAACTCGCGCGCTACGAGCGGCCAGTCCACATCGGGTCCGGCGGCGAGGTGCGCGGCCCACGTGCCGGTCGCGCCCGAGAACTTTCCGAGGTACTCGGAAGCCTGAATCGCCCGTTCGACCCGCGCCAGGCGAGCCGCGAACACGGCGATCTCTTTGCCCATCGTCGTGGGCGTCGCGGGCTGTCCGTGCGTGCGCGAAAGCATGGGCGCCTCGCGGTGCTCGACCGCCAGCTCATCGAGGCGCTCGCGCACCGCGGAGAGGGCCGGCAACCAGACGCGCTCGACGGCGCGCTGCACCGTGAGGGCATAGGCGAGCGAGTTGACGTCTTCGCTCGTGGCGGCGAAGTGCGTGAGCTCGGCGATGCGGTCGAGCCCGAGTGCGGCCAGGCGGTCGCGAACGAGGTACTCGACGGCCTTCACATCGTGGCGCGTGATCGCTTCGCGTTCGGCGAGCCAAGCGATCTCATCCGCACCGAACGAGCGGTAGAGCTCGCGCAGCGCGTCGCGCTCGGAGGCCGCCAGCGGCGATGTTCCGAACAGGGACCGGTCGGTGAGAGCCAGCAGCCATTCGACCTCGACCTCGACCCGTGCGCGGTTCAGCCCTGCCTCGGAGAGGTACTCCGCGAGGGGTGCGACGACGCCGCGGTACCGGCCGTCGAGGGGGCTCAGGGGCTGAGGGGGAAGGGACGTCACGAGGATGCTCCGAACGGGAAGGCGGCGGTGCGCGATCCCGGGCGGAGGGCGGGTTCGAGCTGGCGGAAGAGCGACCGGGTCGCCTCCTCGATCATACCGAGCACGTCGTCGAACATTTCGGTGGCCGCGTAGTACGGGTCCGGAACATCCAGCGTCGTCGGGCTGGGGAGGAATCCCAGCAGCAGGGCGACCTTGTCGGCATCCTCTTCCGTGCGGGCCCACCCCCGCAGGATGCGCTCGTGGCTCCGGTCGAGTGCCACCACGAGGTCGTTGACGTCGAACGTGTCGGCCGTGAACTGTCGGGCGCGGTGGCGGCTGCCGTCGTATCCGCGGCGCTGCAGGGCAGCGAGCGTGCGCTCGTCGCCCTGCTCGCCCACATGCCAGTCGCCCGTGCCCGCGCTGCTCGAGGCGACGCGCGCGCCGTGCCCCGAGGCATCCGCGAGCTGCCGAAAGACGACCTCGGCCATCGGAGAGCGGCAGATGTTTCCCGTGCAGACGAACACGACGCGGAAGGGCGCTGAGGCGTCCAGGTTCCGCGTCACCCGCCCATTCTGCCCGCCCGGCTGTCTCCGCGCACTGTTCGCATCTCCTCCCCAGGCGAGGAGGGTGCCCAGAATCCCCCATTCGGGTGAGATAGACGGGGGCGGGGGCCCGGCCCGGCCACGCTGAACGGGTGCCCGCCGCCGTCTTCTCCCGCTCCCCGCCGCCCGATCGCGAATACGACGCGTCCGATGCGTGGCTCGCCGATCTCGCGACGGCGGCGCTCACGCTCGTCCGGGCCGTCGCGGTGGAGTCGGAATCGGTCGCTGCCGCCCAGCTCGCACTCGAGGGGCGGGTGTCGTGGGAGGGTCCGGCCGCCCGAGACTTCCGGCGGCGCGCCGGTGCCCTCTCCGCCGACGGGTTGGCCAGCGCGGCGGCGCTGGACGCGCTCGTCGCTGACATCCGGGCGCTACGCAGTCGAGTGTGGACGCTGACGCAGGAGGCGCCCCATGGCTGATGAACTCGACATCCGCTCGAGCGGTTCCGCCGCGATCGACACGTCTAGTTTGCGGAGCGCCGCCGACGCCGGGCGCGCACTGGCCAACCGGCTGCGCTGCATGCACGCACCGCTCGATCTCGCCGCGGGATTCATCGCGTCGGTGCCGGGCCTGCGTGCGGCTCGCGAGGTACAGCACGAGCTGGTTCGCGAGGCGCGACGAGTCGAAGGGCTGGCCGAGGACTCCGAGCGGCTCGCTATCGCCCTCGATCAGGCGGCCGACCTGTACGAGCTCGTGGAGGTGCATGCCGCGTGGCAGCTCTCGCAGCACGGCGAAGCCGAGCACACGGCACTCGAAGCCCGCGCGGGGGTGCTGGGCGCGCGGCTGTGGGGTGTCTCGGGGTCGGATGCCGCGTTCGGCATGCTCGTGCGAACGGGTGCCTTCAGGGGCGGCGACGGCGGAGCAGCGCTCCGGATGCAGGCCGCCCTGGGCGCGGGTCTGGTCGGCGGATGGTGGGCGGCGCCGTTCGGGTTCGCGCTCGTCGCCGGTGTGCAGGTCGGCGCGGCGCGCGCCAGCGAGGTCCGTGCAAATGCCGGTCGGGTGCCCGCCGCATCCGCTCCCCCGCCGACTGCCGAGCGCGCGGGGGTCACCGTCACTCCCCTGCGCCGCATGGATGCCGCGCCCGTCGCGGGATTCGCCGACGCCGGGAAGCGCCTCTCGGGTCCGGAGGGCGCGCGGATCCGGGTCGAGCGCTACTCGATGCCGAGCGGCGGCCGCGAGTGGGTCGTATACGTCACGGGCACCCAGAGCGTTGCGCTCGATGGACCCGAGCCGTTCGACATGCAATCGAACCTGGGGCTGTACTCCGGTCAGGATGCCGCGGCCAGTGCGGCCGTTCGCGCCGCGTTGGCCGATGCCGGGGTAGGCCCTGGAGAGCCGGTGCACGCGGTTGCCCACTCGCAGGGTGCGATGGCGGCCGAACTCCTCGCGCGTCAGGGTGAGTATGACGTCCGCACGCTCGTGACCTTCGGCGCCCCGACGACGGACCCCCTCCCTGCGGACGTGATGGCCGTCACGATCCGCCACACCGACGATCCCGTGGTCGCGCTTGCCGGCTCGATTCCCGCCGCGGAGCGCGGCGCGCAGGGCGGCTTCGTTGCCGAGCGCGTGGCGGACCCGCTCCCGGGCTTGCGCGACATCACGATGCCCGCGCACGCTCTCAGCGCATACGTCGAAACGGGCGCATTACTGGACGCGTCCGCTGATCCGCGCGCGCGCTCGATCGACGAGCTGTGGGATCGACTGGGAACGGCGGATTCCGTGCAGGCGACCGAGTACGGCGCGCGACGCGTCAGTCGCGACGACGCTGGCGCTGGGGCCGCAGGATGACGCCGAAGATGCCATTGATCACGGCGATGATCAGGGCAGCCAGAACGCCCCACCAGAAGTCACCGACGGTCAGGCCGAACCCGAACCACGACGTGACCCAGGCCGTCAGCCATAGCAGGAATCCGTTGATGATCAGGGAAATAAGGCCGAGCGTCAGGATGTAGAGCGGGAAAGCGATGATCTTGACCACCGTGCCGATCACGGTGTTCACGACCGCGAAGATTGCGGCGACCAGCAACAGCGTCAGCACGAGCTGGAGCGTCTCCCCTGGAGCAAAGGGGGTGACCCTTACCTGCAGATCGGGAATCAGCGTCACGACCCAGATCGCGAACGCATTGATGACGACACGGACGATGAATCGCATGTCCCCGAGTCTCCCACGGCGGGCATCCGCGCGCCTCCCCCACCTCCTCGTAGACTCGACCGGGTGACCGACTCCCCCGCCGCTCCCGTGCGACTCCGCCCTGAAATCGCTGCGTTGCCGGCGTACCGACAGGGCAAGCAGGCGGATGGCTCGGCTCACAAGCTCTCCAGCAACGAGAACCCCTTCGGTCCACTTCCGGGGGTGCTCGAGGCCGTAGCCGCAGCGTCCGGCATCAACCGGTACCCGGACGCCACGGCCGGTCGTCTCCGAGCCGCGCTCGCCGCACGTTTCGGGGTCGACGAAGACCGCGTGCACGCGGCCGCGGGAAGCGTGGCGATCCTCGCGCAGCTGATCGCTGCGGCCGCAGGACCCGGCGACGAGGTGCTCTACGCCTGGCGGTCGTTCGAGGCATATCCCTCCCTCGTGACGGTTGCGGGCGCCACGAGCATCACCGTGCCGCTGACGGCCGACGGGCGCCATGACCTCCCGGCGATGGCCGCCGCGGTTACCGAGCGGACCCGTGTCGTGATCGTCTGCACGCCCAACAACCCCACCGGGCCCACTGTCGAGCGGGAGGAGTTCGAGACCTTCCTGGCTGCACTCCCCCGCGATCTGCTGGTCTTGCTCGATGAGGCGTATGCCGAATTTGTGACGGACGCCGGTGCGGTGAATGGCCTCGGCGCCACCGGATACCTCGACCGCCCGCAGGTGGTCGTGCTCCGCACCTTCTCCAAGGCCTACGGCCTGGCGGGACTGCGGATCGGCTACGCGGTGGGCGATGCGTCGATCCTCTCCGCCGCGCGCAGCACGGCCATCCCCCTGTCCGTTACCGCGCAGGCCGAGGCCGCCGCCCTGGCCAGCCTCGAAGCCGAACCGGTTCTGCGCGGTCGTGTTGCAGAGCTCGTAGAGCGGCGTGATCGCCTGGCCGATGGATTGCGAAGTCTCGGCTGGCGCGTGCCCGAAGCACAGGGCAACTTCGTCTGGCTGGCAACCGGACCGGAGACGGCTCGGACGGCCGAGGCCTTCGAAGAGGCCGGTCTGATCGTGCGGCCGTTCGTCGGCGAGGGCGTGCGAATCTCGGTTGGCGAAGAGGAATCTGTCGAGAAGGTCCTACGGGTCGCGGCATCCGTTGTGCAGAACCTCCCGGAAGCCCATCCGGCGCGGACGTTAGCGTAGGGCAGGTGGATCCGCTCGAAGCACCCGACGTCGTGCGCGTACTCGCCGCAGACGGAACGTTCTCCCCGACCGAGTCGGCCGAGCCCTACCTGGCCGTGATCGATTCCCTCTCCGAAGAAGAGCTGCAGGGCTTCTACCGCGACATGGTGGCCATCCGCGCCTTCGACCGCGAGGCGACCAACCTGCAGCGTCAGGGCCAACTCGCGCTCTGGCCACCGAGCTTTGGCCAGGAAGCGGCGCAGGTGGGATCCGCCCGCGCGACCCGCCCGCAGGATCACGTCTTCCCCTCGTACCGGGAGCACGCCGTGTGCATGATCCGCGGAGTCGACCTGGTCGACATCATCCGCGTCATGCGCGGGCACTCGCACGGCGGCTGGAACCCGCGGGATCCCCGCAACGGCAACACGAATATCTACACGCTGGTGCTCGGTTCGCAGACACTGCACGCGACGGGCGTTGCGATGGGCTTCGGACTCGACGGGCTGAGCGGCTCGGGTGACCCCGAGCGCGACCAGGCCGTCATCGTCTACTACGGCGACGGTGCTTCGAGCCAGGGCGACGTTCATGAGGCGATGGTCTTCGCGGCGAGTTACGCGACGCCCGAGGTCTTCTTCCTGCAGAACAACCGATGGGCCATCTCGGTGCCCGTTGCGACGCAGTCTCGGACGCCCCTGGTGAATCGCGGCGCGGGGTATGGAATGCCGAGCATTCAGGTCGACGGCAATGATGTGCTCGCCAGCTACGCCGTCACCCGTATGGCCCTGGACGAGGCGCGCTCGGGTCTGGGCCCCCGAGCGATCGAGGCGATGACGTACCGGATGGGCGCCCACACGACGAGCGATGACCCGACGAAGTACCGCACGGGCGACGAAGAATCCACGTGGGCCGGACGCGATCCCATCATGCGGATGCGGGCATATCTCGAGGGCCGCGGAGCCTCCGACGCCTTTTTCGCCGACGTCGAAGAGCAGGCCCACGCGCTTGCCGAAGACACTCGCTTGCGGACGCCGACGCTTCCGCTCCCGACGGTGGCTTCGATATTCGAGCACGTATACACCGAGCCGCATCCGTTGATGCAGGAGCAACTCGCCTGGGTTCAGCAGTACGAAGCCTCGTTCGAGGAGGGTGGCGCATGAACGCGCCCCAGAACATGCCGCTGAGCAAGGCCCTCAACGCCGGGCTGCGCGCAGCCATGGAGCGCAGTGACCGTGTGCTCATGATGGGCGAGGACATCGGGCCGCTGGGCGGCGTCTTCCGGATCACCGAAGGACTCCACGCCGAGTTCGGCTCGAATCGCGTGATCGACACCCCGCTCGCCGAGTCCGGAATCGTCGGAACCGCGATCGGCCTGGCGATGGGCGGCTTTCGTCCGGTGTGCGAGATCCAGTTCGACGGATTCGTCTACCCGGCGTTCGATCAGATCACCTCGCAGCTCGCGAAGATCACGAACCGCATGCAGGGCGCGCTGCGCATGCCCGTCGTGATACGCATCCCCTACGGCGGACACATCGGCGCGATCGAGCACCACCAGGAGAGCCCCGAGGCGTACTTCACGCACACGGCCGGCCTGCGCGTGGTGAGCCCGTCGACGCCGAACGATGCCTACTGGATGATTCAAGACGCGATCTTCTCCGACGACCCCGTGATCTTCCTCGAGCCGAAGAGCAAGTACTGGCAGAAGGGCGAGGTCGACCTGACTTCGCGTCCCGTCGGCCTGCACGAGAGCCGTCTCGTGCGGCGGGGGACCGATGTGACCCTCGTCGGGCACGGCGCCATGGTCACGACCCTCCTGCAGGCCGCGGCTCTCGCCGAGGCCGAGGGGGTCAGCTGCGAAGTGATCGACCTGCGTTCTCTCTCGCCGGTGGACTACGCACCGATCCTCGATTCGGTGCGTTCCACGGGACGCATGGTCTATGCGCAAGAGGCGCCGGGATTCACGAGCCTCGGCAGCGAGATCGCGGCAACCGTCACCGAACGTGCCTTCTACTCCCTCGAGGCGCCGGTTCTGCGCGTGTCGGGCTTCGACGCGCCGTTCCCCCCGGCAAAGCTCGAGGGCACATACCTCCCCGACGCCGACCGCGTCCTCGAGGCCGTCGACCGGGCCCTGGCATACTGAGCCCTGGTTCCCGCGGAAAGGATCCCGCATGAGCACGCAGACGTTCCTCCTCCCCGATGTCGGTGAGGGTTTGACCGAGGCCGAGATCGTGAGCTGGCGGGTCGCGCCGGGCGACGAGGTGAAGGTCAACGACGTCCTGGTCGAGATCGAGACCGCGAAGTCTCTCGTCGAGCTGCCTTCGCCGTTTGCCGGCACCGTGGGTGAGCTGCTCGCGGGGGAGGGCGACACGGTGAACGTCGGAGCCCCGATCATCACGATCGGCGAGGCGGGTGCCGATGCGCCACGGCCGAGCACCGCGCCCACCGAGGTCGGCGAGGCGACGGGCGGCGCGGTGCTCGTCGGTTATGGCACGGGCGGCGCGGTCACGTCGCGCCGTCGTAAGCCGGCGGAGCGTCCCGTCGCCGCATCCGTCGGTGTCGTGGCGAAGCCGCCCATCCGCAAACTCGCTCGCGACCTGGGCGTCAATCTGAGCGATGTCGCCGCCAGCGGGGACGCGGGGGAGGTGACGCGCGAGGATGTCGTGCGGCACGCGTCGCAGGCGAGCGTCTTCCGCAACATCGAAACCCCCGAGTGGGGGGCCGTGCGGGAAGAGACGATTCCGGTTCCCGAGGCAGCCACCGCGCCGACCAACCCGAAGTCAGCACCGGCGGATTCCCGCGAGGAGTCCATCCCCGTACGCGGCGTGCGCAAGGCCACAGCCACGGCGATGACGAGCAGCGCATACACCGCGCCGCATGTATCGGTGTGGGTCGACGTCGATGCCTCGCGCACGATGGAGCTCGTCAAGCGCCTGAAGACATCCCCCGACTTCGCGGACGTCAAGGTTTCACCGCTCCTGATCATGGCGCGCGCCGTCATCTGGGCCGTTCGTCGCACACCCATGGTCAACGCGGCATGGGTCGACACGGACGAGGGCGCGCAGATCCGCGTGCACCATTACGTGAACCTGGGCATTGCGGCCGCGACACCGCGCGGATTGCTCGTCCCGAACATCAAGGAGGCCCAGGACCTGAATATGCGCGAATTGGCACGTGCGCTCGAGAAGCTCACGATGACCGCGCGCGAGGGCAAGACGACGCCCGAAGATCAGCGCGGGGGAACGGTCACGATCACGAACATCGGCGTCTTCGGCGTCGATGCCGGAACCCCGATCATCAACCCCGGTGAGGTCGGGATCGTCGCGCTCGGTGCGATCCGCCAGAAGCCGTGGGTCGTCGATGGCGAAGTCCGCCCGCGCTGGGTGACGACGGTCTCGGGATCCTTCGATCACCGCGTCGTGGATGGCGACGGAGTATCGCGGTTCATCGCCGACATCGCTTCGGTGCTCGAGGAGCCCGCGCTGCTGCTCGACTGATGTCGGCGGCCCGTCGAGTTGGATAGGCCGCGCGACATCTGTGCGGGGGGACGGGTGCATGCTGCTCTTTGCGCCGCTGCACGCGACCCGCGGGAACGGCGCGATCTTGTGACGGGCATCCGTTATTACAAAACGTTATTCGATAATCTTACCGTGATACGTTTTGTACCACGGAGGTGCTTGAGATGAAGGCGATTACACCCAGTGCATCAGACAGTCCTGCGCGCAACGAGCTGTCCCGGGGGGCGAGAGCAGGACGCTGGGAACGTATCGCGCGCGGCATCTACATCCCTGCAGATGCGCCGCCCGCAGACTGGGACCAGATCGAAGCGGCAACCCGCAGATCCGACGCCACCATCTGTCTCATCTCGGCGCTCTCGCACTACGAACTGACGGATGCCATTCCCCGGTCGCTGGACGTCGCTATCCCCAGCGGCTCACGCCGTCCGGCCACCAGCGGCGCCATTACATGGCACCTGTTCGACCGAGGCACGTTTCAACTCGGTCGCGCCGAGACGTCGATTCCAGGAACGACGCAGAAGATTGGCCTGTACAGCGCTGAGCGCACAATCGCGGACGCGTTCCGCTTGCGTGGGGCGCTCGGTTACGAAACCGCGCGCGACGCACTGAAGGAATGGCTGCGGCGCGGTGGGAAGCCCTCGAAGCTCATAAAGATCGCGACACAACTCCCACGCGCCAAGGCGCCCATCTTGAACGCGCTAGACATGATGACGTGACAGCCTCAGACATCTACAAACAGCTGCAACGCGCTGCGCGATCCGAAGCGGACAAGAAAGGTGTCGCGCCGAACGTTCACGCATATCTGCTGCGGCACGCGCTGGAATCCTTCCTGTTCCGCCTCAGCAGAACCCCGCACGCTGATGACTTCGTGCTGAAAGGTGGACTGTTGCTGGGCGCGTACGGGGTGCGGCGACCCACGAAGGACGCGGACTCCAATGCGGTCGGCGCCAACGTCACTCCCGAGCATCTCGCGGTGGTCGTCGCTGACATCGTGGCCGTGTCCGTCGATGACGGGGTCGCCTTCGATCTCGACACGCTCGACGTGCAGGTGATCCGGGACGGAGCCGAGTATCCGGGGATGAGAGTGACCGTCGGAGTCCGGATCGCGACCTGGGTCGGGAAGGTTGTATGGGACGTGTCCACCGGTGACCCTATCGTCCCAGCGCCACGGCGAGTCCTATTGGACCGGGTTATTGGTGACCCAATCAGCCTGGTCGGATACGCGCCGGAGTCAACGGTGGCGGAGAAGGGTGTCACGATCCTCGAGCGCGGCATCAGCAGCACGCGCTGGCGCGATTACGTGGACATCGTCACCCTCGACGGAGCCGGATTGGACTTCGGACAGCTCCTCGACGCTTCGCGAGCCGTCGCAGACTACCGGGACGTGTCGCTCGCCCCAATCGGACCAGCCGTGGAAGGGTACGGTGCGGTTGGTCAGGCGAAGTGGGCTGCCTGGCGGAAGAAGGAACAACTCGAGAGCGTATGTGAGGAGAATCTCGACGATCAGATGGTGCGCGTCGCGGCCGTCCTGGACCCGGTCTTCGGCCAAGGGAATGGCTAGTACGAGAGCCGTAGGTTAGGAACGACGTCGACCAAGGGGCCGTTGGCGAGCGGAGTCCTGAGGGAGTGGCTCTCCGTCCGCGGGCAAGCGGACCGTGTACGTGGGCCAGCGCCCACGTAGATCGTAGCCTGACCGCATCCGGAAGGCTTCTCGGCGCTCACCAGATCTGGGCCCGCGAGGGGGCACCGGGGGTTCAGTGGCAGGTTTCTGATAGCAGTCCCGCACTGGAGCAAGTCGGATGACTCATGGGTGTTGAGGCGGGCTGCCTTAAGCCCCGTGTTTCCGCGGAGCAAGTACAGGGCATCGGGTGCAACTTGAGGGTCGCCTCATAACTGATGTGAGCCGCCCCGCAACCCTGCTGCAGTTCGCGAATGTCCCGATGCGTCAGGCGCTCGGAAGCGGACGCAGATCCTTGGCCTCCGCGCGGGTGCGCGATGCGGCCGCATCGTCGGCCTCGAGCACGGCGGACTCGTACGCCTCGACCGAGGCGCGGTACGCCTCGAGCTCGAGGCTCATGGCCGCGTCGGTCCAGTCCAGTTCGGTCTGCGCGACCTGTGCGACCTCTTCGGTGGCGGCGAGGCCGAGGTGGGCGTACTCGTAGCTGATCCGCGTGCGGCGATCGAGGAGGTCGTCGAGATGCAGAGCGCCCTCGTAACGGATCGCGAAGATGATCTCCGCGCGAAGGTAGGCCGGCGCTTCCGCGAGGGGAGTCGCGGCATCGGGTACCTCGCGGCAGATGTCGGCAATGACCTCGACATCCGTGCCGTATCGGTGCGCGAGGTGATCCTGCATCGCTCTGCTGAGACCGAACTCAGCCCCGACGCGCGCGGCGGCGTGGGCGGAGTGGGGCGCGTCGGCCGCGCCGGCGAGGGGAACCCGGGTCGTGCGCGAGGGCCGGGACTTCGCCGCGGCGCCCAGGGCAAAATCGACGGCGTCCTCCGCCATCACCCGGTAGGTGGTGAGCTTGCCGCCCGCGATCGCGACCAGGCCGGGCACAGGGGAGGCCACCGTGTGCTCGCGTGAGACCTTGGCGGACGCCGTCCCGGCCTTCGTCCCCGGCTGCAACAGGGGTCGAAGCCCCGCCCACGTGCCGATGATGTCGTCTCGGCTGAGGGGCTCCACGAGCACCTTGTTCGCTTCGGCGAGGACGTAGTCCACGTCTCGGGACGTCGGCACCGGATGCGTCAGGTCCTCCGTCCACGGAGTGTCGGTCGTGCCGATCACCCAGTAACGCGACCAGGGGATAACGAACAGCACACTCGATGCCGTCTGGAGGATGAGGCCCGGGTCTCCCGTGATGCGGTCCCTCGGGACGACGATGTGGATGCCCTTGGAAGCGAGCACCTTGAGGCCGCTGGATGTCGCCATGGACTGGGTGCGTTCGGTCCATACCCCCGTGGCGCTGATCACTGTCTTGGCGTGAACATCGAAGTGCTCGCCGGTTTCGAGGTCTTTCAGGGTCGCGCCGATGACCCGCCCGGTTTCGTCTGTGAGCATCGCCGTCGCCTGCACGCGAGAGGCGGCGAGGGCCCCGTGCCCGGCCGCCGTGCGCAGGAGCGTGACGACGAGGCGGGCGTCGTCGACCGTGGCGTCCCAGTACTGGATCGCGCCGACGGCCGCATCGCGGCGGAAGCTCGGGAACGCGCGGGACACCGCGGAGCGGCTGAGGTGGCGATGCCAGGGGAGAGGGCGCGGAGCTCGTTGCAGCGAGGCAAGCGCGTCATATAGGCCGATGCCGGCCCCGATGAAGAGGCGATCCCAGATCGGGCGCTTCAGGGGATACAGGAACGCCGCGGGGCGCACGAGGTGCGGTGCGAGCCGCGTGAGCAGCAGGTTCCGCTCGGTGAGGGCCTCGCGGACCAGTTTGAAGTCCAACATCTGCAGGTATCGCAGCCCGCCGTGCATCAGCTTGCTGGAGCGGCTCGAGGTGCCGGACGCCCAGTCCTGTCCGTCGATGACGGCGGTCCGCAGGCCCCGGCTGGCCGCGTCGAGCGCGATTCCGGCCCCGGTGACGCCACCGCCGATGACGAGCACGTCCAGCTCGTCGTTCGCTGAGCCGTTTTTCATGCCGCGGAGCGCGGCCTGTCGAGTGTTGCCGTCCATACGGTTTTCGCGCATCAGATGGGCCACCCTCTCGTGTCCTGGTGATTCATAGAGTGGACGCGAACCGTCACGCCTCGGAGCCACCGTACGGCGCTGTCGGTGAGCGATGAACCTTCTTGCGTCGTACTTGCACATATGTGCACATTGGAGTCATGGAGAAACAGGAGCACATGCTCGCGGCCGCCTCGATGTACTACCTGCAGGACCTCAAGATGGAGGCCATTGCGGCCCGGCTGCACCTCTCGCGCTCGAGCGTCTCGCGCCTGCTGAAGGAAGCGCGGGCTCGTGGACTGGTCGAGATCACGCTCCGCCCGCCCCCGACGGCAGCCCCGGGAGGTAGGGCGAAGGATTCAGCATGCGTTCGGCATCACAACCCATGTCGTTCCCCTGGGGGCCTCGGCGAGTTCGACCGAACGGCTCGAGCAGGTGGCCCTGACATCCGCGCGACTGATCGGTGGCTGGTTCGACTCGGGCATGACCATGGGCGTGGCATGGGGAACGACGATGGCCGCCATCACGCGGCATCTCGCGAAGAAGCCGACGCGGGGGAGCGCGGTGGTGCAACTGAACGGGTCGGCGAACACGCGGACGTACGGCGTGGAGTTCGCGGGCGAGATGATGGTGCGATTCGGGGAAGCTTTCGATGCGCGTCTGCACCTCTTTCCCGTGCCCGCGTTCTTCGATTACGCCGAGACGCGCCAGGCGATGTGGCGTGAGCGGTCGGTCGCCCGCGTGCTGGATCGACAGCGCACCGCCGATATCGCTCTGTTCGGCGTGGGCGCCCTGACCGGGGAGGTTCCCAGTCATGTGTACTCCGCGGGCTATCTCGAGCAGGACGATATCCGCGCACTCACCCGGGATGGCGTCGTCGGCGACGTCTGACCGTTTTTCTGCGCGCCGACGGCACCTATGAGGATCTCGATCTCAACAGACGAGCGACCGGGCCGACGCCCGCGGAACTGCAGGCGGTGCCCCGGCGGGCGTGCGCCGTGGCGGGTGACAACAAGGCCGCCCCGCTGCTCGCCGCGCTCCGTTCGCGGGCGGTGACGGACCTGGTGGTGGACGAGATCACGGCCCAGGCGCTGGTCGAGGCGATGTCGCCGTCCGAGCACGCCGCCGCGCTTCGGTGAGAGGTCACGGCGATCGAGCCATTTTGATAATGATAATCATGCGGGTTACGCTGACGGGGTGAACCCGACACGTCGTCTTCTTCCGATCATCGCCCTCTCGGCCGCCTCGGCGCTCGTCCTTGCCGGATGCGCGGTGCGACCCCCGGCGGTGAGTCCGCGGGGGACGGCCGCCTTCAGGTCGTCGCGTCGACGAACGTCTACGGCCAGATCGTCGAGGAGATCGGGGGGGATGCGGTCGACGTGACGTCGATCATCACCTCCACCGCCAGGATCCGCACCCGTTCGAGGCGACCGCGGGGAACGCAGCCGCGGTTTGCGCGCCGACCTGATCATCGAGAACGGTGGGGGTACGACTCGTTCATGGAGTCGCTCGTCGAGTCCAGCGACGCCTCGGCGCACGGTGATCACCGCCGCCGAGTTCTCCCACCACTGGCCGGAGGACGAGCACGCCGAGGACGAGCACCGGAGGACGAGCACGCCGAGGACGAGCACTCCGATGAGGAGCACGCCGGGCACGACGACATCGTAGGCTTCAACGAGCCCGTCTGGTACGACCCGCACACGATCGAGCACGTCGCCGAGGCGATCGCCGAAGAACTGAGCGAACTCGACCCCGAGAGCGCCGCGACGTTCGAGATCAACGCGGCCGCATTCGTCGAGCAGATCGGCGGTCTCGAGACGTCGCTCGGCGAGATCGAGGCATCCGGCGCCGGCGCCCAGGTCTTCGTCACCGAGCCCGTCCCCGTGTACCTGGTCACCGCTGCCGGGCTCGGTGAACGTGACGCCCGAGGCCTTCAGCGAGGCCGTCGAAGAGGGCCAGGACGTCCCGCCCGCAACACTCCTCGAATCGCTCGACCTGGTCGAATCGGGCAGCGTGCGCATCGTGATCGCGAACTCCCAGACAGGCGGAGCGGAGACCACCCAGGTCATCGACGCTGCCGAAGCTCAGAGCATCCCCGTCCTGGAGTTCTCCGAAACGCTCCCGGAGGGCCAGCACTTACATCTCGTGGATGCAGCAGAACGTCGAAGCCCTATCGGGCGGCCTCGCGGGGTGAATGCTGCCCCTCCTCTCCTCATCGAGAATGCGGCGCTCCGACGGGGCGACCGAGAGCTGTGGTCAGGCCTGAACCTCGACGTGTACGCGGGGGAGTTCATCGCCGTTCTGGGGCCGAGTGGCTCGGGCAAGACGACCCTGTTGCGCGCCATTCTCGGGCTCGATCGTCTGAGCGAGGGCACGATCACCGCCCTGGGTGAGCGCGTGCGCCGACCGGGTAATCGGCGCATCGGCTACATCCCTCAGCAGCGTCCGCTCGCCCGTGACGCGGCGTTGCGGGGCCGAGACCTCGTTGCGCTCGGCGTCAACGGGCACCGGTTCGGGCTCCCGGTCCCGCGCAAAGCCGACCGGGCACGCGTCGACGAGCTGATCCGGGCGGTCGGTGCGACGGGTTTTGCGGACCGTCCCGTCGGGGAGCTCTCCGGTGGCGAGCAGCAGCGTCTGCGGGCGGGTCAGGCGCTCGCCGACGAACCCCAACTGTTGCTCTGCGACGAACCGCTGACGAGCCTCGACCTGGCGAATCAGCAGGCCGTGACGTCGCTGATCGATCGGCATCGACGCGAGACGGGCGCGGCGGTGCTCTTTGTCACCCACGACATCAACCCGGTGCTGCGTCACGTCGACCGCATCCTCTACCTGGCCGGCGGGCGCTTCACCCTGGGAACCCCCGAAGAGGTGATGGACTCCGGCGTTCTGTCTGATCTCTACGGCACCGAGGTCTATGTCCTCCGGGCGGGGGATCGGGTCGTGGTCGTCGGCGCGCCCGATGCCGGTGATTCCCACCATCACCACCACGACGAGGACGAGTCGTGAACTGGACAGACGTCTGGGAGGCCATGTTCGGCGGCCTCGCGGACTATGGCGACATCCTCGCGCTCGTATCGAACTCGGTCATCGCGGGCGCGGTGCTGGGGCTCGTCGGTGGCCTGGCCGGCGTCTTCATCATGCAGCGCGACATGGCCTTCGCCGTCCACGGCATCAGCGAACTCTCCTTCGCCGGGGCCGCCGCAGCTCTCCTGATCGGTGCGGACGTCGTGCTCGGCTCGATTTTCGGTTCGCTCATCGCGGCGGGATTGATCGGATGGCTGGGCGCCCGTGCACGCGACCGCAACTCGATCATCGGGGTGCTGATGCCCTTCGGGCTGGGGCTGGGCATCCTGTTCCTCTCGCTCTACAGCGGCCGGAGCGCGACGAGGTTCAGCCTGCTGACGGGTCAGATCGTCTCCGTGCAGTCGGGGCAGCTGAGCCTGTTGATCGGCATCAGCCTGGTGGTCCTCGCCGGAATCGTGCTCATCTGGCGTCCGCTGCGCTTCGACTCGCTCGACCCGCAGTCGGCCGCGGCGCGCGGGGTGCCGACGACCGCTGTCTCGCTGCTGTTCATGCTGCTGCTCGGCCTGATCGTCGCCGTCAGCGTGCACATCATCGGTGCCCTGCTGGTCATGGCCCTGCTCGTGACCCCCGCGGCCGCGGCCATGCGCATCGCGTCGGGCCCTCTATCCGTTCCCCTCCTGGCCGCGACCTTCGGTTTCGTCTCGGCGGTCGGCGGCATCCTTCTCGCGATCGCCGGAACGCTCCCCGTGAGTCCGTACATCACCACGATCTCGTTCGCGATCTACGTCGTCTGTCGACTCGTCGGACGTCGCCGGGAGAGGGTCACTCGGGCGCCGCGTTCGGGAACCTCCAAGCCGGCACGCGCCTAGACTTCTCGAATGGCCAAGCGCAACACCTGGCAGCGCGAACGCGTGCGCGACGCCCTGGACGAATCCCCGGGCTTCGTCAGCGCGCAATCCCTGCACGCACTGCTGCGCGACGAGGGCACGGGCATCGGCCTCGCGACGGTCTACCGTGCGCTCGCCGACCTCGCGGCCGAGGGTGATGCCGACAGCCTGCAGAGCCCCGAGGGCGAGAGCCTCTACCGTGCCTGTCAATCGCCCGGTCATCACCATCACCTGATCTGTCGTTCGTGCGGCCTGACGGTCGAGATCGAGGGCAGCGACGTCGAAGAATGGGCGCATCGCACCGCCGCACAGAACGGATTCACGGAGGCGGCGCATATCGTCGACATCTTCGGTTTGTGCGCGGCCTGCACGGTCGCGCGTGCGAGCGAGCGTGACGCGCAGTAGCGAGACGCGCGGTCACGGGCACACCCACCTCGCGGGGGTACCGACTGTCGGTCGACCGCGTCGCGCCGCCCTGATCGGGACCGCGATCGGCCTGGCCACGATCGCGGCGTTGTTCGCGATCGACGCGTGGGCGCCGCAGCTCTTCCCGAGTGCCCTGCCAAGCCGCGCGCAGGACGGCTTCACGCTCGCCCTGTCGGTGCTGATCGAGTCCCTGCCGTTCATCATCCTGGGCGTTCTGCTGTCGGTCGTCGTGCAGGTATGGGTGCCCCCGGGTTTGATCGAGCGATGGATGCCTCGCCGCGCCTGGGCTCGCCGTGCCGTCCTTTCCACCCGCGAGGGTGCCCGTTCCGTCCGCCAGGGTGCCCGTTCCGCCGGCGAGGATGCCGGAGCGCGCCCGGTCGCGCTCATCGCGACCGGCGTCGGTGCGGTGCTGGCCTCCGGTCTCGTGGTGCTCGCCGTCGTCATGCCCCCGGCATCCCTCTCCGCCGAACTCGCGCTCGCCCGCTCGAGCGGCGCACCGCCCGTCTTGTCGACCTCGGCGACGCTCGCGCTCGCGACATCCGACGACACCTCCGCTTTCGGCATCGCCGAATGGGCGTCGCTGCTGTCGACGACGACCGACCCGGCACGGTTCGTCGGTGAGAAGGCCACGCTCACCGGCTTCGTCGGTCCCGATGGCGACAGCGACGGGTTCGCCCTGACCCGCCTCGTCATCGTGCACTGCGTGATCGACGCGCAGGCCGCCAACGTTCCGGTCGCGGAGCTCGCGGGCGGCGAGGACCTGTCTCCCGGCCAATGGGTCGAGGTCGAGGGTGAATTCGTGCGAGACGACGGGGGCGCGCTCGTGCTGCAGCCCGCGAGCGTGACGGCGATCGATGAGCCCGGGGATCCGTATGGGTACTGACGCCCCCCGTTCTGTCCGCGCCACACGGGATCAGACGCGGGGTGCCGCTCGCCGGGATCGTGAACACCGCCGCGCACGCTCCTCGTTCACACGTTCGCTCGCCGTCGTGATCGCCGCGCTCGTCGTGGTGGGCGCGGGCGGCGCGGCCTACAGCCTGACGCAGGGGCCTCGCGTCAGTACGGTCGCAATCGACGCTCTCTCGGTGGCCGAGGCCGCGGGGCAGCGACTCGTGTTCACCACCAATCAGCCCTTGGCTCCGATCGACCCTTCGCAGGTCACGATCGAACCGGCCGCCCCGTTCACGATCGAGGCATCCGGCCGCAACGTCGCCGTTCAGTTCACCTATCCGCTCGATGCCGCGACCGATTACACGGTTTCGGTCGAGGGCGTCGAAAGCGCCTCGGGGGGCCCCACCGCGACCATCTCGCACGACTTCGAGACGGGCACACCGCCGATCTACGTGCTGCAGCGGCGCGACGGCGACGACGATGCGGTGTTCCTCACGAACCTCACCGGCGATCAGGCGGTCCCCGTTTTCACGCACCCGCAGATCGAGGACTACCGGGCTTCCCGCGACGGCCTGGTCGTCGAGACGACGGATGGTTCGGGTGCGGCGTCGCTCACGGGCATGGCGCTCGACGGGTCCGACCCCACGCCGTTGGTCGTGCCCGGCGAGGGCACGATCGCGGGCCTGCAGATGGCCGACCACGACGGGCTCGTGGGGTACACCTATACCGACCTGGACATCTCGGCGACCTCGGGGATCGAGTCCGCGCTGTACGTCTCGCGGCTCGGTGACCCCGACGCCGAGCCGCAGCGCATCGAGGTCGGCGCGGATCCGCGGGTGGTGGACTTCCTGTTCGTGCCGCAGACCTCGTCGCTCGTGGTGCTGACCTTCGATGGCCAGTTGCGCCTCGTCGACACCTCTCGGCCGGACGCGGAGCCCGTTCTGTTGGGCGGTGCCCTCGGGCTGTCGGGCATCGAGCGGGGGAGTGGCCGCGTGATCGCGGAGCAGTCCGACGGCACGGTGCTGATCGATCTGACCGACCTGAGCGAAACGCCCCTCCCGCAATCGGCCGAGCTCGACGCGCTCGGAATCCCCGGACCCGTCGTGCCCACCGTGCAGGGCAAGAGCCTGCGCACCTTCACCCAGATGGGCGAGGACGGGTACCCGGAATCACAGGCCGTCGGTCTGGTCGATGAGGCCGGAATATTCGAGCCGGTGTTCGGGCTGGAGGACGGCGGCGACGCGGTCATGCAGACGTGCGCCTCGCCGAGCGGGAGCCACGTCGCGGTGATCGTCTCGCCCGATCTCGCCGACAACCCGTACGACACCTACGCCCGCCCGCTTCCGTCACGGCTCGAGACGCACATCGTCGACGTGCGAACGGGGGAGGAAGTCACGGTCATCGAGGGCACCGATATCTCGTGGTGCTCCGTCACGATCGGATGAGTCACGATCGGATGAGTCACGATCGGATGAGTCACGATCGGATGACCGACTACCGCCCGGCGACGCGGGAGGATCTGCTCGAGACCGCCCTCGTCGTCGCGCCCCGCTTGCTCGGCGCCCGGCTCACCACGCTGGTCGACGGGCAGCGCGTCTGCGTCCGCATCACCGAGGTCGAGGCCTATCACGGCCTCGGGACCGGGGATGTCAGCGACCCCGGTTCGCATGCGCGCATGGGACAAACCCCGCGGAACGCCACAATGTGGGGCGAACCCGGGCACCTCTACGTCTACCTCAGCCATGGCATCCACTCCTGTGTCAACGTCGTCGCCGGGCCCGCGGGCGTGGCGGGCGGGTTGCTGTTGCGCGCGGGAGAGATCATCGAGGGAGCGGATGTCGCGGCTGTGCGCCGGCCGGCTGCCCGACTCCCTCGGGATCTCGCACGCGGACCCGGGCGTCTCGGTCAGGCGCTGGGCCTCCGGCATCCGATCCATGACGGTATCGACGCGATCGCCGGGGTGGCGCCCTGGCCACCCGAGCGGGCCGGGGCCGTCGCCCGCCTCGACCTGGCGCGCGAACCGGTGCGCGACGTGTCGCGCGGTCCCCGGGTCGGCGTGGCCGGTGTCGCGGGCACGAGCGTCTTCCCGTGGCGGTTCTGGATCACCGGCGATCCGACCGTTTCGGTGTTCCGTCCCGGGCGCGGCGCCGTCGAGACCTGACGCCTACCGCGCCCGTCAGGCTGGGCCCGCAGACACGCCGTGCTAGGATCATTGTTTGTCTGCGCGCTTTCCCGTGCGCAGTTCGTGCCCATTCATCCCTTTCGAGCCGGAAACGGTTCCCTCGGGCGTGGGCGCAGACAAGGGATCTTGGGTGAGACCGTCCGGTCTCACGGTATTGAAGGAGAAATCACTATGGCAGCAGTGTGCCAGGTGACAGGAGCCGTTCCCGGCTTCGGTCACTCGATCAGCCACTCGCACCGCCGGACGAAGCGTCGCTTCGACCCGAACGTGCAGAAGAAGACGTACTTTGTTCCGTCGCTGGGCCGCAACATCAAGCTCAACGTTTCGGCCAAGGGCATCAAGGTCATCGACGCGCGGGGCATTGAGTCCGTCGTCAAGGACCTCATCGCGAAGGGTGTGAAGCTCTAATGGCGAAGAAGGCTCAGGACGTACGTCCGATCATCAAGCTGCGTTCGACCGCCGGCACGGGATACACCTACGTGACGCGCAAGAACCGCCGCAACAACCCCGACCGCATCGTGCTGAAGAAGTACGACCCCGTTGTGCGCAAGCACGTCGAATTCCGCGAGGAGCGCTAAACATGGCGAAGAAGAGCAAGATTGCTCGCAACGAGCAGCGCAAGGTCATCGTCGAGCGCTACGCCTCGCGTCGCGCCGAGCTGAAGAAGGCCCTGGTCGACCCGACCTCGACCGACGAGCAGCGCGAAGAGGCCCGCCTGGGTCTGCAGAAGCTGCCCCGCAACGCGTCGCCCGTGCGCGTGCGTTCGCGCGACGTCATCGACGGCCGCCCCCGTGGTGTGCTGACGAAGTTCGGCATCTCGCGTGTGCGTTTCCGCGACATGGCCCACCGTGGCGAGCTGCCCGGCGTGACCAAGTCGAGCTGGTAACCACCCGCATCCGCCGAAAGGGCGGGGATTCTTCGGAATCCCCGCCCTTTCGCGTGCGCCCGCGTCGTCCCCGGCCGGACGGCTCACCTGGCAGTAGATGCGGGCCTGGGTGCTCAGCACCGACACCTACTGCCAGGCGAGCGGGTCCATTGGGCCGAGCGAAACGGAGAGCGGACGGTGCGCAGGCCGTGCGCGAGGGGCGCGGGAAGGGCGCCACACGAGTCACATCCGTCACTCGAGCACCGAAAATGCCTCGAAGTTGGACAGAAACCCGCGGAAAGCCGCGGAAATACGCGGCGGGCGGCGGTTCGCGGGGTAGATTCGACGCGGTCGATCGACCAGCCGGGCTGAACGGTCCGGTCACGTTTACATGAGGCGGCGCTTCGGCCGCCGCTGGAGGGTAACCCCATGGCTGACAAGTCCATCACCAAGACCGAGCTCGTTGCGAGCATCGCCAGCGCCACCGGTGAGAGCCAGGCCACGGTTTCGCGCGTCGTCGACGGTCTGTTCACGACCGTTGCCGAGGCCGTTGCCAAGGGCACCAAGGTCTCGATCCCGGGCTGGCTCGCGTTCGAGCAGGTCGACACGGCCGCTCGCACGGGCCGTAACCCGCAGACGGGCGCCGAGATCAAGATCGCCGCTGGCAAGCGCGTCAAGGTCACCGCGGGCTCGAAGCTCAAGGCTGCAGCGAAGTAGTCAGAGGTTCCGAGAGGGAGGATGCCGCACGCGCGGCATCCTCCCTCTGTCTTTGCCGGGCGGGGCCGGGCGTGCACACCGTCCGCCTAGGCTGGGTGGGTGAGCCCCCGAACCCTGCGCGTAGCCGGGCCTATGATCCTCGTGGTCACCGCCCTTACCGCCGCCGTCGTGGCGCTCGCCTACGGCGGGGGAGCGGATGCTCTTCTCGTGGGGGATCCCGGTCCCGTCGTGCGCTGGGGTCTTCCGATCGCCAATCTCGGCGTCAACCTCGGTGCCGCCGCGATGGCCGGGTCGCTCGTGCTCGCCCTCTTCGCGCTCCGCGCCGGTGACACCGAATTCGACACCGCTCTCGATGTGGCGTCCGTGGGCGCCGCCGTCTTCACGATCGCGGCCGGCGCGACGGGCTACCTGACGTTCCTCAACGCCTTCAACGCGACACCCAGCGCGGACGCCGTCTTCGGCCAACAGCTAGGCCGCTTCCTGCTCGACCTGGATGTCGGCCGCGCGTGGCTCATCACGACGCTGGCTGGAGCCGTGATGACGGTTCTCGCGTTCGCGGTGCGCTCGTGGACCTCGACGCTGCTCGTGGGCATCCTCGGCCTCGCGGCTGTCGTGCCGATGGCGACGACCAGCCACGACGGGGCCGCGGCCAGCCACACCGCCGCGGTGACGAGCCTCGCGCTCCACATCGTCGGGGCCGCCGTGTGGCTCGGCGGACTGGTGTTGCTGGTCGTGCTGCGGGCGTCATCCACGCCGCAACGAATGGCGCACGTGCTGCCGCGCTACTCGACCATCGCGCTCGTCGCCTTCGTCGTCGTCGCCCTCTCCGGCTACGCACGCGCGGCACTCGGCTTGGGCTCGTGGGATGCGCTGCTCTCGGCCTATGGCGTCATCATCGTCGTGAAGGTCGTGGCGCTGCTGGCCATCGGCCTGCTCGGTGCCCGCTACCGCCGCCGGCTCATCGCACGGATGGGCGAGACGGCCGCAGCACGAACCTTCTGGGGCCTGATCGCCCTCGAGCTGGCTTTCATGGGAATCGCGAGCGGTGCCGCGGCGGCGCTCGCGCGAACGGCACCGCCGATCGGAGACATCCCGATCACCGATCCCACCCCCGCAGAGACCCTGACGGGCTCACGCCTTCCGCCCGAACTCGGCCTGACCCAGTGGTTTACCGTGTGGGACATCGACCTCCTGTGGGTTTTGGTGTGCGGCTTCGCGATCTTCTTCTACATCGCGGGCGTCATCCGTCTGCACCGCCGCGGCGATGCGTGGCCGATCTACCGCACGATCAGCTGGTGCGCGGGCATCCTGCTGCTGTTCTGGGTCGTAGGCGGCCCGGTCGCCGCCTACGAGAACTACCTCTTCAGCATCCACATGGTCGGGCACATGCTGCTGACCATGGCGATCCCCCTCCTGCTCGTGCCGGGGGCGCCGGTTACGCTCGCGGCGCGGGCGATCCGCAAGAGGGATGACGGAACGCGCGGCGGCCGGGAGTGGATCCTATGGACGGTGCACACGCCCGTGGCGCGGGTGCTCACCAACCCTCTGGTCGCGGCGGCGCTGTTCATCGGCTCGCTCTGGGTGTTCTACTACACCGACATCTTCCGTTGGGCGCTGAACGACCACCTCGGCCACCTCTGGATGATCGCCCACTTCGTGATCACGGGGTACCTTTTCGTCCAGTCGCTGATCGGCATCGATCCGGTTCCCTACCGGTTGCCGTACCCGTTCCGGCTGATCCTGCTGATCGGCGTCATGGCGATGCACGCCTTCTTCGGCATCTCGATCATGATGCAGTCCGGCCTGATGGTCGCCGACTGGTTCGGGTCGATGGGTCGGACCTGGGGCGTGTCGCCGCTCGAGGATCAGTACATCGGCGGAGGCGTCGCCTGGTCGGTCGGTGAGATCCCGACCCTGATCCTCGCCATCGCCGTGGCGATCCAGTGGAGCCGGAACGACGACCGGGCCCAGCGCCGACGCGATCGTCACGTCGACCGGGTCGGCGACGACGAACTGGAAGCCTACAACGCGCGACTGGCCGCACTCGCCGACCAGGATGCGCGAGGTGATCCTGCCCGCGGCGCGAAGGTCACTACCCCTCCGGCGATCCCACGAGAATAGACGCCGAACCGTCGGGCAGGACGGTGATCTCGGCGTCGAGACCGAAGGGGACGTCCTCTTCCACCGTTCGCACCGATCCGTCGAACAGCGATCGGATGTCGACGCTGATATGCGCTACGGCCTCCGCCGGCGGCATGGCCCAGCCCGCGCCGTCCGGTACGAGCGTGACGGTCGGGTAGGTGGCGATCGACCACGTGGGCAGGTTGGCGATGCGGTTTTGCACCACGAAGCCGAAGGGGCACGCGGTGGGCTGCAGCACCTGCTGCGTGGCGCAGTCGTCCAGGAAAGAACCCACGCGCTCCTGCACGACGCTCACGAACTCCGCCGTCGGTTCGGCCTGAATCTCGAGCGGAACGCGGGCGAGCGGTGCGTCGGCAAGTACATCGGCGCCGGTCGTCTCGGCGATCGCGGTGTCGACCGAGACCCGGTAGAGGCCGGGCGAGAACACCAAGAGCGCGACGGGATCGAGCGGGGGCGCGTCCACTCCGAGGGGGGAGACCTGCCTCTTGTCGATCGTGAATCCGTTGACGTCGAAAGCCATCGACCCCCGCACGGTGACGTCGATCACCGAGAGGGGAGTTTCGGTGAATCTCCACGACGGCAGGATGCCCGTCCATCCGTCCTGCTCGACGGTGAATGTCGACGTGCCCTCGTTGCCGCCGGCGCGGAAACCGATGGTGACCTCGACACCGCCGTCGACGACACGCTCACCGAGGCGATGGAAATCGCTGAGCGCGCTGAGGGCGGCTCGCCGCAGCAGGGCGTCCGACGCCGTCTCGGGCAGGCCCGCGTCGGCAAGATGCGTAGCATCGACCGCGACTCCCGGAACTTCGAGAGCATCGGCGGCCCGTCCCGCCGCGATCAGGCCGACGTAGCGCTCGACGAAGGCGCTCGGGCCCCAAAACTGTTGGTAGAGGGTGGCCCAGCCCGCGCCGAGCGCCGCGATCAGCAGAACCCCGATGATCGCGAGGATCGTGAGATCGGTGGAGAGGCTCGTGCGCCGCCGCCCGCGCTGCGGACGCTTCGCATCGCGTCGCGAGCGTGTGTCGGCTCCAACCGGCGCGCCGACGTCCGCCGCGTCCTGCGCGCGCGTGTCTCCAGCCCCCTCGTCCACCTGGCCAGTTTATGCGGCGGTCTTCACGGACCCGGCCGGGCCGGGTGGGGGAGTGCCGCGGCGCGAATAGCATGTTGCAGTGACCACGCCGCTACTGTCCACAGAACAGGATGCGTTGTTCCGTCGCATTGAAGACACGAACGACCACGTCTTCGTCACCGGTCGCGCGGGAACCGGCAAGTCGACGCTGTTGCAACATTTCGCCGCGAACACGGCCAAGCAGATCGCGGTCTGCGCACCGACGGGCGTGGCCGCGCTGAACGTCGAGGGACAGACGATCCACTCGCTCTTCCGCCTTCCGATCGGCCTGATCGCCGACCAAGAGCTCGAACAGCCGGAGGCGACACGCAAGATCCTGGGTGCGATCGACACTCTGGTGATCGATGAGATCTCCATGGTCAACGCGGATGTCATGGACGGCATCGACCGTTCGCTGCGCCAGGCGCGGGCCCGTCGCGGCGAACCGTTCGGCGGGGTGCAGGTCGTCATGTTCGGTGACCCGTATCAGCTCGCGCCCGTGCCGCCCCGGGGGGATGAGCTCGCGTACATCCGCGATCACTACCGTTCGTTCTGGTTCTTCGACGCGCATGTGTGGGCCGGTGCGGACGCCGGCAGCGGCAGTGGTAGTGGCGGCGGCACCGCGCTCGCCGGCTTCGGCGAACTCGGTCGATACGGGTCGGAGCTCAATGTGCACGAGCTCGTCGACATCCATCGCCAGTCCGACGCCGCGTTCAAGGCGATGCTGAATGCGGTGCGCTACGGCCGCGTCACGGCAGACATCGCGGGCGTGCTGAACGACATGGGTGCTCGAACGCCCCCCGCGCCGGAGGCATCCGAGGCCCCGACCATCACTCTCGCGACGCGCAACGACCGCGTTTCGGCGATCAATCGCAAGCACCTCGAGGCGTTGCCCGGGCGATCGCAGACCGCGATGGCAGAGATCACGGGGGACTTCGGTCGTGGCGAGGGCGCCTATCCCGCGGACGTCGAACTGCAGATCAAGGTCGGTGCACAGGTCATGTTCCTCCGCAACGACATCGCCTCGTTCGGCGAGGCGCCCCGCTGGGTGAACGGCACGATCGGCACGGTGACGCGCATCACGGGCGGAACCGTGCGGGTCGAGGTGGATGGTCGCGAACACGACGTCGAGCCGGCGGTGTGGGAGAAGTACCGATACAACTACTCGCCGCTGACCAAACGCATCTCGCGCGAGATCGTCGCCGAGTTCCACCAGTTTCCGTTGCGACTGGCGTGGGCCGTCACCATTCACAAGTCCCAGGGCAAGACGTACGAACGAGCCGTCATCGACCTGGGCCAGGGGGCATTCGCGCCGGGTCAGACGTACGTCGCGCTCAGCCGGCTGACGTCGCTCGAGGGACTCTACCTCTCACGCCCGCTTCGACCGAGCGACATCCGCGTCGATCCGGACGTCGAACGCTTCATGCGCTCCGTCCGACGCTGACCTCGGCGCGGGACCCGTCAGAGCGCCGACGGCTCAGGCGACGGATGCCTCGGCGCGGGCGCGCTCGAGGTCCTGGAACAGATCGGTGTTGAACTGATAAGCCCGCAGCACCTCGTCGACGACGCGCTCACGTTCTTCGTCGTCCCACGGCACGGCGTCCAGTTGCTCGCGGTAGACGTCCTTGAACGCCCGGGGGTCAGCGATGTCGTCGAAGACGTAGAAGCCGACGCCGTTGGTCTCGAACCCGAAGCGGCGCTGCATGATGCGTCCGATGAAGATGCCGCCGGAGAGGTCACCGAGGTAGCGCGTGTAGTGGTGCGCGATGAAGCCGCCCGGCCAGGTTGCCCGACCTCTTCGATGCGAGCGACGTAGCGCTCGGTGGTGGGGAGCGGACGGATGCTGTCGGCCCAGTCGGGTCCGATCAGGAACTCCAGGTCCGCCTCGAGCGCCGGCAACCGCGTCAGACGCTCGGTGATGAAGGGAGCCGCGACGGGATCTGACGACATCCGGTCCGCGGCCGCCTCGAGGGCGCGGTAGATGAAGTAGTGCTGCGCGACGAGCGAGACGTAGTCGTCTCGCGTGCCCTCGCCCTTGAGCAGCCCGGACATGAAACCCTCGCCCTCGCTCGCGGAGTGGGCGCCGCTCGAGCGCTGACGGAGCAGGGTGGAGAACGGAACGACGTTCGACATGCAGACAGCATAGCGGGCGAATTTAGGATGCCCTAAGTAAATTTACGCGTGGGGCCGAGGTTCGATTCCGAGTTCTGCGCAGGCCGCGTCGTAGAGGGCGACGACCTCGCGGCGCACCTCGGGACGTTCGCTGATCGGGGCGCCCGGCCACGGCACGCGCAACGACTCAGAAGTGCCCGCAGCATCCGTGACACTCCACTCGGCGCCATCGCCGTCGAAACCGGTCATGACGGCGCCGACCGCCGCCGGGTGGCCGAAGGCGCGTGCGATCAGAAGGTTGTCGTCGTTGTGTTCGCTGTTCATGTGGTGCAGCACCGCCGAAACGGTGGTGTCGTCGAAAGCATGCGGCATCTGCACAGCTTAGGACGGCCGGGCGTGATGGAACCGTGACATCGAACCCATAAACTTCTGGGGACGACGCCGGAGGTGAGCATGGCCGCACGATGGACGCGCCGGCGTGCCCTCGTTGGGACAGCGGCGCTGTTGGCGGTGACTCTGGGCCTCGCGGGATGTGCCGCAGACGGCCCCCAAGAGGTTGATCTTCCGGCGCAGGCAGAGGCTGCCCTCGCGGATGACGTCGTCGCTCAGCTGGACGAGGCTGTCCGCAGTGCGATGGCCGCCACCGCGTCCACGGGCGCCATCGCCGGGGTGTGGTCGCCGTGGAGCGGCAGCTGGGTCTCGGCGATCGGGACGGATGCGACGGGGGCCGCGCTCACGTCCGACATGACCTTCCGAGCGGGCGACGTGACCCGCATGATGACGTGCGACGTGCTCTACGCGATGGTCGACGACGGGCTCGTCGCCCTCGACGATTCCGTTGTCGACTACGTTCAGGGCGTCCCCTCGCTCGAGGGCGTGACGCTGCTCGATCTGTGCAATGGCACGGGCGGCATCGGAGCCTACGAGCCGGTGGTCGGCGGATCGTGGGTCACGAACCCGGCGCGGATGTGGCATCCGCTCGAGATCGCGTCGTTCGGCGTCGGCCAACCGCGGTCCGCGGTCGGTACGGAGTATCGCGACTCGGACTCCGGCTACGTGCTGCTCGGGATGGCGCTCGAGCGGGCGTCTGGGCAGAAGGCAGCCGAGCTCTACGACCGCTACATCTTCACGCCCCTCGCCCTCGAGAACACGACACTGCCGGGCGCGCGGGCGGCCCTCCCGGGTACCGATCCGCTGCACGGCTATCGCATCCTCTCGAACGCCGACGGATCGCTCGCGTGCGATGCGCCGCTGGATGTCTCGACCCTGTCGGCGTCCGTGGGCTTCACGGATTCGGGGGTCGTGTCGACGGTGACCGATCTCGGCCGCTACGCGCAGGCGACGGCCGTCGGAGCGCTCGCGCCGGAATCCGCCGAAGGCCGCTGGTCCGCGCCGCTGCCCGTGTACGCGGGAGCGCCGGCGTGGTTCACGGCGACAGGCGGAGCGCTCCAGGCGGGTTCGCTCGTCGGCCAGTACGGCGGCCTACCCGGCTACCTCACGGCCGCGTTCGCGGATCCCGACACCGGAATGACCGTCGTCGTCGTGCTCAACAACTCGACCGCCTCGGCCCAGGTCATCGGGGATCTCGCGTTCGAGCTGGCCGCGATCGCTTCGAAGGCGCCGGCCGCGTCTGGCGCGACGGCACCCGAGTTCGGGCTGCCCTGGACCGCGCAGCAGTACCACGACTCGATCAACCAGACGAACATCTGCCGG
This sequence comes from uncultured Actinomycetota bacterium, assembly GCA_963740165.1. Lineage (GTDB taxonomy): Bacteria > Actinomycetota > Actinomycetes > Actinomycetales > Microbacteriaceae > Microbacterium. Next base: position 184,522 of record CAVUDC010000002.1, on the reverse strand, counting down.
TGACTCGGGCGCCCCTCGGCCGCCCCGGCGCCGTGGCGCTCGTCGTCGGCGGCCTGGCGTGCCAAGAGCTGGGCGCGTCGCTCGCCGTGCTGCTCTTTCCCACTGCCGGACCACTCGGCATGGTCATGCTGCGCCTGGTTTTCTCGGCGATCCTGCTCCTCGCGATCGCGCGGCCGTCGCTCCGGGGGCGGAGTTGTGGCGCGTGGCGCTCCGTCGTCGCCTTCGGGCTCGTGCTCGCGCTGATGAATGGCTTCTTCTACCTGGCGCTCGAGCGACTGCCGCTCGGCGTGACCGTGACGATCGAGGTCCTCGGACCTCTCGCGCTGTCGGTCATCGTCGCGCGCCGGGTGTCGGCCTGGCTCTGGGCCGTCGTGGCGCTCGCGGGCGTCGTGCTCTTGGCGGGCGGCGGCTGGGATGACCTCGACCTGCTCGGTGTGTTGTTCGCGCTCGCCGCTGCGGCATGCTGGGCCGGATACATCCTGTCGTCGGCGCGAGTCGGACGCGAATTCTCGCAGCTCGACGGGCTGGCCATCGCGATGGGAATCGGCGCGGTCGTCGCGCTTCCGTTCGGGATCGCGGACGCCGGCGCGGCCCTGCTCAGTCCCGTCACGCTCGGACTCGGGGCCGCCGTCGCGGTGCTCTCATCGGCCATTCCGTACGCGCTGGAGCTCACCGCGTTGCGTCGGCTGCCCGCATCCGGGTTCGCCATCCTTATGAGTCTCGCCCCCGCCATTGCGACGCTTGCGGGCTGGATCCTGCTCGGCCAGATGCTCACGGCAATCGAACTGGCGGGCATCGCGCTCGTGATCATCGCGAGTATCGGCGCTGTCCGCGCGAGCGCACGGGCGGCGGATACGGCGGCTCGGCCCCTCGGCTGAGCCCGTCGGGTCCACTCACCTGGCAGTACTCGGGGTTTACAGCGCGGGGCGCAACTACTGCCAGGTGAGCCTCTCGGAGTGAATCGCTCGCGTGACAATAGGGGGGCTTATGGCGTCGTCATCTCCGTCAGGACCGCGACCAGGTGCGGTCCGAGGGGCCGATCGATCTCGCGCACGAATCGCGTGCGGTGCCCGTCGTGGTGCAGATCGCCCAGGCGCTGATTGCGCAGGTCGGCGATCGTCTGTCCGCGGCCCGGGCCATCGCTCGTGTCGACCGTGATCGGCACGAGCGGAGCACGGGTCGCCGTGACATCGCCCACGGCGAGTGCGGCAGCGAGCGGGTCGTGCAGTGCGCACATCCGTCGCCCGTAGGTGGGTTCGTAGAAGTCGAAATAGTGGTCGAGGATCTGACCGAGGGCGCGGGGGAAGGGTGCCGCCGCCGCGAGGAAGGCGTCGCGGTCGGCCTCTTCCAGGGTGTGCTCCATCGTCACATCGAGCGGCACGAGGGTGACGTCCCAGTCCGCGGCGAACACCTCGGCCGCTGCCTCGGGGTCGTTGCCGATGTTGGCCTCGGCGACCGCGGTGATGTTGCCCGCGGCGACCCCCGCGCCGCCCATGATCGTGACGGACCGGATGCGTTGGGTCAGGGTCGGGTCGGCCTGCAAAGCCAGCGCGAGGTTCGTCAGTGGGCCGATCGCGACGATTTCGAGGTCGCCCGCGTACTCGTGCGAGAGCTCGAGCAGCAAGTCGACAGCGTGGCCGTCGCGCGGCTCGCGGGTGCTGCGCGGCAGCTCGACATCGCCGATCCCGTTCGCGCCGTGCACGTGCGGCGCACCGCCGCCGAAGCCGTGACTGATGTGGTCGTGGGCGCCGATCGCGACCGGCACATCCGGCTGGCCGGCCAGAGCCAGGAGGTCGAGGGTGTTGCGCGCTGCGGGGGCCGAGGCCAGATTGCCGCTCACCGTCCCGATGCCGACGAGCCGGACGGCGGGCGAGGCGAGCAGATACCCGAGGGCGACGGCATCGTCCACACCCGTGTCGCAGTCGAGATAGAGGGGGCGGGGCGTGGCGGCGATGATGATCTCCTTGCGGGGCCGAGGGCTCACTGGGTTATACCCCGGGGAGGGCGCCGTGGGCAAAACGTGGCGCGCGCACCCGGAGGTGATGGAATGGCCGGTATGGCTCTTCCCGCTCTCGCGCCCCTCGCCGTCGTCGGCAGTATCAACGTCGATCTGACCGCCAGCGTCGCGCGGCTGCCCGGACCGGGCGAGACCGTCCTCGGCGGAACACTTGCTCGTGAGCCTGGCGGCAAGGGCGCGAATCAGGCCGCCGCGGCCGCGCGACTCGGAGCGCCGGTGCGGATGATCGGATGCGTCGGCGACGACACGGACGGGCGGTGGATGCTCGAGGGGCTCGCGAACGCGGGTGTCGATGTCAGCGGCGTGTGGCTCGGCGATGAAGCAACCGGCACGGCGCTCATCACGGTCGACGCGGCGGGCGAGAACCAGATCGCCGTCTGCCAGGGCGCGAATGCGGATGTCTCGCTGCTCGGTGTCGAGTTCGAGCCCGCAGAGGCGGTGCTCGTGCAGCTCGAGATCCCGATGGAGCTCGTGGTCGACCTTGCCACGTCCGTGTCTGGCTTCTTCGCCGTGAACGCGGCCCCCGCCTCGCCGTTGCCTGCCGCGGTGGTCGAGCGGGCGGACCTGATCATCGTCAACGAGACCGAGTTCGCCCTGCTGCCGGAAGTGGCTTCAGCTCGTGTGGTCGCTGTGACGTACGGCGCGGACGGAGCTGCGCTTCGTCGCGACGGAGTGGAGGTGGCGCGGGTCCCTTCGCCGCGCGTCGAAGCCGTCAGCTCGGTCGGAGCGGGCGATGCGTTCTGCGCCGCCCTGACCCTGGCCCTGCATGCTGGCTGGGATGACGAGGCTGCGCTCGTTGCCGCGTGCGCCGTCGGCGCCGATGCGGTGAGGCATCCGTCGGCTCAGCCTCCGCTTCGGGCGCTGGCGGAGTACGCCCCGCTTGGCTGAGGCGTTCGATCGGTGGGCGCCCGATCGCGGCACTCGCACCGTCCATTGACGGGTGCTGGCATACTGACCGCGTGAGGACACCCCGCGCCGCCGCCGTGCTACTGACCGTTCTGGCCCTGGGGGGACTGACGTCCTGCACGTTCGGTGCCCCGACGACCGACCCCGACCTGATCTCGGATGGTGGGTCCTCTTAGCATGAGGGTGCTGCTGGAAGAGAGAGCAGCATGTCCGTATCGCGGAGAAGGTTCACGCAGGAGTTCAAGGACGAGTTGTGTCGGGAGGTGATCTCGACCTCGAAGCCGATCAAGGATGTCGCGATGGCGTATGGCTGATCAAGCATCGGGAGTCTAACGGTGGCACGGAGACCGAGTTGTCGGTGCCCGAGCGGGCCCGGCTGAAGGAGCTCGAACGCGAAAATCAGGAGTTGCGGGCGGAGACCGCGTTCCTGAAAAAAGCGACGGCCTACTTCGCGCGGGAGCAGCGGTGATGGCCAAATTTGAGTATGTCGACTCCCAGAAGAACCTGCCGGGCAACACGAATCCGGTGGTGAAGATGTGTCGGTGGTTGGAGGTGTCGACCTCGGGGTTCTATCACTGGCTTTCCCGGCCGCAGTCAGCGACCGCTGCCCGCAGACAGGCGCTCACCGCCCGGGTGGTGTACTTCTTCGAGGCCTCGGACGGAACCTACGGGTATCGGCGTATCCACGCCGATCTGGTCTGCGAGGGCACGGAGTGTTCGCCGGAACTGGTGCGTCAGATCATGCGCGTGAGGGTCTGGTGGCGTGTCAGCCGCGCCCGTTCCGGGTCACCACCGACGCGGATGCCGAGGCCGCCGCGGGCATGCCGGATCTGGTGGAACGGGACTTCACCGCCGACCGGCCGGGAGTGAAGTTCGTCGGCGACATCACCTACATCCATACCTGGCAGGGCTTCGTCTACCTCGCGACCGTGATCGACTGCTACTCGAAGAAGGTCGTCGGCTGGCAGATCGCCGACCACATGCGTGCCGAGCTCGTCGAGGACGCCCTCAAGCATGCGGCCGCAACGACCGTGATCGAGCCGCGAGCGATCTTCCACTCGGATCGCGGCAGCGTCTACACCTCCGGCAACTACCGGGCGCTGATCGGCCGACTCGGGATGCGTTCCTCGATGGGTAGGACGGGCGTGCTGGGACAACTCAATGGCGGAAAGCTTCTTCTCCGCGTTGAAGAACGAACGCGTGCACCGCACCGTCTACGCCACGAAGACCCACGCTCGCCGCGATCTGATCCACCGGACCCCATCGACATCCAGCCCATTCACCGGTTCGTCGAAGATCAGCACGGGAGGGTCGCCGAGGAGGGCCGACGCGATTCCGAGTCGTTGCCGCATGCCGAGCGAATACCCCTTGATCCGACGTCGAGCAGCGTCGCCCAGTCCAACCTGGTCGATGACCGCGTCCACGCGACCTGCCGGCAGGCCATTCGAGCGGGTCCCAATGCGCAAATGATCGAGTCCTGACCGCCCGGGGTGCATGGCCTGCGCGTCGAGCAATGCCCCTACCTCGCGCAGCGGTTGTTCCAAGTCGGCGTACTTCTTGCCATTGATCTCGGCAGTGCCCTCCGTGGGACGATCAAGGCCCATGATGACCCGCATAGTCGTAGATTTGCCCGCTCCGTTCGGTCCCAGAAATCCGGTCACTCGACCAGGAGCTACGTCGAAGCTGAGATCGTCAACGGCCAGTATCCCGCGGTACTTCTTCGTGAGTCCTCGGACGGTGATCATGCGCCGGCTCCCGCCGCGGGCGCGGGGTCGGTACCTGCGGCGGATTCTTCTGGTTCCGAGCGGAGAAGGTCTCCCGGTTGGCAATCGAGGGCCTCGCACAGAGCATCCAGTGTTGAGAACCGCACGGCTTTAGCGCGACCGTTCTTGAGAACAGCGAGGTTCGCTGGAGTGATTCCTATTCGCTCGGCGAGGGTGCCGACGGCCATCTTGCGGCGCGCGAGCATCACGTCAACGTCGATGACGATGGGCATTCAGACCACCTCGTCCAGTTCGGAGCGGAGGGCTTTCGCTTCGTTCTCGCGCTGGATCGCTTGCCGGAGCAATGTCTTCATCACCACGACGAGAAGTGCCATCCCACCCAGTACCAACGACGCGCCGCATACCAGGCCAACGATGCCGGGAGCCGCTTCTCCCTGAGCGAGAAGCACAGCAAACACGAACGCCAAGAACGCCGCGGCCGCAACGGCCCACACGATGGTCGTGACGTAGAAGAAAGAGGACTCCGAGAACACCGAATTCCGTCGCACCTTCGTCAGTAACTGCCAGACGCAGACTGCGAACACCTGCATAGTTACAACCCCGGAGAAAGCGAGGACCACAATCGTGACCCGAATCCACGGCACCGCACCTTCAAGGTCGATCCACACCGCCGGCAGGATCATCGCCTGGACCACCAGCGACCCCGCCAACGCCAACGCGATCACTACGCGCAGCGCAACTATCGTTGCGTTTCCCATTGTTTCCTCCTGATGCTGATTTCAATCGAAAACTATCGTTTATCAATTGATATCGCAAGTTAGACGATAGGCCTTGCCGCACGGAGGCGTCGACACCGAGACCATCCGCGCCCGCGCGGTCGCGCTTATGAACGCTCACAAGCGCGAAGACCGTCCATGATGTCTGGGAACAGGTTGAACGTGGATGCGATACGGGGCCGACCGGAGCCCACGCTGGTAACCGAGCTATGGGCGCCGGAAATCACCGCTTTCGGGAGCAAGCGGCCGGATGTCGGCATGAGCCCGACCAGTCCGGACTAGCTTCAGAAAGTCCGAACTAACTCTGGAAGTGACAAATGGAGGGGCTGACGGGAATCGAACCCGCGCTATCAGCTTGGGAAGCAGAAGTTCTGCCATTGAACTACAGCCCCGAAACGCCTCGCGGCGCCCGGCCAGCCTAGCAAACCGGCACTGTCGCGCTCGCTTGGTTCACAATTCAGTCTCGGCGACGCGAGTTGGGCGCCGGCGCGCACAGACCCCGCGTGTTTTCGGGGGAATGCTGCGCGGGCCGGTTTGCGGAGACTGAATTGCGAACGCAATCCGCTCGATAGGCTGAGCCCGTGCTGCTCTCGGATCGCGACATCAAGCTCGAACTCGACGCGCGGCGGATCGGGCTCGAGCCCTACGACCCGCAGATGGTGCAGCCATCCAGCGTCGACGTGCGGCTCGACCGGTACTTCCGGCTCTTCGACAACCACAAGTACCCCTTCATCGACCCGGCCGAGGATCAGCCCGAACTGACCCACCTGATCGAGACGGCACCGCACGAGCCGTTCATCCTGCATCCGGGGGAGTTCGTGCTGGGCAGCACCTTCGAACTGATCACGTTGCCCGACGACGTGGCGGCCCGGCTCGAGGGCAAGTCGTCGCTCGGACGCCTCGGCCTGCTCACGCACTCGACCGCCGGGTTCATCGACCCGGGATTCTCGGGCCACGTCACGCTCGAGCTCTCGAACGTCGCGACCCTGCCGATCAAGCTGTGGCCCGGCATGAAGATCGGACAGCTGTGCTTCTTCCGGCTGTCTTCGCCGACCGAGAACCCGTACGGCTCGGGTCCCTACGGCAACCGATATCAGGGGCAGCGCGGGCCTACCGCGTCCCGATCGTTCCAGAACTTCCACCGCACCGACGTCGGCGTCACCGACTCGGGTGCCGCCGGAGGCTGACACGAAACGATCCTCGCGCCCAACCTGTTCGGTCGGATGCGAGGATCGATGTCTGCGCGGCGAGTGCGCCGGTTATTGCCGAGATGTGCGTTTAGTCGCGGGCAATGACCGGCTCTTTCGAGCGCAACGGGCGCACTCGCGCGCCGGCCGAGGCATCAGGATGCCTCGGCGCGCTCCTTCGCGGCGCGGAAGCCTGCGTCGAAGCCGCGCTCGAACGCGCGCTCGCCGTGGCGCTCGCCGCGGTGCCCGTGGTGGTGGCCCTTCGCGCCGTGACCCTCGGGGCCGCAGTGCTCGGGGGAGCCGCGGTGTCCGAAGCCAGGGCCGAATCCGGCGTCGGCGCCCGGAGCGAAGCGAGCACCGAACGCACGACCCGGACCGAAGCCCGGACTGAAGCCCGGGCCAAAGCCGGGCCGGAAGCCCGGGTCGAACCCGCGGCCGGGGCCGAAGCCCCGACCGGGACCGAAGCCCCGACCGGGACCGAAGCCCGGGCGTCCGCGCTCGCCGCGAGGCATCCGCTCGCTCCCATCCCAGCCCAGTTCGCGGGCGATGGCCTCGAGCGAGGCGGTCAGGGTCGCGTAGTCCTCGGGGCTCACGGCGCCCGAGACGCGCTCGCGGATGCCGTCGACGATCCCGCCGAGGCGTTCTTTCGCGGCGCGTCCTTCGTCGGTGAGTGCCCAGGCGTCATCCGTGCGAGCGACCCAACCGCGTTCGGCCAGGGCGCGCAGACGTTTGCCGCCGCGTCCGTGCACGCGGGAAGCGAGCCAGCCGGGCACGTCAATGTCGCCGGACACCGCGTTCAGCAGCATCCAATCGCGTCGTTCGACGTCCTCCGCGGCGAGAGCCGTCGCGAACTCGCGACCGATCATCGCTTCCACGGCGCGCAGCCAGTAGCCGAGAGGGAGGGCAGGGGTGGGGCGATCCTCGTCGGGGCCGCCGTTCGGGGTGTTCTGTGTGTCAGTCATGAAAAGTCCTTTCAGGTGTCCGGATGAACAGCCGGACTCAATTGCATGTCATATTGCATGTGCATGTACTGTCACATGTAAATCGATCTATGTCAAGTCGCATGTAAATTGGTGGCATGGCCGACGAAGATTCCGGAGCTGCGGGCGCGCATCAGCCCGACGATGCCGACGCGATCGCCGCGGCTCTCGCCCGACTCCGCGGCCGACGGATGCCCCGACCACCCTGGAGCGAGGACGGACCCCCGCGCGGCGCCGGCATGCACGGCGGACCCCCGTGGATGCGCGGCGGCCCGCACCGTGGCGGACATCCGCACGCGGGCTCACCTCCATGGGTGCCGTCGCGCCTGGGTGGACCTGCGCGAATGCGGTTGCTCGAGACCCTTGCTCAGGCATCCGGTCCCCTGTCCGTTGGCGAGATCGCCGACGCGATCGGCGTCGATCAGCCCCGGGCATCCCGCCTGGTGCAGCAGGGCGTCGACCTCGGTGTCGTGCGTCGGGAGGCCGACCCCGACGATGCGCGTCGAACCCGCGTCGCACTGACGGATGCCGGATCTGCCCTTGTGCGCGGCTTCCGCGGCGACCGTCGCGAGGCTGTGGATCGCGCTCTGTCGACCTTCACCGACCAGGAGCGCGCGGATCTTGCGCGCCTGTTGAACAAGCTCGCGGACGGATGGCCGAGCGCCTGAGCCCTAGGCATCCGTCGGCCGTCATCCGCGCCGCACGGGTAGGGGGAGCGGCGGTCAGGCGCGGTCGGCGATGCGCTGCCCGGTTTTGACCGGCAGCAGAAGCAACAGGCCGACCAGCAGCACGAGCACGATGCCGAGGATGCCGAAGTAGGCCTCGCCCGAGACCCCCACGAAGATCGCGAACATCGTCGGCGCGAGGAACGAGACAGCGCGTCCCGTTGTCGCGTAGAGCCCGAAGACCTCGCCCTCGCGTCCCGGCGGGATCGAGCGCGCGAGAAAGGTTCGCGACGCGGATTGGGCGGGCCCGACGAAGAGGGTCAGCGCGAGGCCGGCCGTCCAGAACACGATCTGCCCGCCGTCGTGGAGGAAGAAGACGAGCGATCCCGAAACGATGAGACCGATCAGGGCGATGACAATCACGGGCTTCGCGCCGATACGGTCATCCAGCGACCCGACCGCGATCGTCGAGATTCCCGCAACGATGTTCGCCGCGATCGCGAAGATGATGACCTCGCCGGGAGAGAATCCGAAGACGGATGCCGCGAGCACTCCACCGAACGTGAAAACCCCGGCCAGCCCGTCCCGGAACACCGCGCTGGCGAGCAGGAACCAGACCGTCTGGCGGCTGTCGCGCCAGAGGTGCGCGATGTCGCGCCCGAGTCGCGCGTAGGAGGTGAAGAATCCGACCTTCTCGCGGCGCGTGCCCGCGCCTTTGTACTCGGGTACCACGAACAGGACGGGGAGCGCGAAGAGGCCGAACCACACCGCCCCGACGATCATCGACAAGCGCACGTCGAGACCGTTCTCGCTCGGTAGCCCGAAGAGGCCCTGAATGAAGCCGAAGTACACGATCAACAGCAGGACGATCCCGCCGATGTAGCCCATGCCCCAGCCGAAGCCGCTGACGCGTCCGATCGAGCGGGGAGTCGAGACCTGCGTGAGCATCGCGTTGTAGTTGACACCCGCGAATTCGAAGAAGACGTTGCCCGTGGCCAGGAGCAGGAGGCCGAGCCACAGGAACGAGGGGTCCGGCTGCACGAAAAACAGGGCGAGGGTGATGCCCACGACGATGTAGGTGTTGACCGCGAGCCAGAGCTTGCGGCGTCCCGAGGTGTCGGAGCGCTGGCCGGTCACGGGCGCGAGAAGCGCGATCAGCAGGCCCGCGGCAGCGAGGGCCCACCCGAGCTGCGCCTCGACGGTGCCCTCCGGGCCGAAGCTCGAACTCGTCAGATAGACGGCGAAGACGAAGGTCGTCACGACCGCATTGAACGATGCCGAGCCCCAGTCCCAGAGACCCCAGGCGATGACGCGCTTGCGGCTGGTGCTCGCAGGTCCGTCGCCGGTGGCGCCGAGGGCGGCCAGGGCATCGGTGGATGTTGCGGGTGCCACCCGGGCGAGGTTCTCGGGCGTGCGGGCCTCAGCGTTCGGGTGGTCGGGGTCGCTCATGTGCGGCAAGTTATGGCCCTTCGGTGAACGGCGGGTGACCCGGGGCCGCGACGGTGCGGCGCGCTCAGGCTATACCCGGGTCGCCGCTATGACATTGCGGGTGCCGCGGCAACGGCGTTCGAGCAAAGTTGAGCCGGTTCATATCAAGTTCATTTGACGTTCTCGCGGGTGAGGGATACCCTTGAGTCATAACGGCTCAACCCGTCTGATTCACACCGAACCGGACGACATCGAGCCGCACCAGACTTCAGGCCGAGGCATCCGCCCGGCCTCACACGAAGAAGAGAGAGACACACATGCCACGTGCAGTTGGAATCGACCTCGGCACGACCAACTCGGTCGTCAGCGTCCTCGAGGGCGGCGAGCCCAAGGTCATCGCAAACGCCGAGGGCTTCCGCACGACCCCCTCGGTCGTCGCATTCACGAAGGACGGCGAGGTGCTCGTCGGCGAGACCGCCAAGCGCCAGGCCGTCACCAACGTCGACCGCACGATCTCGTCCGTCAAGCGCCACATGGGCACCGACTGGACGTTCGACGTCGACGGCAAGAAGTGGACGCCGCAGGAGATCTCGGCGCGCATCCTCGGCAAGCTCAAGCGCGACGCCGAGGAATACCTGGGCGACAGCGTCACCGACGCCGTCATCACCGTTCCCGCGTACTTCAACGATGCCGAGCGCCAGGCGACGAAGGAGGCCGGCGAGATCGCGGGTCTCAACGTCCTGCGCATCATCAACGAGCCCACCGCTGCTGCCCTGGCCTACGGCCTCGACCGCGGCAAGGAAGACGAGCTCATCCTCGTCTTCGACCTCGGTGGCGGCACGTTCGACGTCTCGCTGCTCGAGGTGGGCAAGGACGACGACTTCTCCACGATTCAGGTCCGCTCGACCGCCGGCGACAACCGCCTCGGTGGAGACGACTGGGACCAGCGGGTCGTCGATCACCTGATCAAGCAGTTCAAGGACACCACGGGCGTGGATGTCGCGGGCGACAAGATCGCCCTGCAGCGCCTCAAGGAGGCCGCGGAGCAGGCGAAGAAGGAGCTCTCGAGCTCGAGCTCGACGAGCATCAACCTGCCCTACCTGTCGCTGACCGAGAACGGCCCCGTGTCGCTCTCCGAGACGCTGACACGCGCCAAGTTCGAGGACCTGACGAAGGACCTGCTCGACCGCACCAAGAAGCCGTTCGAGGATGTCATCCGCGAGGCCGGCATCAAGGTTGCGGACATCGACCACGTCGTGCTCGTCGGTGGCTCGACCCGTATGCCCGCCGTTGCCGAACTCGTCAAGCGCGAGGCCGGCAAGGAAGCCAACAAGGGCGTCAACCCGGACGAGGTCGTCGCCGTCGGCGCGGCCCTGCAGGCCGGTGTGCTGAAGGGTGAGCGCAAGGACGTTCTGCTCATCGACGTGACCCCCCTGAGCCTCGGCATCGAGACCAAGGGCGGCATCATGACGAAGCTCATCGAGCGCAACACGGCCATCCCGACCAAGCGCAGCGAGACCTTCACGACGGCCGACGACAACCAGCCGTCCGTGGCGATCCAGGTCTTCCAGGGCGAGCGTGAATTCACACGCGACAACAAGCCGCTCGGAACGTTCGAGCTCACCGGCATCGCTCCGGCTCCCCGCGGCATCCCGCAGGTCGAGGTCACCTTCGACCTGGACGCCAACGGAATCGTGCACGTGTCTGCCAAGGACAAGGGCACCGGCAAGGAGCAGTCGATGACCATCACGGGTGGCTCGTCGCTGCCCAAGGAGGACATCGAGCGCATGGTGCGCGAGGCCGAAGAGCACGCCGCGGAAGACAAGAAGCGCCGCGAGTTCGCCGAGGTCCGCAACCAGGCCGAGACCCTCTCGTACTCGATCGAGAAGCTCATCCAGGACAACGCCGACAAGCTGCCCGAGGACGTCAAGTCGTCGGTGCAGGCCGACGTCGACGCGCTGAAGACGGCTCTTGCGGGCGACGACGACGAGGCTGTGAAGGCCGCGTTCGACACCCTCAACGCCAGCCAGGGCAAGCTCGGCGAAGCGATCTACGCCTCGTCGCAGGCGGCGGGCGATTCGGCGGGCGCAGGGACCGACCCCGCCGCGACCGACCCGGGTAACGGCGAGACGCCGAACCCGGAAGAGGACGTCATTGACGCCGAGGTCGTGGACGACGAAGACGAGAAGAAGCAGTAGGACATGACAAACAAGGACGACGAACGCCCCGAGGGGCAGGGCGCCGGTCCTGATGGCACGCAGGGGCCGGAGGAGCAGTCCTCCGGCCCCGTGTCGCAGGACGGGGTGTCGCAGGACGGGGTGGCGCAGGATGGCTCGGACGCCCAGGGTGACGAGCTGACGCTCGACGACATCCTCGGTGCGCCGCAGAACGCGGATGCCGCAGCTCAAGAAGCCGTGCTGGCCGATCTCGAATCGGCCCTATTGGGTGATCTCAAGCGCCTGCAGGCGGAGTATGCCAACTACCGCCGCCGCACGGAAGAACAGCGCGAGCGCGAGATCGAGCGTGCGAAGGGCGAGGCCGCAAAGGGCCTTCTCCCGGTGCTCGATGATCTCGACCGCGCCGCCAAACATGGCGACCTGCAAGAGGGCACACCGTTCTCGGCGATCGGCGAGAAGATCCGCACGGTCGCTGAGCGGCTCGGCGTGACCTCGTTCGGTGTCGCCGGCGAGGCTTTCGACCCGCAGGTGCACGAGGCGATCTTCCAGCAGCCCATCGCGGGAACGGAGGCGCCGACGGTGCTCGAGGTCGTCGAGGTGGGCTACCGTCTCGGCTCGGTTGAACTTCGGCCTGCCAAGGTCGTCGTCGCCGTGCCCGCAGAGTAGACGGAGGCAGCGATGGCTAGCCAGGACTGGTTCGACAAGGACTTCTACAGCGTGCTGGGCGTCCAAAAGGACGTCACGCCCGCCGACCTCAAGAAGGCCTACCGCAAGCTTGCGCGCACGTATCACCCCGACTCCAACCAGGGTGATGTCAAGGCCGAGTCGAAGTTCAAAGAGATCAGCGAGGCGTACTCGGTGCTCTCGGATGCCGGTCAACGCGAGGAGTACGACCAGATCCGCGCTATGGGCTCGGGGGCACGTTTCACCGCTGGCGGTGGCGGCAACCAGGGCTTCGAGGATGTCTTCAGCCGCTTCGGCCAGGGCCGCGGCGGACCCCAGCCCGACTTCGACGACATCTTCTCGATGTTCAACCAGCAGGGCGCGGGCGGGTCCTTCGGATCCGGCCGGTTCGGTCAGACATCCGGCGGTTTCCGTGGCTACGGCGGACCGACGCGTGGCGCGGACATGACGGCGCGGACGACGGTCGACTTCGTCACGGCGACCAAGGGCGAGACCATCACGCTCCAGGGTGAGGACGGCAGCCCCTTCAAGGTCAAGATCCCCGCGGGCGTCGCAGACGGGCAGAAGATCCGTCTACGCGGACGTGGACGGCCCTCGCCGGATGGCGGCGAGACCGGCGACATCGTCGTGCAGGTCACGGTCCGCCCGCACCCCGTCTTCACGCGCGATGGCCTGAACCTGCGCGTGACCGTGCCGGTGACATTCACCGAGGCGGCGCTCGGCGCAACGATCGAAGTTCCGACGCTCGGTGGCGACCCCGTCAAGCTGCGGGTTGCCCCCGGAACGCCTTCGGGTCGCGTGCTACGCGTCAAGGGACGTGGCGTGCAGACGCAGAAGGGCACCGGCGATCTGCTCGCCGAGGTGCAGGTGGCTGTTCCCGCGCATCTGGACGACGCGGCTCGCGAGGCACTCGAGCGGTTCCACGAGCTGGAGCCGAAAGAGAACCCGCGTGCCGACCTGATGTCCAAGGCGCGGGGCTGAGAGGCTCGGTGATGGGGTGGTGAGCGGAATGCAGGGCGACGAGGTCGACGAGGATGCGCCGATCTTTGCCATCGCCGTCGCAGCCGAGCTCTCTGCCATGCATCCGCAAACCCTCCGCCAGTACGATCGGCTCGGATTGGTCGTGCCCGCCCGTACGCAGGGCGGTTCGCGGCGCTACTCCATTCGACACGTGCGGGAGCTTCGTGAGGTGGCCCGGTTGTCGGCCGAAGGCATGAGCCTGCCGGCGATCGCCCGCATCTTGCAGCTGGAGAACGAGGTGCGAACGCTCCGTCGTCGCGTGCGCGAACTCGAGTCGCGCGTGCGAGCCGAGGTTGAGAACCGGCCCGGCGCGCGTGTCTTCGCGGCGGGAACCGAGGGCGCGGTCATCACGCTCCGCCACGGCAAGCGGGTCCGCCGAGCCACCGACGTCGTGCTCTGGCGCCCCCGGCAGGAATAACCAGCGCCCCCGCCCTGGGCGCGAAACTTCACCTGTGTCACGTTCTGGGCCCGGTTTTCAGTACATAGCTGAAGTTTCGCGCGCTGGGCGGGCCTCAGGACTGGGCGGCGAAGGTCGCGTGGTCATTACGGGACAGCTCCGCGTAGGCGTACGACCAGTCGACGATCGCCTCGGCGACGGCCCGGCCCCCGCCGATGTACCCGGCGACCTCGGGAGCGGCGGGCGACTGGCTGTGCGCGCGGGCCAGCACGATCGCGCACGCCTGCGCGTAGCGACGGAACGGGCGATCCTCGAGAGTCTCGATGTCGATGCCGCCCTTCATGTCGTGGAACTGACGCACGTAATAGTCGTTGCCGTTCGCCCGCAGGTGACCGAGGAACGGGTCGGACACCGCCTGCAGGATGCGTTGCATGGCCACGACGCGCGCGCCCTCGCCGTTCAGGTCGATGTGCTGGGTCAGGCTCGTCGGCTGGTGGATGCCGCCGTACTGGGCCAGGACGCTCGGCCCGGCCTGCTTCGCCTGCAGGAGCAGGACGTTGCCGTCGCCGTCCTGGAACGCCGTCAGGTAGCACCGCGTGCCGACGCTGCCGACGCCCACGACACGGCGGGCCATGTCGGATGCCACGTACTGCTGCACGACCATGCGCACATCGACATTCGCGGACGCCAGGTAGTCGGCGATGAACCGGTGCAGTCCTTCTTCGATTTCGTCCGAAACGTGCGTCATCGTCGGGGCCTGTTCGACGAAGGTCACTCGCCCGTCGATGACCTCGGTCAGGCGCCGGGCGGCGCGCTCGGACGTGCGCCTCTGGGCGTCGCGGATGGCGGCACGCAGGGCGTTGGCCGACACGGGATCCATCGCGTCGATCCCTGCGGACGCATCGAAGTGCTCGTAGTAGCGGTGCAGGGGGCTGTGCCGACGCCCGGACGAGAGGGACTTGGCGTACCTCTTCACGGTCGCGAGAGCCGTCGCCCGCACGACCGCTTCGTCGCGGCCCGTGTCCTGCCCCGCGATGATGATGCTTGCGACCAGCCGCTTGACGTCCCATTCCCAGGGTGCCCAGGCGGCCTCGTCGAAGTCGTTCAGGTCGAAGACGAGGGTGCGGAGGGGGCTCGCGTAGAAGCCGAAGTTGGCCACGTGTGCGTCACCCGAGGAGCCGACCAGGATCCCCGAGTGCGGGTCGCGCGCCAGGTCCGCCGCCATGACCGCCGCCGCGCCCCGGTAGAAGGCGAAGGGGCTCGCCGCCATCCGTTCGCGTCGAATCGGCACCAGTTCGGGAACGCGGGGTTCGTTCTGCTCCGACAGGATGCCGAGCGGATCGCGACCCGTCGTCGTGAGCGTCGAAAGTGCGGCGCGGGGGATGCGCGAACGTGCGGACCGACCCGCCTGAGCCTGCCTCTCGCGCGACGGGGGCGGCGCCCAGCGGGCACCGTTTGTCGAATCGGCAGCGCTCATGAGCCCATCATGCCGTCAGGGAGCGCGCAGCCGGTGGACGCTCAATCGTCGAGTTCGAGTGGCGACGCCGTCATTCGGATCAGTTCCTCCGCCTCGGCACAGACATCCTCGATCCGATCGAAGAGCTGGGTCAGCGACGTCGATCCGAGCAGCGCGTACCGGTCGATCGTCTGGATCGGGGCCATCCCGGCAAGCTGCCAGGCCGCGGTCACGGGATCGTCGGCCAGTTCCTCGTCGACGGACCACGGCACATCGACGTATTCGGAGGCCGTCGCGAGCAATCTCCGGACGCAGCGCTCGGTCTGCCGGTGTCTCTCTGCGAGGTCCGGCGTCCACTCCAGGGGCGGCAGATCCCGCACCTCCGCCAGCGGGTAGTCGTGATCGAGCCAGCGGACGACCTCGATGCGCCGACCCCCGCCGGCGACGACCATGGTCGAGCTCTCGAGGGCGTAGTACGCCCGCACGTGCGCGACCGTCCCGATAGAGAAACGCTGGTCGCCGCCGCCGACCTCGGTTCCGCGCTCGATCAGC
The DNA here is from genome assembly GCA_963740165.1 of uncultured Actinomycetota bacterium. Lineage (GTDB taxonomy): Bacteria > Actinomycetota > Actinomycetes > Actinomycetales > Microbacteriaceae > Microbacterium. Next base: position 168,553 of record CAVUDC010000002.1, on the reverse strand, counting down.
ACCACACCGAACTCCGCATCCCCGCCCGCGATGTCCCTGCCCATGATATCGGCGAACATCGTCAGATAGCGCGGCTCGAAGAGGCGCAGGGGCAGCGGCATACCCGGCATGAGCACCGACTCGAGCGGAAACATCGGCATGATCGCCATGCTCTCAGGGTGCCACCGGTCGGAGGGGGTGGGGGCGATTCCGCCATGATCCGTCCCGAGGAAGAACGGTCGCGCGGGGTCAGGCGGGATCGATCCGGAGCGTCTGCGCGCCCTCACCGACCGTCATGTCATCGACGAGCCGGATGCTTCGAGCCACCTCGTCGACCGCGGGCAACACGGTCCCGAATCGCGTGCGGTCGCTGCACACGGCGTTGACCGTCACGAAATGCGTCCCGGTGTCCCACGTGTAGGTCGCGAAGGGTGGTGTGCGCTCGTCGGGCGGCAGATCCATCACGAGCTTCTCGCCGATCCCGAGATAGGTGCCGCGGAACGATTCGGTGTCGTCGTACTCCATCGGCATCATGGCGCGGGCCGTACGTAGTTGCGGCGTCGCCTCCTGCACCTGCGCCAACAGGACGACGAGCTCGGGATCGGTCTTCCAGACCCACACGAGCACCCGGCCCTCGGCGCGGCGCATCAGCAGCGGGGCGGCCTGGCTCATCGCCCACGCCGCGAAGCCGGACGCGGGGCGCTCGGCCGCGCCCATCGCGCGATTCGCCTGTGACAAGAGCATCCCGATCGCGGCTTTGCGGTGTCTGCGGCCACGCCAGCCGAGCGATCCCGTCACCGCCACCCAGCGGCTCGGATCGGCATCGGCCTGCAGTCTTGCCATGTCTCCACAGTAGGGCGGATGCCTGATCATCTGCACGATCGCGGGCGCGGCGCGTGGCCCCCGAGTCTGCGAGGGCGCTCGGGTAGAGTGGGCCACGCGCAGCACCCGACCGTGCGACCCCGTTCCGCCGCACAGATTGGCACCCAGCATCCCGTGAGCTCCCCCGAGACCCACGGCGGCCCTCGCGAGTCCGCCTCAGCGGCGCCCGCCCGGGATGCGAACGCTTCTGCGCGTCCGTTGACCATCGTGATGGGTTGCGACACGTTCTTCCCCGACGTCAACGGGGCGGCCCGCTTCAGCGAACGCCTCGCCGCGGGTCTTGTCCAGCGCGGCCATGACGTGCATATCGTGGCCCCCAATCAGGCGTATCGACGCAAGGCACCCGGGATCGAGATCATCGAGGGTGAGCCCATGACGGTCCACCGGCTACCGTCGGTCCGTTGGCCCCCGCACGACTGGCTGCGTTTCGTCTGGCCGTGGCGCGTGCGCCCCTACTCGCGCCGGATCCTCGATTCCGTGCGCCCGGACGTCGTGCACATCCAGTCGCACATCCTGATCGGCCGCGGCCTGACCCGCGAAGCGGTTGCGAGAGACATCCCCGTCGTCGCGACGAACCACGTCATGCCCGAGAACATCCTCGACCACACGACCCTGCCGGCGTGGATGGACCGGTTGCTGGTGAAGTGGGCGTGGGCGGACGCCAACCGCACGTTCCGGATGACCCGGGCGGTGACGACGCCGACGCGCAACGCCGCGAACTTTCTCGAGGCTGCGATCGACATCACGGGGGTCGTGCCGATCAGCTGTGGCATCGCCGCGTCCAACTATCGGCCCGACCTCACCCCGCGCGAACGGAACCGCGTGCTGTTCGTCGGGCGGCTGACCCGCGAGAAGCAGATCGATCTGCTTCTCGAGGCGATCGTCGGCCTCGATCCCGCGCTCGATGTGCAGGTCGACATCGTCGGCGGCGGGGATCAGCGCAAGCATCTGGAGCAGCTCGCCGAACGGCTCGGGCTCGCCGATCGCGTGACGTTCCATGGTCGCGTCGAGGAAGACGAGCTGCGGGCGCTGTACTCGCGCGCGAGTGTGTTCGCCATGCCTTCGGTGGCCGAGCTGCAGTCGATCGCCACGATGGAAGCGATGGCTTCGGGTCTGCCCGTCGTCGCCGCCAACGCCATGGCGCTGCCCCACCTAGTGCACGACGGCGAGAACGGGTACCTCTTCGACCCGGCGTCGTCCGCCGATCTGGCCGCGAAGCTCACGACGGTGCTGACGGCCGCACCCGAGGAGCGGCGCCGGATGCAGGAGGCCTCGCTCGCGGGCGTTCGCATCCACGACATCGACCGGACGCTGCGCACGTTCGAGGCTCTGTACCGGGGCCAGCCGGTCGAGGACTAGGGCGAGCCCGTGGCCGTTGGGGTGCGTCGGGTGGCGCTGGTGTGCGACTATTCGCTCGATTACCTCGGCGGCGCCCAGAGCGCTTTCCTGGACGAGGCGCGGCTGCTGCGTGACCGAGGGCACGAGGTGGTCATCGTCGCTCCTGCATCGCGCCGGGCGGACGGGGGAGCGCTTCGCCGCTGGCAGGACGAGGGCGGTGACGTGATCGGCGTGCGAGCTCGGGTGACGCTGCCGGGTGTCCAGCTTCCCGTGATCCGCAACACCCAACGCCTGCGGGAGCGGTTGGCGGATGGATTCGCGGAACGTGACATCGATGTCGTGCACGTCCACTCCGAGTTCGGGCTGTCGGCCGGCGCCGTCTCGGTTGCGCGGGCTCGAGGCATCCGTACCGTCCAGACCGTGCACACGTTCTTCTGGCGCGCGGATATGCCCGACGGGTTCGGAGGGGCCCTGGCTGCCACGGTCGGTGCCTTCGGGCGCTGGCTGCGCGGATTTCCCACAACGCGTGCCGAACTCGCACCGGCGCCCGTCGATTCGGCGCTCCGCAACCTGACCCTGTCGCTCGCCCTGCGGGTGGACATCGTGGTCTCGCCCTCAGCTCACCAGGCCGAACGGCTTCGTGCCGCAGGGGTCCGGGCGGTGCGGGTCGTGCCGAACGCCGTTGCCCCCGGACCCGTGGGCGAGCCGCTGACCGAGGCCGGCCCGCCGCTGCGCATCCTCTGGGTCGGCCGCTTGGTTCCTGAGAAGCGCCTGATCGAGTGGATCGACGCCGTGGTTCAGACCGCCGCCGTGGTGAATCCCGGCAGCTTCGAGGTCGAGATCGTGGGCGAGGGTCCGTTGCGCGCAGCCGCGGAGCAGCGCGTCGGTGACGCGCCGGTGCGATTCCTCGGGCGCCTGTCCCGAGAGGCGGCGCAGGAGCGGATGCGTGCGGCCCATCTCATCGCCCTGACGTCGTTCGGATTCGACAACCAGCCCGTCACCATCGTCGAGGCGCTCGAGGCCAGGCGCGGGATCTTCTACGTCGACCCCGCGCTGACCGAGGGTACGGAGCTGTCGGGTATCCGTGCGGCCGGTCCCGACGTTCGAGCGATGTCGCAGCTACTGACGACACTGGTGCGCGACCCCCGCCCGGTGGTCGAGGCATCCGCTCGCGCACGCGAAGCGGCCCGCGAGTTCGACCCGGTGCTCCACGTCGCGCGCATCACCGACGCGTACTCGGCGACCCCGCCGCTCTGACGCGCGGGCGCGGCGTCGCGCGGTTGGCGCGTCACGGCAGGCGCGAGCGGTCGACAGGTACTCGGCGGTAGCCGTCGCGGAGCACGACGACGATCGTCGCCGTGACGCCGAGGGTGGATAGGGCTGCGACAACCAGGAACAGGATCATGGCAGAAAAGCTACGGCGGTCGAGATAGTGCCACGAGTGGCAGGAAAGCCGTGTACCGTATGAATCCTGCCAGCGGGTCCGGTTCATCGAGGAGCACGCATGAAGACAGTTGCCGTGATCGTCCAAGACGGATTCGCACCGTTCGAATTCGGCGTCGCGTGCGAAGCCTTCGGGCTCGATCGTTCCGACGACGGAGTGCCGAACTTCGACTTCCGCGTGGTGACGCCCGAGCCGGGCGCGGTCGCATCCAGCATCGGATTCACGATCAACGTCGAAGCCGACCTGTCGTTCGCGGACGAGGCGGATCTCGTCATCGTGTGCCCCGTCCCACGCCGGACGTGGGGCAGCATCGATCCGCGCGTCCTAGACACCGTGCGTCGTGCGGCCGGTCGGGGCGTCTGGCTGCTCAGTGTGTGCAGCGGATCGTTCGTCCTTGCGGCGTCCGGCGTCCTCGATGGGGGCCGCGCCACGACTCATTGGCGCTACGCCGACACGATGGCAGAGATGTACCCCCGTATCGAGGTCGATCCGGACGTGCTCTACGTGCAGGATGGCCGGATCATCACGAGCGCAGGCACCGCGGCGGGCCTGGACGCCTGTCTGCACCTCTTGCGGATCGAACTCGGCGCCGAACTGACGAACATCATCGCCCGACGAATGGTCGTGCCCCCGCAGCGCGACGGCGGGCAGGCGCAGTTCATCGCGCAGCCCCTGCCCGAGGCATCCTCTCTCTCGCTGTCGCCGGTGACCGACTGGATGCTCGCAAACCTGCAGCGCGACCTCGCGGTCGAGGACCTGGCGGCACGCGCGCACATGTCGCCGCGGACGTTCGCGCGACGGTTCAAGGCCGACCTGGGGACCACCCCCGCGGCCTGGCTCGCGCGGCAGCGCATCATCCATGCGCAGCGCCTGCTCGAGACGACAGACCTCGCGCTCGACCGCATCGCGTACGAGTGCGGCTTCGGTTCGGCCGCCGTGCTGCGGCAGAACTTCGCGCGGGTGCTCGGGACGACCCCGACCGCGTATCGGGCGACGTTCACCTGTGTTTCGGATGTCTCGGACGATCGAGTCCTCGAGGGCTCCGTCGCCTGACCGACTCGTGATGTCGCTTGTAGCCATGTGTCACCCCTGGTAAACTTGAGTCGATCCGGCTCAAGTTCTACGCGAGCCCCGCGAATTTCAGGAGACACATGAACGCCACGCAACAGCCCGGACAGGAGGAGCAACAAAGCCCCCTCGAACAGTTCGGCATCAACCTCACCGACCGTGCCCGCCAGGGCAAGCTCGACCCTGTCATCGGCCGTGACGCCGAGATCCGGCGCGTCAGCCAGGTGCTCACGCGCCGCACCAAGAACAACCCCGTCCTCATCGGCGAGCCCGGCGTCGGAAAGACCGCCGTCGTCGAAGGTCTCGCCCAGCGCATCGTCGCGGGCGACGTCGCCGACTCGCTCCGCGACAAAGAACTCGTGAGCCTCGACATCTCGGCCCTCGTCGCCGGCGCGATGTATCGCGGTCAGTTCGAGGAGCGCCTGAAGAGCGTCCTGAAAGAGATCACCGAGTCGGATGGCCGGATCATCACGTTCATCGACGAGCTGCACGTGCTCATGGGCGCGGGCGGCGGCGAGGGCTCGGTTGCGGCATCCAACATGCTCAAGCCCATGCTGGCGCGCGGTGAGCTGCGCATGATCGGCGCGACGACGCTCAACGAATACCGCGAGTTCATCGAGAAGGATGCCGCGCTCGAACGGCGCTTCCAGCAGGTATACGTCGGCGAGCCCACGGTCGAAGACACGATCGCGATCCTGCGCGGCCTCAAGGAGCGTTACGAGGCGCACCACAAGGTCGCCATCGCGGACGCCGCGCTCGTCGCCGCCGCGAGCCTGTCGAATCGGTACATCCCGAGTCGTCAGTTGCCCGACAAGGCGATCGACCTGATCGACGAGGCCGCCTCACGCCTGCGCATGGAGATCGACTCGGCGCCGCTCGAGATCGACGAGCTGCGCCGGCACGTCGATCGACTGAAGCTCGAAGAGATGGCCCTGAAGAAGGAGAAGGACGAGGCATCCAAAGAGCGTCTCGGCAAGCTCCGCACCGACCTGGCATCGCAGGAGGAGCGCCTCGGCGAGCTACAGGGGCGGTGGGAGCGCGAGCGCGCCTCGCTCAACCGAGTGGGTGACCTCAAGACGCGGCTCGACGCCGCGCGGGTCGAGGCCGAGCGGGCTCAGCGCGAGGGCAACCTCGAACGCGCATCCCGCCTGCTCTACGCCGACATTCCGGCGCTCGAGCGCCAGTTGATGGAGGCAGAGCGCGCCGAGTCGACCGAGGAGCGCATGGTGGGGGATCAGGTGACCGACGAGGACATCGCATCGGTCATCGCGGCGTGGACCGGGATCCCCGTCGGTCGCCTGCTTCAGGGAGAGACCGAGAAGCTGCTGCACCTCGAGTCCGAGCTCGGCAAGCGCTTGATCGGGCAGAAGGACGCGGTCAAAGCCGTCTCGGATGCCGTGCGCCGCTCGCGCGCGGGCATCAGCGACCCCGCCCGGCCCACCGGATCCTTCCTCTTCCTCGGTCCTACCGGCGTCGGTAAGACCGAGCTGGCGAAAGCGCTCGCCGCGTTCCTCTTCGACGACGAGCACGCCATGGTGCGTATCGACATGTCGGAGTACGGCGAGAAGCACTCGGTCTCGCGGCTGGTCGGGGCCCCTCCGGGGTACATCGGCTACGAGCAGGGCGGCCAGCTGACCGAGGCGGTGCGTCGCCGCCCCTATTCCGTTGTGCTGCTCGACGAGGTCGAGAAGGCGCATCCCGAGGTCTTCGACGTCTTGCTGCAGGTGATGGATGACGGACGCCTGACGGATGGCCAGGGTCGCACGGTCGACTTCAAGAACGTCATCTTGATCCTGACGTCGAACCTCGGTTCGCCGATCCTGATCGACCCGACGCTGTCGATCGAGCAGAAGCGCGACGCGGTGCAGGGACTCGTGCGCCAGGCGTTCAAACCGGAGTTCATCAACCGTCTCGATGACATCGTGATCTTCCAGGCGCTCACGCAAGACGACCTGGCGCAGATCGTCGAACTCTCGGTCGATGCCCTGCAGCGCCGTCTGCACGAGCGCCGGCTGACCCTGGCGGTCACACCCGATGCCCGGGCCTGGCTGGCCGAGCGTGGGTACGACCCCGCTTTCGGGGCGCGGCCGCTGCGCCGCCTCATCCAGTCCGAGATCCAGGACCGCCTCGCCATGGCGATTCTCGCGGGCGGGGTCCGCGACGGCGACACGGTGCGGGTGGATGTCGCGGCCGACGGTTCGTCACTCGCGCTGACGAGCGCCGGCCCGACAACGCCCGCCGCGTCCGACGATGACATCGTCGAGGCCGAGCTGCTCGAGGACTGATCGGTCGGGCGCCGGATAGGGTTTCGGGCATGCGCGCCGTCTTCGCCCTCTGGCGCTCGACCCATCCCGGTCCGACGCTCGTCGTCACCGCCCTCTCGCTCGGCTTGGGCATTGCGGCGGGCCTGGATGCCTGGCGGGTCGCCGTACTCGTGAGCTCGGTCTTCTTCGGGCAGCTCTCGATCGGGCTCTCGAACGATGTGATCGACAGTGACCGCGATCGTCGAGTCGGGCGCACCGACAAGCCCATTGCGCGCGGCGATGTTTCGCTCCGCACGGCCTGGCTCGCGGCGATCACCACCGTTGTCGTCGCGCTCGCGCTTTCGGCAGTTCTCGGACTCGGGATGTTGGGGGCACACGCCGTGTTCCTCGCCTCTGCCTGGGCCTACAACGCGGGGCTGAAGTCCACCGCGATCTCGATCGTGCCGTTCCTCGTGAGCTTCGGCCTCCTGCCTTCGCTCGCGACTCTCGCGTCATCCGAGCCCGAGATCGCCGCGTGGTGGGCGAGCCTTGCGGGGGCGGTCCTCGGTGCGGCCGTACATCTGACGAACGTGCTGCCCGACCTGGACGATGATCGAGCCACCGGGGTCCGCGGCTTCCCGCACCGGATCGGGGCACGCTGGTCAGCGGTGCTCGCGGCGGGAGGAATCGTCGCCGGAGCCGTTGCCGTCGTCTGGGGATCCGTGGACGGAGACATCGGCCGTGTCGGCGTGCTGACCTGGGTGTCCGCGGCCCTCGTCGTGGCCGCGGCGGTCGCAACCGTCGTCCTCGCCGTCAATCGGGCACCGGGTCGCGTGCTGTTCCGGCTGGTGATGTCGGCGGCACTCATCCTGGCCCTGCAGCTCGTCCTCTCGGGCGGTGGATTAACCGGGTGAAGGCTGGTGGCGCGACCCCGAGGTCCGCGCCACGGGATCGAAGCCCATAGCGTACGCCCGCGCCAGGATGCCTCCGGATATCCCGCCGAGGGCCACGCGAACCGCTGCCCCGCGCGCGCGATCGGGAACACGCGTCAATGCACGCCCCAACACCGTGTTGGCTGCCGCGATGCGACCCGAGAGCACAGCGGCCGCCAGGCGACGTTGTTCCCACCGCGCGAGCTCGGGCTCGGGTGCGGCGCCCTCTCGGACCCACTGGGCGAGCAGGGGCGCGAGCGTCGCGGCGTCGACCAGTCCGAGATTCATGCCCTGGCCGCCGATGGGGCTCACCTCGTGCGCCGCGTCGCCGATCGCGAAGACCCGGCCCGCGCGCATCGCCGGGACGAGAGCTCGGCGTACCCCGAAGGCTGTGGCCCACGTGATCGCCTCCGCGCCACCGGCGTAGCCCATCCGTCGAGTGACGATCGAGCGCAGGCGGTCGGCCGCGGCATCCCCCGCCTCCACCCCGCCCGATTCAACCCACGCGACGTACCGGCGCATCCCGTCGGGTAACGGAAAAGACTCGAGCACCCCGTCGGCCTCGAGCCGGACGACCGCGGAGTCGCCGTCATTGCTCGTGTCCGGAGCATCCGTCATCAGATAGCGGTCGGGATAGTTTCGTGTGCGGACCGCTGCCGTCAGCGGACTGACCGCACGGCCTCGGGACCCCGTTGCGATCACGACGATCGGTGCCCGCTCGACCACCGCGGCGCCGTGGTCGTCTTGGAGTTCCAGCTCGACCCCGGACCCGCCGTCGGAAGCGACACGCGTTGCCGTCAACCCGCGGCGCACGTCGGGTGCGCCCCAGAACGCTGCCGTCGCGGCGAGCGCGGCCTCGGTCGCGTGCTGGGGGAGGGTGGCGACATACGGATGCTTCGAGCGCAGCCGATCGAAGTGGACGCTCCCGAGCCGGCGACCCTGCGCCGTCGCAATGCCGGTCCGGACTCGTCGGGCGTCGGCGAGCAGCCGCTCGGTCGCCCCCGAGTCCTCGAGGGCACTGAGCGCAGCGGCGTGCAGTCCGACCGCTCGCGTCCCCGCCGAGGGGTTCTCGCGACCATCGATCACCGAGACGTCGACCCCGAGGCGGGCCAGTTCGGCCGCGACCATCACGCCCACCGGGCCGGCGCCGACCACGATCACATCGCTCATGTCGTGAGGTCCCGCACGGCGAGCAGACGGAACGGGGCAGGGCGCTCGACGCGCCATCCGTCCGGCACCAGCTCGGTCAGCTCGGCGCGGGTCCAGCTGCGCCGGATCGAGCGCAGGCCGTCGGTGCGCAAAAAGCTCCCCGGCGCGAGCGGCGTGATGCCGACGGCGTAGGCCGCGTACGCGAGGCGCGAGCGGGCGATGTCTGAGTGCACGGCCAGCCGTGTGGCGAGGCGCCCCGAGTCCTCCAGCACCGTTCGCAACTGACCCGGAGTGAGGTGATGCATGACGTGACTCGAAAGCACGACATCGAAACGCTCGCCAGAATCGGCCAGGCCCGTGCTGTCGATCAGTCGGTACGCGACGCCCCGCAGCGGACCTGCGGCGCGGGCGACGGCCAGGCTTCGATCGTCGGGGTCGATCCCCACGCCGCTCACATCGAACCCGTCCGCTCGCGCACGCACAACGAGCTCGCGCAGCACATCGCCCCCGCCGCATCCGATGTCGAGAAGCCGCACGGGCCCCGGCGTCGCGGCAAGGGCGGGGCGCACTCTCGTGCGGTAGACGGTGCCCCAGGCGGCGACCAGTCGGTTCACGAGGGTGAATCGCTCCAGAGTTCTGCGCAGCCGCACGGGGTCGCAGTCCGGATCGTCCATGAGCTCGCGCAGGTCCTCCGCGCGCGTGGCGAGGGTCGTCCGGTCGCGCCGCGCCGTCTGGGCCGTCATCCCGCGGCGACCGGCTCGGGTTTCCGGTCGAGCTCGACCGGACCATCAGCACCGCTCGCGTCCACCCGTGCAGCCGCGTCTATCACGGGTGCCGAGGGCACGCGTGCGGTGAGCAGCGCCGACTCGACGGTGAGCCCGGGCCCGAAGGCCACGCCGATTGCGCGCGAGCCATCGGCCAGAGCAGGGTCCTCGAGCATCCGCGCCATGATGAACAGCACCGTCGCGGACGACATATTGCCGAAGCGGCGCAAGACATCGCGCGAGAGTTCCAGGGCGTCCGCGGGCAGGTCCAGCGCAGCCTCGAATCGGTCCAGGATGCTTCGGCCGCCCGGGTGCACGAGCCACAGGTCGACCTGCCCCGCGCGGTTGAGGACGGGAGCCAGCGCGTCGCGCACCTCACGTCCGACGATGCGCGGAACCTCCGCAGTGAGCGTCATCTCGAAGCCATGGTCGCCGATGATCCACCGCATGTCGTCCTCCCCCTCGCTCGTCAGCGCGGTGGCGAAACCGTCGAGCTCGAGGCTCGGGGCGACGGGCGAAGGCTCTGCTGACACCACCGCCGCGGCCGCGCCGTCGGCGAAGACCGCGGACGCGACGATCTGCTCGGGATCGAACGAAGCGCGCAGGTGGATGCTGCAGATTTCACCGCACACGACCAGGACCATGGCGTTCGGGTCGGCGGCGCATATGCGTGCCGCCTGGCGGAGCGCCGGGAACGCCGCGGCGCAGCCGACGAACCCCAGGTGATCACGCTCGACGGTGGTGCGCAGCCCGAGGTCCCGCACGAGCCGATAGTCGGGACCCGGGGCATAGAAGCCGGTGCACGACGCGGTCACGACGTGCGTGATGGCGGATGCCTCGACATCCGCCCGCGACAGAGCATCCCGCGCCGCCCGCTCGAAGAGTGGCGGGGCCTCGTGGCGATAGACGTCATTGCGCGTTCCCGTCAGCGGCGACAGCACCTGCCGGGTGTCCGCGTCGAGGAATGCGGAGGGTTCGGCGGTGTGCGCCGCGAGCTCGGCAAGCACCGTGTGCCGGGTGTCGATGGCCGACTGATCGAACGCCGCGCCGATCAGTCGTGCCGTCAGTTTCTCGACGCCGGGCTGGGCGAGGAAGAGGTCGCGCACCGCAGATTGCGTCAGAACTGGGGTCGGAACGGCCGTGCCGATGCCGAGGATGTGGGCGGGCATGTCTCAGAGTAACCAGCCCCGGGATGCCGAGGGCCCGGGGGCGACACCTGAGTCCGGTGATGCGAGCGGGTCTGGACAGCGGAGGTGATCGGGAGGAGCCTGGATGCTGATGCGCACCGACGGGTGCGCGCGGGTATGAGGAGGCCACATGTTCACGGGTGAGCACGCCTTCAGCGGGTTTTCGGTGGACGACATCGACGCGGCGCGGCACTTCTACGGTGAGCAGCTCGGGTTGACGGTGGAGGACGATCCGATGGGATTCCTCCGCCTACGGCTTTCCTCGGGTCCTCCCATCTTGATCTATAGCAAGCAGGTTCATCAGCCCGCGAGCTTCACGATCCTGAACTTTCCCGTCGATGACGTCGAGGCCGCGGTGGATGACCTGAACGCCCGTGGCGTGGTCACCAAGATCTATACGGACCCCGACTACGGCACGAACGAGAGTGGCATTTCGCGGGGGATGGGCCCTGATATCGCCTGGTTCCGCGACCCGGCGGGCAACGTCCTGTCGGTGCTCAAGGTCGGCTGAGCCCGGGCGGGCCGTCTCAGTCCAGGCTCGCCCACCCGGTCGGTCCGCTCGACCCGGCGGCGTATTCGTCGAGCGGCACGGTGCCCGCACGCCAGGCGTCGATCGCGGGCTGCACGATGTGCCAGCACTGTTCCGCGGCGTCGGCCCGCACCGAGAGCGTGGCGTCGCCGTCGAGGATGCCCGACAGCACCTCGCCGTAGGCCTTCAGTGCCCCGTCGCCCAGGTCGGCCGTGAGTACCGTTTTCTCGAGCCGGAACGGGTCATCCGCACCGTTGACGTTGAGCTCGAGCGACATCCGGTCGGGACCGAGCGTGAATCGCAGCACCGAACCGTCGGCATCGCCCGTGAAGCCCGCGGGCAGGTGCCGGACCGGGCGGAATCGCACGATGATCTCGGCGTCGCGCGCGGCAAGCGCTTTGCCCGAACGGAGCGTGAACGGCACGCCCTGCCAGCGGGCGTTGCGTACCTCGCAGGTCAGCTCCGCCAGGGTCTCGGTATGGCGGGCGGGATCGACGCCATCCTCATCGACGTACGACGGTACCGGCCGGCCCGCGATCGTTCCCGCCGTGTAGATGGCGCGGCGGGACGCGTGCACGGGATCGTCGTCCCACAGTGCGGTGGCCCGCAGGGCCGCGGATGTCGCGTCCCGCAGGTCGACCTCGTCGAGGGTCGCGGGCGGCTCCATCGCGACAAAGGCGAGCACCTGCAACAGGTGGCTTTGGATCATGTCCGTCAGCGCACCGGCATGGTCGTAGTAGCCGGCGCGGCCCTCGAGCGCGAGGGATTCGTCGTATCGGATGACGACGGATTCGACGTTCTCGGCAGACCACACCGGCTCGAGCACCCGGTTCGCGAAACGAACGCCCAGCAGATTCAGCACCGTCGACCGCCCGAGGAAGTGGTCGACGCGGAAGACCTGCTGCTCGGGGACGAGACCTTGCAGGGTGGCGTTGAGGGTCCGTGCGCTTTCTTCATCGACGCCGAACGGCTTTTCGAGGGCGAGGATGGTTCCCTCCGGTAGCTCGACGTCGGCGAGGGCCTCGCACGCTCGGGCGGCGACCGCCGGGGGTACCGCGAAGTAGAGCGCGAGCCGGCCGGGTGTCGAGGTGACGAGTGCGCGCAGGTCGTCGGGGTTCGTGATGTCCGCTCGCGTGTAGCTCGTGGAGGCGATGACCTCGTTCGCGACCTGTGCGCCGCCGGCAGCGAACGAGGCCCGCACGACATCACGCCAGTGGTCGTCGCTCCAGTCGTCCATCCCGGCACCACGCAGGTGCACGAGCCGCCAACTTTCACGGGTGAGTAGCTCGCCGAGTGCCGGCAGCAGCAGGCGCGAGGTCAGGTCGCCCGAGGCGCCCAGGATCAGAAGCGTGGTCGGGGCCGTCATGCGCCCACCCTATCCGCGAAGGCCGAGACGGAGCCCGACAGGCTCCGGCGGCGGGCTTCTCCCAGGCCCGGCTGACATCATCGGGAAGATGACTTCCCCTATCGCGGACTACGCCATGCTCAGCGACACCCGCACGGCTGCCCTCGTGTCGCGCGAGGGCAGTGTCGATTGGCTCTGTCTTCCCCGCTACGATTCGGCATCCGTCTTCGGTGCGCTTCTCGGTGATAGGCGGCACGGATGCTGGAGTCTGCGACCGACGGATGAATCCGCGATCTCCACCCGGCGCTATGAGCACGACACCTTCGTGCTCGTGACGCGCTGGGAGGGTGCGAGCGGTGTGGCGGAAGTCTGGGACTTCATGCCCCACGGCGGGGACACGATGCCCACCGGAGGCGCCGGGGTGGCCCTCGTCCGTCGCGTCGTCGGGGTCAGCGGGATGATGGATTTCACGCAGCACCTCACGCTGCGCTTCGACTACGCGCGGGCCGTTCCGTGGGTGCGTCAGGTCGGCACCGACGAAGCGCCCGCTCTGCTCGCCGTCGCCGGGCCGGACGCGGTCATCGTGCGTGGGCCCCGCTTGGCGCCGACCGATCACGCGCACGCCGGAAAGCTGACGGTGGAGGCGGGGGAGCACGAGGACCTCACGCTCTCCTGGTTCCGGTCGTATGAGGAGGCGCCCCCGGTGGTCGACGTCGATCGGGCGCTCGCCGCGACGATCGAGTGGTGGCAGGACTGGGCGGCGCGGATCGACCACGACGGCCCGCACCATGACGCCGTGGTGCGCTCGTTGCTGGTGTTGCGTGCCCTGTCCCACCACGACACCGGGGGGATCGTGGCGGCCGCGACGACCTCGTTGCCCGAAGAGTTCGGCGGAACCCGCAACTGGGACTATCGCTACGTTTGGCTGCGCGATGCGGCACTCACGCTCGAGGCGCTGATCAGTCACGGATTCCTCGGCGTCGCCGATCGCTGGCGAGCATGGCTCATCCGAGCTATCGCCGGCGATCCCGCCGAGCTGCAGATCATGTACGGACTCGGCGGCGAACGGGACCTGTTCGAGCGCGAGCTCGACAGCCTCCCGGGCTATGACGGCGTGGGGCCTGTCCGCGTCGGCAACGGTGCCGCGAACCAGTTCCAGGGCGATGTGATCGGCGAGGTCATGGTTGCGCTCGATGAGGCCCGCAGGGCGGGATTGCCCGAGTCCGAGGCGTCCTGGCCCATGCAGCGCGCATTGTTGACGTATGTCGAGGCGAACATGGACCGGCTCGACAACGGCATCTGGGAGATTCGCGCCGAGCCGCGGATGTTCACCCACTCGCGCGTGATGATCTGGGCGGCGCTCGATCGCGGTATCCGCGCAGTGCGCGAGGAGGGGCTGGAGGGACCCGCGGAGCATTGGGAGCAACTACGCGACCGCATGCGTGACGAGATCGACGCGAGCGGCGTCGACCCCGACGGCGGGTTCTTTGTGCAGTTCTACGGCACACGCGAGGTGGATGCCTCGCTGCTCATCCTTCCGCAGGTCGGATACTGCGCACCGGATGACCCCCGGATGCTCGCGACCGTCGCCGAGATGGAGCGGACGCTCATGCCCGACGGGTTGCTGCTGCGGTACCGCACGGAAAGTGGTGTCGACGGGCTGGCGGGCGACGAGCATCCGTTCCTGGCCTGTTCGTTCTGGCTCGTCCAGCAGTACGCCGCGTCGGGACGGGGTGAGGACGCCGCGCGCTTGATGGACCGGCTCTGCGGACTTGCGAACGACGTCGGTCTGCTCGCGGAGGAGTACGACGTCGGTGGACGCCGCCACGCGGGCAACACCCCTCAGGCGCTGTCGCATCTCGCGCTGGTCGGTGCCGCCGACGCGCTCGCCGGTCACTATGGGCGAGCGGCGGCGTCCGCGCTGAAGCATCCTTCTTCCGTCACGTCACCCATCGTTCGCCCCTGAACACGCGTATCCTGATCGCTCCCGTTCGTTCCGCAAGGAGAGCGCGCATGGCTTCACCGCAAGAGCTGACACGTCGGGCCGCGATCGCCGGCTACGAGCTGATCGGGCAGCCCGCGGCGCTGGATCTCGATGGCATCGCCCAGGTCGCGGCGACCGTGTGTGGGGTGCCTCGGGCGGTCGTGAACATCATCGACGAGCGGTACCAGCACTCGGTGGCGGGCGTCGGTGTCGACCCGATGGTGTGCTCTCGCGACGACTCGATGTGCGCCGTCGTCTTCGAGAATCCCGGGCATGTGGTGGTGCCCGATGCGCGCGAAGATCCCCGTTTTTCCGCCAACCCGTTCGTCACCGGGCTGGTGGCGAACGTGCGTTTCTACGCGTCCAGTCCGCTCGTCACTCCCTCGGGGGTGCCGATCGGGACGCTGTGCGTCTTTGACGATGAGGTGGGCGATCTTTCGCCCGAGGCGAGCCACGCACTCGAGTTGCTCGCACACCAGGTCGTCGAGGTGCTCGAGCTGCGGCGTGCCGCCCGCATCCTGCTGCGCACGAACGCCGAACTCGCCCACTTTGCGGGACAGGTGAGCCACGATCTGCGGAACCCGCTGAACGCCGTCTCGGGTTTCATCGAGATCGCCGCCGACGACCCCGAGCTCGCCCACGCGCCCCACGCGGTCCGCGCGCTCGAACGCGCGGAGTCGGCGGTCTCGCGGATGGACTCGATGATCGTTGATCTGCTCGATTACGCCCGGACCGGCGGCGCGATCGCGAGTCGCTCCGATATCGATCTGGAGAGAATCGTCCGCGCCGTCGCGGATGATCTGGATGCTTCGCTGCGGGAGACGCGGGCCCGGATCGTCTACGACGCGCCGGTGCGCGTCACGGGCGACCCGACTCTGCTGCGGGCGTTGTTGCAGAACCTCATCGCGAACGCGGTGAAGTTCGCCGCGGCCGAGGGCGAGGAGCCGTTCGTCGAGGTGCGCGCTTTGCGGGTGTCCGGGGGCTGGCGCGTGACCGTGGACGACAACGGCCCGGGAGTCCCCGTCGAGGACCGCGAGCGCGTGTTCGTCGCCATGGAGCGCGGCAATCACTCGACGCCCGGTATCGGACTGGGCCTCGCAACGTGCCGGCGCATCGTCGAGGCGCACGGTGGCCTGATCGGCATCGAGGATTCGGACCTGGGCGGTGCCAGTTTCTGGTTCGTGCTGCCCGACGGGCCCGCCTAACTCCGCGCCCCGGAGGGCGACAGTTCGCGGCATCCGCTCCACCGATCGATGGCGCGGATGCCGCGAAGAGGAGCCGAAGCTCGTGGTCAGCCCCGCAGCGCCTCGACGAGTTTGACCCGACCGCCCATGCGCAGCAACGAGTTCTCGTAGATCTTCGCGCCGACGAAGATGGCCGCGATGCAGGTTGCCATCAGGATCGCGAGCGACAGCAGCGGCTCCCACCACTGTGCGTCGCCGAGGAACAGCCGCAGCGGCATTCCCACGGGGGCCGAGAACGGCACGTACGACATGATGCCGACCACGAGCGGGTTGTCGTTGAAGAAGATCACCAGGAAGTACGGCGCCATGATCAGCATGGTGAGGGGCGTCGTCGTCGAACCGATGTCTTCCTGACGCGAGACCATCGCGGCCGCGGCGGCGAACAGCGACGCGAGCAGGATGAAGCCGAAGAAGAAGAACACCGCGAACCACGCGATGGGACCGCCGAGACCCTGCAGAAGCGCCGTCTGGCCTGTTACGGATAGGCCGACGACCGCGATGGCGGCGAGTCCCAGAATCTGGGCCATCGCGAGGATCGTGTTGCCGATCACTTTGCCGGCGAGCAGCGCGCGAGTGGGAACGGCCGAGATCAGGATTTCTACCACGCGGGTCTGCTTCTCTTCGACGACGCTCTGCGCGATCGTGCCACCGAACAGCGAGGCCGCGAGCAGGAAGACGGCCCCGAACCCGATGGCGACCAGGTAGCGGAGCGCGCCGCCGGTCTCGTCCGGGTCGAGCAGTTCGACGGTGGGGGTCTGAGCAAGCAGCAACAGCAGTGTGGTGGGCGCGGACGACTCCGCGATCAGTGTGATGCCGACGGGCGACGAGGAGTCGCCGACGATCGCCGCGTCCACCTCTCCGTCGCGAACGAGGGTCTCGGCTGCCGCGCGATCGCCGGCCTCGGTGATGTCGAGACCGTCGATGCCCTGCACCTGTGACGACGCGTCCGGGGTGACCGCGACAGGGATGCCCGAGCTGTCGCTCGCGGTGAACCCTCCCCACACCACGCCGGCGAGGGCGAGCGCGAACAGGATCGCCGTCGAGATCAAGAAGGCCTTCGAGCGGAGCTTCGACCCGATCTCGCGCTCGGCGACCAGGTAGACGCTCTGCGCCGTCGACGGCGCCGGAAGGCTGGCGGGGGATGTCGTGGAGGTGCTCACTGGATGACCTCCTTGAAGATCTGGGCGAGAGTCGGATGCTGGGGCGCGAAGCTCGTCACATCACCGCGGTCGACGGCGCGGCGCAGAACGGCCTGCGCAGTCTCTTCGGTGTCGGTGTCGAACAGGGCATAGCCCCCGTCGAACTCGAGCACGGCGACTCCGGGAACCTCGCGTACCCAGCCGGCGTCGGCCGCGGAGACGAGCTCGAAGCGCTGGGCGGAGTGCTGGGCGCGGAGGCTATCGCGGCTTCCCGCGGCGCGGATCGTGCCGTTGGCGATGATGACGAGGTCGTCGCAGAGGCGCTCGACGACGTCGAGCTGATGGGACGAGAACAACACCGCGGTGCCCTCGGCTGCACGCGCCTGCAGGACGCCCGCGACGACGTCGACGGCGAGGGGGTCGAGACCCGAGAAGGGTTCATCGAGGATCAGGACCTCGGGGTCGTGCACCAGCGCCGCGGCGATCTGAGCGCGCTGCTGGTTGCCGAGAGAGAGAGTCTCGACGTTGTCGCCGAGGCGCTCGCCGAGTCCGAGCTGCTTGAGCAGGCTCTGAGCCCGCGTGGTCGCCTCGGCCTTCGAATAGCCATGCAGGCGGGCCAGGTAGACGATGTGCTCGAGCACCTTCATCTTCGGGTACAGGCCGCGCTCCTCGGGCATGTAGCCGAACCGGCGTCGGTCGGACGATGACACAGCGGCGCCATCGATGTCGACCTGTCCGCCGTCCTTGCCGAGGACGCCCAGGACGATGCGCATGGTCGTCGTCTTGCCCGCGCCGTTGCCGCCGACGAATCCCGTGAGGCGGCCCGGCAGGACATCGAACGAGACATCGTCGAGCACTCGACGTCCCCCGTAGCTCTTCGTGATACCGGTCAATCGCAGCATCCGTCGTCCTTTCCGTGAGTGTGATTCCACGCTACGGAGGGCGCGGCGGCGGGACATCCCCCGGGTGGGGGGTCTTCGTCCTCCGGCGCGCGGGGGAGGAGGGATCAGGCGAACCCGTTGCGGTGGGCCCAGACGACCGCAGCGACACGGTCGCGGGCGCCGAGCTTCTGCAGAACGTTCGACACGTGGGTCTTGACCGTCGCCTCGCCGATCACGAGTCGTGCGGCGATCTCGGCGTTGCTGAGGGCCTGGGCCAGCAGGCGGAGGACGTCGACCTCGCGCTCGGTGAAGGGCGGCGCGCCACCACCGGGCGCGGCCGACTGAACGGCAGCGGGCTGGGCGTGTTCCGGTTCGCCCGCGAACCGGGCGATGACACGCCGCGTGACTTCGGGCGCGAGCAGGGCGTCACCGGATGCCACGACCCGCACCGCGGCGACGAGGTCTTCGGGTCCCGCGTTCTTCAGCAGAAATCCGCTCGCTCCGGCGGCGAGAGCTTGGAAGAGGTAGTCGTCGCGATCGAACGTGGTGACGATCAGGACGGCCGCCGCGCTGTCGGGATCCGCCACGATCCGTCGCGTCGCCTCGAGCCCGTCGAGTACGGGCATCTGGACATCCATGCAGATGACGTCGGGACGTAGTGAGCTCGCTTGCTCGACCGCTGCCGCGCCATTCTCGGCCTCGCCGACGACGGTGATGCCTCCCGCCGCCTCGAGGATCATCCGAAACCCCGTCCGCATGACGGCATGGTCGTCGGCGAGGAGGACGCGGATGGGTCGCTCCGCCGTTCCTTCGGCGTTCACAAGAGCTCCGCGGCGGGTTGGCGGGGTACTCGCACACGAACGAGGTATCCGCCGCGCGAGCGCGGTCCGGCGTCGATCGTTCCGCCCGAGGCGCTCGCGCGCTCGCGCATGCCGACGAGTCCCAGGCCTCCGCCGGTCGGCACGCCGGTGCGGCCGGTGTTCGTGACTTCGATCTCGACCGCGTCGGGGCTGTAGCGCAGGCGCACATCTGCGCGGGCGTCGGGTCCACCGTGTCGACGGGCGTTCGTCAGGGCCTCTTGCACGATGCGGTACAGGTTCACCTGGACGACGTCCGGAACGCTCCAGGGTTCGCCGAGCTCGGTCAGTGTCGTCGGCAGACCCGCGCCGACGGCGTGCTCGACGAGTCCTGGCAACCCCGTGAGTCTGACGGTGGACGCGGCATCGTCGGCCCCCTCGATGGTGGGCTCATCGGGCGTGCGCAAGGTGCCCAGCAGGTGGCGGAGTTCGTCGAGCGCGTCCCGAGCGGATGTCTCGATGCCCGACAGCGCTCGCCGCGTCGCGGCCGGATCGGTGTCGAGCACCGCACGAGCGGCGCCCGCCTGCACTCCCATCGCTGAGACATGGTGGGCAACGACGTCGTGCAGCTCGCGGGCGATGCGGAGTCGGTCGAGAGCAACCGCCTGCCGAGCGGTCACCTCGCGCTCGCGCTCGAGCTGCGCGGTTCGTTCTTCGAGCTCTGATCGTTCGCGGGCCGCCGCGTAGGCGCGGTTGCCGAAGTAGTAGGCGCCACCGAAGTAGAGGGCGTTGATGAAGAACTGGATCAGCATGAACGCGACGTACGGCGAGAAGACGCCCACGCGCGAGAATCCCTCTTCGGTCGGGGCGGTCGCATCCTGGAACGTCGTCACCAGCAGCCACACGAACATGCCCGCGATGATCACGCCGCGCACGATCGCCGCGCGGCGACGGTCGTCTACCCAGGCGCCCACGGTGTAGATCGCGATGAACATCGCGATGTTCCCGACGTAGATCTCGGGAACCCGCAGGCTGACGGCCACGAAGTAGGCGGCGCACACCACAACGGCCACGGTTGCCGGAAAGCGGCGGCGCAGGGCGAGGGGAGCCGTGACGATCGCGGCGTAGACGAGACCCCATACGAGGGAGGCTTGCTCGTCGCCGTACAACCCCGCGACCGACGTGAGGGCGGCGCTCAAGACCCCACCCACGAGCAGTACCGCGGCCAGCAGAGTGTCGCTGCGGAGGTACGCGGTCGTGGGCGATCGACGACCGGGCATCGTCAGGTTGTCGCTCATTCCTCCACGCTACGACGACGAGCGCGCCGGGACATCCGTCGGACGGGGGAGAAGGCGACGCGTCAGCCGAAGATCATCGGCACGTCGTCGTCGTCCGCCGTGCCGAGAAGCTCGAGGTCGGCCACGACCGGAACGTGGTCGCTGGGAATTTCGCCCTTGCGCTCGTTACGATGAATGGCTGCGCCACGGACTGCGTCGGACACGGCATGCGAGCCGAGGATGAAGTCGATGCGCAGACCCTCGTTGCGGGGGAATCGCAGCTGCTTGTAGTCCCAGTAGGTGAAGCCGGTCGGCACGAGCGGACGCACGACATCCGCCAGGCCCGCCTCTTCCAGCGCTCGGAAGGCGGCGCGCTCGGGCTCCGAGATGTGCGTCGACACGCCCGGCACGAGCGACGGGTCGCCGTTGTCGGCATCCGTCGGCACGATGTTGAAGTCGCCCACCAGGGCGAGTGCCGAGTCGGGGTCGCGCTGCAGGGTGGTGCGCACGTGGTCGGTCAGCGCACCCAGCCAGTCGAGCTTGTAGACGTAGTGCGGGTCATCGAGCGCGCGGCCGTTGGGAACGTAGAGGCTCCAGACGCGCACCCCGTCGATCGTCGCGCCGATCGCCCGCGCTTCGAGCGGCGCATCCGGCCCCTCGTGTCCCTTGGCGAATCCCGGCATGCCCGGAAAGGAATGTTCGATGTCGGACAGGGGCAGACGGCTCGCAATGGCGACACCGTTCCACTGGTTGAGGCCGTGGGCCTCGACCGTGTAGCCCGCCTCTTCGAACTGCGCGTACGGGAACTGATCGGGGCGGCATTTGATCTCTTGCATCGCCAACACGTCGATGTCTTCGCGGACCGCGAAGGCGACCGTGCGCTCGACGCGTGCACGGATGGAGTTGACGTTCCAGGTGGCGAGCCGCATTTCTCCAGCCTAGGAGGTGGCGGTGACGGTCCGGTGCTGGTCGGTATCGGCCGGCATCGGCTGAACGTCGGTGGCGCGACTCCCGTTGAGCAGGACGATCGCGACCCCCGCGCCGCAGAGGACGAACCCGGCGAGGGTGAGCGGCGTCAGCGGCTCGCCGAGCAGGATCGCCCCGGCGATCGCCGTCGTCGGCGCGATGAGGAAGAGCAGCGCATTGAGTGCCGTGACACCCACCCTGCGCAGCAGCCACCAGTACAGTCCGTAGGCGGCGAGCGTGGGTGAGAGTGCCGCGAAGGCCGTCGCCATCCAAAACGACGCGGATGCCGGTGGCGCGAGGGTCCCGGTCGCCGCTGCAAGCAGGATCATCGCGAGAGCGGTCACGGTGACGTGCACCGTGAGTGTGACGAGCACCGGCGGTTGGGCGCGTGTGCGCCGCTCGATGAAGGTTCCGACGATCAAGCAGGCCATCGCGAGGGCCGGCAGGAGGTACGCGACCGAAGGAGCATCCGAACCGCCGATCTGCGTCTGCACGACCAGCGCGACACCGGCCGCACCCGTCCCGAGGCCCGCCCACTGCGCGCCCCGCACCCGCAGGCCCAGCAGTGGGCCGACGAGTGTCGCCACGACGAGGGGCTGCACCGCGTCGATGAGCGCGGTCGTACCGGTCGTGATGCCGACGGCGATCGACCCGTACACGCTCACGCAGTAGCCGAACTGCGCGAAGACCCCGATCGTCGCTTGCCGCCGGATCGTCCCGCGCGTGACACCTCGAGCCGCGCCCGAGACCCGGACGATGACGAGTAGCACCGCGGCGAGCGGAACGAAGCGCCAGACCAGCAGGGTGGTCGGCGCGACATCCACCGTGGCAATGGCGGCGACGAGAAAGCCCGAGCTCCACGTCAGTACGAAGGCAGCGGCCGCGATGGTCGTCAGCGTCATCGAAAGTATACCGACCTGTTTACTCACGGCATTGACTATACAGGTTGGTATACTTTCGTCATGACGTCCCCCGTTCCGGTTCTGCCTCCTCTCACCCCGGGCGCTCGACGAGTCCTGGACGCGGCATCCGAGCTGTTCTACGAGCGCGGAATCCATGCCGTCGGGGTCGACACGATCGCCGACGCCGCGGGCGTGACGAAGAAGACTCTGTACGACCGGTTCGGTTCGAAAGAGGCGCTCGTCGTGTCGTACCTACAGCATCGAGACGAGCGGTGGCGGACTCACGTCGCCGACCACCTCGCGCGCGTTCCGGACCCTGGAACCGACCGCATTCTCGCGATCTTCGACGCGGCCATCTCGTGGTCGGGCGCCAACAGTCCGAAGGGATGCAGCGCAATCAACGCCCGCGCCGAGATCGGCGACGGACACGACGGCAGCCCGGTCTTCCCCGAGGTGGCACGGCAGAAAACGTGGCTGCTCGAGCAGTTCAGCGCGCTCTGCCGCGAGGCGGGCGTGCCGCAGGCCGACCAGATGGCGTGTCACCTCATGCTGCTCTACGAGGGCGCGATCGTCACCGTCGGGATGGAGACGTTCACGCAGCCGTTCGAGCTCGCGCGAGGGGTATCTCGCTCCCTCCTCGAGGCGGCGGTGAAGCCCGCCCCCGCGCCCTAGACTCGAGCCCATGACCGCGTCGACACCCGAAATCGAAGCCGACCGCCAGCGGCTCATTGCCCTCATCTCTGACGAGGCGGTGTTCCACGGGGACTTCACCCTCTCGAGCGGCAAGCAGGCGAACTACTACGTCGATATGCGCAAGCTCACGCTCGACCACCGCGCCGCGCCCGCGATCGGCCGCATCATGCTCGATCTGATCGCCGACATCCCCGACGTCGCATCGGTGGGAGGCCTGACCCTCGGCGCCGACCCGATCGCGAACTCGATCATGCACGAGTCGGTGCACGCGGGTCGCCCGCTCGATGCTTTCGTGGTGCGCAAAGAACCGAAGGACCACGGTCGCGGTCGTCAGATCGAGGGCGCGGATGTCGCGGGCAAGCGTGTCGTCGTTGTCGAAGACACGTCGACCACGGGTCAGTCGGCGCTGAAAGCCGTCGAGGCGCTGCGTCGCGAGGGTGCCGAGGTCGTTGCGGTCGCCGTGATCGTGGATCGGGCGACCGGGGCTCAGGCGGCCGTCGAGGCCGCCGGGCTCGAGTGGCGCGCGGCGATCGGGCTGGCCGACCTGGGTCTCGAGCCGCAGTAAGCCGTCTTGTGGGGCCGGGCTGGTCGCCTCGACAAACTCAGCGACCGTGAGGTCGCCCCCGGCCTAGCCGAGATCAGTCGTCGCGGCCACGACCACGCCACCACGCGACGACGAACGCCACGAGCGTGCCCCCGACGATGAGCGTCGACACGGCGAAGATCAGGTCTCGATCTGACATGAGTGTTCCTAGGGTCGGCGCCCCGCCGCAGCCTCGGCCACGATGCGGGCGATACGCGCCGCTCGCGTCTCGGGGCGCTTTGCGCTCGCGATCTGCGTGAGGCCGTAGGTCCGGACGGACGGCGGGAAGCCGTCCCACGCCGCGCGCGCCTCGGGCACGGCGTCGAGTGCCGCGGCGAACTCGGGCGGCTCGATCAGCGCCTCGGGGCCATCGAGCATCGTCCACGTGCCGTTCGCCTTCGCGATCTCGATGGCGCGGATGCCGGCGGCCTCGAGCTGCCCCGCCGCCTCCAGGATCTCGACGCGGGCCTTGTTGGTGCCCGCCCACCCGCTGTTCGCTCGCCGCGGGGCGAACCAGAGCCCGGATGTCTCGTCGTCGAACACGCGGACCGGACCGTCGATCCACCCAAAGCACAGGGCCTGCCGGATCGCGTCTTCGTACGGGATGTGGAGGTGGGTGAAGCCCTTGCGGCCACGCACCAACCACGCGCCCTTGGAGTCCGCGTGGTTCTCGGCGAGCCACGCGCGCCAGGTTGCGGCATCCGCTGCCCGCACCCGCTCGCCGTCGTCCAACACACCCATGCCGCGACGATACCGCGGGGGTCAGACATCCGTAACGGTGGCCCGCGCCTGAGAGCGGGTCAGATGACCTCGGGCAGCTCGGTCTCGGCGGGCTCCGCAGCGACCAGGTCGGCGACCGAGTCGAGCACCTCGTCGGGCCGGAACGGGTAGCGCTCGATCTCGGCGGCGTCGCTGATGCCCGTGAGGACGAGCACGGTGTGCAGGCCGGCCTCGATGCCGGCCACGATGTCGGTGTCCATCCGGTCGCCGATCATCCCGGTGTTCTCGGAGTGTGCGCCGATTCTGTTCATGGCCGAGCGGAACATCATCGGATTGGGCTTGCCGACGACATACGGTTCCTTGCCCGTGGCCCTCGTGATGAGGGCCGCGAAGGAGCCGGTTGCGGGAACGACACCCGAGGGCGTCGGGCCCGTGGCATCCGGGTTCGTCACGATGAACCGCGCGCCCGCGTTGATGAAGCGAATGGCCTGGGTGATGGCCTCGAACGAGTACTGGCGGGTCTCGCCGACGACGACGTAGTCGGGCTGGGACTCGGTGATGATGTAGCCGGCCTCATGCAGCGCGGTCGTCAGCCCGGCCTCGCCGATCACGAACGCCGTGCCGCCGGGCAGCTGTGAGGCGAGGAAGTCCGCCGTCGCCAGGGCCGAGGTCCAGATACGGTCCTCGGGCACGTCCAGGCCGGAGGCGCGGAGGCGTGCGCTCAGGTCGCGCGGCGTGAAGATCGGATTGTTCGTCAGCACGAGAAACGGGGTGCCCTGGTGGCGCCACTGTTCGAGCAACTCGGCCGCACCCGGGACCGGGCGGTTATCGTGCACGAGCACGCCGTCCATGTCGGTCAACCAACACTCGATGTCGGCCCTCGTGCGCGTGAGGGAGCGGTCTGCGGCCATGCCGCCAGCCTAGGCCGGATGGGTCGGATTGCGCGCTGTCCCAGAGCGGGTTCGACGCCGAGGTGCGGCGCGTCGTCGGCGTCTGGCCGTACTGTCGAGACATGAGCGCCCGACGCGATCAGTGGAACCCGACGTCACTCCCGCCTCAGGCCGGACGCGTCTTCCTCGTGACCGGCTCGAATGCGGGTCTCGGCTATTTCGCGAGCGAGCAGCTGGCTCGCGCCGGGGCGCACGTGATCATGTCGGGGCGAAACCCGAATCGACTCGCCGCGGCCCGTGCCGCGATCGGTCGGCGAATACCGGATGCCTCGGTCGAGACGATGCTGCTCGACACCAGCAACCTGGGTTCGGTGCGTGCTGCCGCGGCATCCGTCGGCGGTCGCGATCGCCTCGACGGGGTGCTGCTGAACGCCGGCATCGTGCACCCGCCCCGCACGCGCGAGGTGACGGCGGATGGCGACGAACTCGTCCTTGCGACGAACGTGCTCGGCCACTTCGCGCTCGCCGGGGCGCTGTTGCCCGTGCTAGAGCGCGCCGAGCTGCCCGCGCGAATGGTCTGGCTCGGCAGCTTGTCGACGGCCATGGGCTCATACGATCCGGTCGACCCCCAGCTGGAGACGGACTACTCGCCCTGGCGGGCATACGTGCAGTCGAAGGTCATCGCGCAGGCGCTGGGTTTCGAAGCCGATCGCCGGCTGCGTGCCCACGGCCTCGCGGTGCGCAGCCTGGTCGCCCATCCCGGATATTCGGTGAGTGGACGCACCACCGGCATCCGTGGAGTCAACGAGCCCACGCGTGGCGCGCGCTTCTTCGACAACCTGCAGGCAGCGGTGACGCAGTCCAAAGAGCGCGGGGCGTGGGCGCCGGTGCGTGCGCTCATCGACCCGGATGCCGAGGGCGGCACGTTCTGGGGCCCGAAGGGTGGACTCAGGGGCATGCCGCGAATAGCGCGTCCGGCTGCGCTGACCGCAGATCCCGCGCGTGGCGAGAGGCTGTGGGCGTTCTGCGAAGAAGTCACGGCGGTGCAGTGGCCCTCGGATCAGGGGTCTTCCGGCCGGAGGCGCTGGCGCCGTCGGTCAGGCCGATAGCCACACGGCCGCGGCCGCACCCTCGGGGAGCGCAATCGGCCCGCTGTCTCCTTCGAGGATCTCGCGTGAGATCACCCGGACGCTCGCCCCGACCTCGACACCCCGCTCTTCGAGGTGACGCAACAGCGGGGCGTCCCGGTCGCTCACGCGCAGAACGCGGCCCTCGTGCCCCGGGGCGGCATGGGCGAGCAAGACGAACCTCACGCGCTCGACCCGACCCTCGGCATCCGGAATGGCGTCGCCGTGCGGATCGAAGCGGGGGCGACCGAGACGCTCGTCGATTCCCTCGAGCAGCCGGTCGCTGATCGTGTGCTCGAGGACCTCGGCTTCATCGTGCACTTCGTCCCAGCCATACCCGAACTCGCGTACGAGCCAGGTTTCGATCAGGCGGTGCCTGCGGATGATTCCGCTGGCGCGGCGGCGGCCCTCATCCGTGAGCGTCACCGGGCCGTAGGGGCGGTGGGTGACGAGCCCCTGCGCGGCGAGCTTCTGGACCATCTCGGTGACGCTCGAGGGTGCGAGACCGAGTTCGCCCGCGAGCTGCGACGGGGTGATCTGGCGATCTTGCCACTCGGTGTGGTGGTAGATCGCCTTGAGGTAGTCGTCGACCACGGCGCTCGGGGGTGCCATTGCCTCAGGGTACCGTCCGAGGATTACGGCGATGTTTGATCACGGCGCTGTGTGGGTCAGTAACGTCAGGCGCCGGTGAACACGAGGAACAGCAGTACCGCGTTGAGCGTGACCAGGAAGACGCTCGCGAGGATGCCCCCGATCGTCGTGAGGGGCCGGTTGCGGTACTCCCCGAGCGTGCGCTGCTGGGCGGTCAGCACCACCAGTGGGATGAGGGCGAACGGGATGCCGAACGAGAGCACGACCTGGCTGAGCACGAGCGCGAAGGTCGGATCGAACCCCGCGCCGAGTATCAGGAGCGCGGGGATCAGCGTGACGAGGCGGCGGACGAGCAGGGGCACGCGTACCCGCAGCAGACCGCTCATGATCTCGGCGCCCGCGTATGCGCCGACCGACGTGGACGCGAGCCCCGACGCGAGTAGTCCCACCGCGAACAGGGTCGCGACGAGCGGTCCCAGTCCGTCGCGGAGCGCCGCGTAGGCGCCCTCGAGGCTGTCGGTGCCGGGTACGCCCTCGAGATTCGCCGCCGCGAGCAGAAGGATGCAGAGATTCACCGTGCCCGCGATGATCATGGCGATCGAGACATCCCACCGCGTCGCCCGCAGCAGGCGCTCCGTGCTGACCCCGCGAAGCGTCGCGAGCTCATCGCCCGCGTGACGCGTCGGGGCCGGAGCGAGGGCTCCCCCTGTCGTGGGGTGGGTTGTCGTGGAGCGGGGCGGGGCGAACCGGTCGCGAGAGAGCGCCGAGTGGGCATAGATCGCGTGGGGCATGATCGTTGCGCCGAGGATGGATGCGGCAAGTAGCACCGAACCCGCATCCTCGAAGCGCGGGACCAAGCCCCCGACGATCCCGGCGGGGTCAGGAGGGCCGACGAAGACCCCCGCGGTGAAGCCGACCGCGATGATGACCATCAGGGCGATGACCGCGTTCTCGAACGGGCGGGCACCGCGCTTGGACTGCACGAGCAGCAGGCCGATCGAGACGACGCCGGTGATCACGCCGCCCCACAGCAGGGGGATTCCGAAGAGCAGGTTGAGCGCTACGGCGCCGCCGATCACCTCGGCCACATCGGTGGCCATCGCCACGAGTTCGGCCTGGAGCCAGTAGGCGCGGCGGGCCCATCGGTTGCGCAGGCGTCGACCGAGCACCTCGGGCAGGCTCTCGCCCGTGACGATGCCGAGCTTGGCCGAGAGATATTGGACCAGCCACGCCATGACGTTGCCGATCACGACGACCCAGACGAGCAGGTACCCGTACTGGGCGCCCGCGGTCATGTTGCTCGCGACATTGCCGGGATCGAGGTAGGCGACGCCCGCGACGAGGGCGGGACCGATCAGCCACGCGATCTTCGGCGTGCTGACGGCGCCGCCCGCGGAGGGCGTCGCGCCTTGTTGCGCGGTCGAATTTTTCGGCACACCGAAACCCTAGCCATATTTCGGGTGCCCGAAAAGAGCGTCCGGCGCCGAGTGCGCCCGTTCGCGTCGAGACCACCCCTTGTCCGCGGTGCAGAACCGGCGGTCTCGGTGCTACCGGGCGCATTCGCGTGCATCGGGCCGGGCTCGGCGGGGCCGCGAAGCGCGCAGAGGAAGAGGAGATGCGACCACGGATACGCTGGCCCGGTGACGGACGCGACCGAGACCGGGCCCGAGCCCGAGGCCGCTGTCGGGGTGGGCCCCTGGCCGGGCGGACCGGATGCCTGGCCCGACGACCCGCGCTTCGACCCGGTTCTTCTCGCCGAGGGTGATCGGCGAAACGTTGTCGATCAGTACCGCTACTGGTCGATGGACGCGATCATCGCGGACCTGGATGAGCGCCGGCATCCGTTCCATGTCGCGATCGAGAACTGGCAGCACGACATGAACATCGGATCGATCGTTCGCACCGCCAACGCGTTCCTCGCCGAGGCCGTGCACATCATCGGTCGCCGTCGCTGGAACCGCCGCGGCGCAATGGTGACCGACCGCTACCAGCACGTCATCCACCACGAGGATGTGGCGGCTTTTGCGGCCTGGGCGGCGGAGCGGCAGCTGCCGATCGTCGCGATCGACAACGTCGAGGGATCCATCGCGCTCGATCGATCCGACCTGCCCGAGCGTTGCATCCTGATCTTCGGGCAGGAGGGTCCCGGGCTCTCGCCCGAGGCGCTCGCCGCCGCATCCTCCGTCGTCGAGATCACGCAGTACGGCTCGACCCGCTCGCTCAACGCCAGCGCCGCGGCCGCCGTCGTGATGTACGACTGGGCCCGCCGCTACGCCCCATCCTGACCGCTACTGGACAGTGCTCCTAGTGGGCGCCGATGCGCTGCCAGGCCGTGCCGCGCACGCGCCAGCCGAGCGTCAGCAAGCGCGCGCACAGATACACGCCGAAAAAGGATGCCGCGAGCCACGCGAGCCCGCCCGCGCCCGTGACCGCGGTCACCGAGACGATGACCAGCACCGGTAGGAAGACGACGAGGTTCACAACGCCCGCGAGAGCCAGATACGCGGCGTCGCCCGCGCCGATCAGCACGCCGTCGAGCACGAACACCACGCCGGCGACGGGCTGCGCGATGGCGAGGACGAGCAGAGCCGGCAAGATGAGCGCGGCGAGGGCGGGTGATCCCGTGAACACGAGCCCGATCGCGCCCGAGAACACCGCGATCACGGCGCCCACGATCACGCCGAACCACACGCCCCAGGCCACCGTCCGGCCGAGCACGCGGCGCACGCCGGCGGCATCGCCCGCGCCCAGGCCTTTGCCGACGAGGGCCTGTGCGGCGATCGCGAGTGCGTCGAGGGCGAACGCGGCGGCCGAGAAGATCGTGAACACCACCTGGTACCCGGCGAGCTCTTCCGGGCCCATTGCGGTCGCGACGACAACGGTCGAGAGCAGGGCGACCCGCAGACTCACCGTGCGCAAGAACAGCCAGCCGCCCGATCGTGCCGACCCGCCGATTCCCTCGCGTTGGGGACGCAGGCGGGCCGAGTGTCGAGACGCGAGGCGTCCGATCACGACGACGTACGCCGCGACCATTGCCCACTGCGCGATCACGGTGCCGATCGCGGAGCCCGCGATCCCCCAGCCGAAACCGTAGATCAGCAGGAAGTTGAGTCCCGCGTTCGCGGCGAACCCGAGGCCGGCGATCCAGAGCGGCGTGACGGTGTCCTGCATCCCGCGCAGCAGCCCCGTCGCGGCGAACACGATCAACATGGCGGGCAGCCCGCCCATCGACAGCCCCAGGTAGATGCGCGCCTGCTCGGCTACCTCGGGCGTCGGGCCGAAGACACCGACGAGCGCGGGGGTGGCGAGCCATCCCCCGAGAGCCAGAACGGCGCCGACGCCCAGCGCCAGCCACATCCCGTCGATCCCAACCGAGACCGCGCGCGACGGATCACCCGCGCCGAATCGTCGAGCCACGGCGGGCGTCGTGGAGTAGGCAAGGAAGATCATCAGTCCGACGATCGTCTGCAGCACGGCCGACGCGATCCCGAGTCCTGCCAAGGGGTCCACTCCCAGGTGGCCGACCAGGGCCGCGTCGACGATGAGGAACGCCGGTTCGGCGACCAGCGCCCCGAGGGCCGGAACCGCGAGGCGCAGAATGTCTCTATTCAGCCCCGCGCTCGTCGGCCCCGCGCTCGGCACGCGTTCGGCGAAGCGCTCGGGATCGGTCACTCCTCGAGCCTAGGAGGGGCTACCCCTATTCGGCGCGCCCGGTCAAGGGGATACCACGGGTGTCGTCGCGCCCTATTCTGGAACGTATGGCCGACGCTCTGCGCTCCGGTCTCGCGCTCGATGATTTGAGTCCCGAGATCCGCCCCCAGGATGACCTTTTCCGCCACGTAAATGGCGCGTGGCTGGAGAGAACCGAGATCCCCGACGACAAGGCGCGCTGGGGATCGTTCCACGCCCTTGCCGAGCAGGCCGAAGAGCATGTCCGCGAGATCATCGAGCAGTCGCAGCTGGCCGAACCGGGCACCGAGACCCGCAAGATCGGTGACCTGTTCACGAGCTTCATGGATACCGAGCGGATCACCGAGCTGGGTGCGAGCCCGATCGCCCCGCAGCTCGAGCGCGTCGGCGCGATCGAGGATCTCACCGGCCTGCTGACGGTCGTCGGCGACCTCGAGCGCGAGGGCGTCGGGGGACTGCTCGGCCTGTATGTGGAGCCCGACCCGGGCTCGCCGGACCGCTACGTCCCGTTCTTCTTGCAGGGCGGCATCACGCTCCCCGACGAGAGCTACTACCGTCTGCCGAACTTCGCAGAACTGCGCCTCGCGTACCGCGCACACATCGAGCGGATGCTGGAGCTCGCTGGAGTCGCGGATGCCCCCGCCGCCGCGGACCGGATCTTCGCGCTCGAGACCGAGCTCGCCACGCACCACTGGGACAACGTGAAGAGTCGCGACGCGGTCGCGACCTACAACCTGATGTCGTGGGACGACTTCGCGACACTCGCCGGTGTCGATCTCGCGCCCTGGCTCTCGGCCGTCGCCCCGGGTCACGAGGAGGCCTTCGCCGAGGTCGTCGTGTCTCAGCCGAGCTTCGTGGAGGGGCTCGGACCGCTCCTCACCGAAGAACGGCTCGAGGACTGGCGTGCCTGGCTGGCATACAAGGTCATCCACGCCGCCGCCGCGTTCCTGTCGGACGACTTCGTCGCTGAGAACTTCGCCTTCTTCGGGACGCAGATGACGGGTGTTCCCGTGAACCGCGAGCGTTGGAAGCGCGGCGTGAGCCTGACGCAGGCCGCTCTCGGCGAGGCCATCGGCAAGGTCTATGTCGAGCGCCACTTCCCGCCGACGGCGAAAGAGGCGATGGATGAACTCGTCGCCAACCTCATCGAGGCCTATCGCCAGAGCATCACCGACCTCGAATGGATGAGCCCCGAGACGCGGGAGCGCGCTCTCGACAAGCTCGACAAGTTCACGCCCAAGATCGGCTACCCCGACGTGTGGCGCGACTACGACGCGCTCGAGATCGACGCCACCGACCTCGTCGGCAACATCCGCCGCGCTCACGTCGCCGAACACGACCGCCAGCTCACCAAGGTCGGCGGCCCGATCGACCGTGACGAATGGCACATGACTCCGCAGACCGTCAACGCGTACTACAACCCGCTGATGAACGAGATCGTGTTTCCCGCCGCGATCTTGCAGTATCCGTTCTTCGACGCCGACCGCGACGCCGCCGCGAACTACGGGGGGATCGGCGCCGTCATCGGTCACGAGATCGGGCACGGCTTCGACGACCAGGGCAGCCGTTTCGATGGAGACGGTCGCCTGCACGACTGGTGGACGGATGCCGACCGCGTTGCCTTCGAAGAGCGCACCTCGAGCCTGATCGCCCAGTACGACGCTCTTTCGCCCGTGGGATTGCCGGATCATCACGTCAACGGTGCGCTGACGATCGGCGAGAACATCGGCGACCTGGGTGGCCTCGGCATCGCGCTGAAAGCGTACGAGCTGTCGCTCGGTGGCGAGGAGTCGCCGGTCATCGAGGGCTGCACGGGAACGCAACGCCTGCTGCTGTCATGGGCGCAGGTCTGGCAGCAGAAGGGTCGCGATGCCGAAACCATCCGTCTGCTGACGATCGACCCGCACTCGCCCAACGAGTTCCGCTGCAACCAGATCGTCCGGAACATCGATGCGTTCTACGATGCTTTCGAGGTCACCCCCGACGACGCGCTCTGGCTTGATCCGGCGGAACGTGTCACGATCTGGTGACACCCTTCTCATAACCCGCATCGGAAGGACGCCCCTCGTGGGTACGCCCCCTGAGCCCGTCCGGGACGCATCGTCCCGCCCTGGGTCGCGCCGCGGCGGGCATCGCACGAAGCGCCGCGACGCCGCCGGCCGCCGCTCCTTCGCGTCATCGCTGAAGGCGCTCGACGCGCTCGCTGTCTCGGGCGCCCGGGTGTCGGTGCACGTGGCGGACCTCGACACCGACAAGATCGTGCTGGCCGGGGACGACTTCCTGACGAGCCCGATCGGTGGCCTCGGCATCCTGCCCCTCCTCATCGAGGTCGCCGCCCGCTTCGATGACGGATCGCTCGATCCGCTCGAGATCGTCGAGCGCGCCCGCATCGAGCAGGTCGAGGGGGCCGGTGTGTGGCGGCACCTGCGCGCGCCCGCCCTGCCGCTCTGCGACCTCGCGGTGCTGGCCGCCGCGACGGGCGACTCGCTCGCGGTGAACCTGCTGCTGGACCGAGTGGGCATGGATAGCGTGCACACGCGGATCGATTCACTCGGGCTGGAACGTGTCGCGCTCCTCGACCGTCTGCGTGATCGACGGGGTCCGGATCACGCGCCGCATTTCGCACTGGGTTCGGCGCGCGAGCTGGCCGGGCTCTTCGCCGCCATGGTCAACACCAGCCTCGTCAACGCGGCCGTGAGCGCGCAGGTGTCGGAGTGGTTGAGCCTGAACCAGGATCTCAGCCTGGTCGCATCCGCCACGGGTCTCGATCCGTTCGCGCACGAGGACGATCACGGGCTGCTCTTCGTGAACAAGACGGGACGGGATGCCGGGGTGCGTGCCGAGGCGGGTGTGCTGGCCGGCCCCCGCGCGGGCGTCGCCTACGCGCTGATCGTCTGCTTCGATGACCTCTCGATCGCGCATCGCCTGCGTGCGCACGACGCGTTCCGCACGCTGGGCGTCGACCTCATGGAATACGTGTACTGACCCGCCGCGCCGCGCCGCGCCGCGCCGGGCCGCGCCGGGCTGATGGCTCGGCCCCGTGCGTCCTTCTCCGCGAGATCTGTCTTCGCGCGTGCATCACATTCGCTCGACGCAGATGGTGGGCGTTGTCGCTAAAGACCCACCATCTGCGACGGTTGAACGTGAGCGGCACGAGTTCAGTCGTCGCGAGTGGTGGATGTGATCGCCGCGCACGCGCAATTTGCGGCGAGTGAAAGAAACGCGAACGGATGCCTCAGATGCCGCTCTGCGCGCTGTCGTGGCGCGGCGTGGGTATTTCGTGGCGCGGTGTTCGGCGACGAGGTGAGGCGAGGCGGGCGAGCGGATGCCTAGGCCTCGAGCGAGTCGACCAGGGTGAGGCCCCGCCGGGCCCACTCGATCTCGCCACGGGCGCGCTCGACCAGCCCCTCATAGGCAAAGCGCTTGTATGCGACAACGCGCCCGCGCTCGGACTCGGGGGTGATCGCGAGGCGGCGCATCAGCATGGGGTTGTCGCGCGCGTCGATGCGGCGGAGCTCCCCCTCCCACTGCTCGAGCTCGCTCTCCCATTGCGCGATATGTGCCCGTAGGAACGCGCGGGCATCGTCGGGTGCCGCGACCTCGAGGTAGGCGGCGCGCAGGTGTGCGGGGTCCCGGACGCGCTGGTAGTCGAGCGGCGCTACCATCCACGCAACGAACGCCGCATCGCCCGCGGGAGTCACATGGTAGAGCCGGCGGGTACCGCGCTCGCCGCGCAGCTGATCCTCACCCTCGACGAGTCCCTCGGACTCCATCTTGCGCAGTTCGGGGTAGATCTGCGAGTCGGGGGCATGCCAGACATGGCCGACCGAGAGCGAGAACTGCTTCTGCAGGTCGTATCCCGATTGCGGCCCCACGCGCAGGAGGGCGAGCAGTGCGTAACGCAGGCTCATCTATCCTCCTCTTCGACGGTCACCCGAGGTTAGCAATCCCGGGGAGCGGGAATGGTGCGAGGGGGCCCGAGCTCATGCCCGGACCCCCTCGAGTCAATCAGCTACTCAGTTCGAGTAGCCCGTGCGCCAACCGCCCTGGTACGTCGCGCGGGCGACGGTGGAGTAGGGGATCGGGCTGACCACCGCGCGAACCTCGGTCTGCTCGTGCGGCTCGACGGAGGCCTTCTTGGTGCCGCCGTTCGGCTCGCCCCAGACGACCTTGAGCTCGGTGCCGTCGGGCACGTCGACGGGTCGATCGTCGCGAGCGAGAGGCCGCGGCGCTCGTTGGAGGAGTAGCCGGTGAACATCGAGTATCCGACGACCGTGCCATCGGCGTCCACGACCGAGTCGTAGTTCGACGAGCCGTAGTTGGCGAGCGGCAGATCGAAGAACTTGTAGTTCGGGCCGTCGACGTTCAGCAGCGACGTCCAGACCTTGCCGAGGTCGTCGGCGTTCCACGCCAGCGTGACCTTCTTGCGCTGCGCCGGACTGGTCCATCTTCTCGAGCGCCTCGCGGCCGATGAAGTCGTGGTCGAACTTCACGAACGAGCCGTAGCCGAGCTCGTACGGCGTGAGGTAGTAGTCCTCGATGTTGTCGGAGACGAACGAGCCGGCGAGCGTGCCGGTGGCCTCGTAGCTGTCGGCCGGCAGCCATTCGCGGTATGCCTGCTCTTCGGCGCCGGTGTAGATCGCGGGGAGGGGCGAGGGAATCCAGCCCGACTCGAGCGTGTTCGACGGGTAGGCGCGCGAACCGACGGGCACCAGGCCGAACTCGGCGCCGGCCTCGACGATGGCGTCGCGGATCTGGTCGTGCTCGGCGTACGGGCCCCAGATCTCGAGACCGGGCGCACCGGCCATGCCGTGGCGCAGGGTACGCACGTCCATGCCGTCGATCTTCATCGTCGACATGTTGAAGAAGCCGAGCTTCTCGAGCGGTCCGCCGTTGAGCTTCTCGATGACGGCCCAGGCGTTCGGGCCCTGGATCTGGAAACGGTAGTACTTGCGCGAGACGGCGTCGCCGTACGGGCGCGAGGGGGAGCGGCGGTCGACCTCGATCTCGACGTTCGGGTAGTCGCCCGTCTCAGCGTGGAACATCAGCCAGTTCGACGCGGGCGCGCGGCCGACGTAGACGTACTCGTCCTCGGCCTCGCGGAAGAGGATGCCGTCACCGATGACGTGGCCCGAGGCCGTGGTCGGGACGTACTGCTTGGCCTTGTTGACGGCGAAGTTCGCGACCGAGTTGATCGCGGTGTCCGAGATCAACTTGATGGCATCGGATCCCTTGAGGAACACGTTGTCCATGTGGTGCGACTGGTCGTAGAGGACGGCCGTGTCGCGCCAGGCCTTCTGCTCCTTGATCCAGTTCTGGAAGTCGGCCGGAACGACCGGGTAGATGTACGAGCCGATCTGCGAGTTACGCAGGAGTTCGACGGGGCTTCCTGCCGCGTCGATGACTTCCTGCAGATTCTTAGGTGCCACGTTGGACCTCTCTTTTCTGGGATGCGGGCTGGTGCCCGCGGGGTTGGGTTAAAAGACGATGGTGTGGTTGCCGTGCCGGATGACACGGTCGTCGGCGTGCCATTCGACGGCGCGCGAGAGCACGGCACGCTCGACGTAGGCGCCACGGGCCTGCAGGTCCGCGGCCGTGTGGACGTGGGTGACCCGGGCGACGTCCTGCTCGATGATCGGGCCCTCGTCGAGGTCCTTGGTCACGTAGTGGCTGGTCGCGCCGATGAGTTTGACCCCGCGTTCCTTGGCCTTCTTGTAGGGACCTGCGCCGATGAAGGCGGGCAGGAACGAGTGGTGGATGTTGATCACCGGGACTCCGACGTCGGTGATGAAGTCGTCCGACAGGATCTGCATGTACCGCGCCAGCACCACGAAGTCCACGTTGCCGGCGAGCAGGCGGATGATCTCGGCTTCGGCGGCGGACTTGTCCGGTCCCTGTGAGGGAACGTGGAAGAACGGAATACCGAAGGAGCGAACGTCGTCCGCCGTGTTGGTGTGGTTGGAGATCACCATCGGGATGGTGACGTTCAACTCGCCGCGGCGGTGGCGCCACAGCAGCTCGAGCAGGCAGTGGTCGGAGGTCGAGGCGAGTATCGCCATCCGCTTCGGCACCGAACGATCGGTGAGTTTCCACTCCAGGCCGAGCGAGGAGATCGTCTCGGTCAGGTCCGCCTCGATCTCATCGAACGCCGCCGTCAGGTTCGGGCGATGGAAGACGACACGCTGGAAGAACGCGCCCCCGTCCGCGTCGTCGGAGTACTGATCCAGCGCGACGATGTTGCCCTTGTTGCGGGTGATCAGGGCCGAGACGGCCGAGACGATGCCCGGGTGGTCCGGGCCGTAGACGATCAGGCATGCCTGATCGATTCGGGATGCGATGTGCACACTCACGCTGGGCTCCTAGCTCATTCCGTCGACGTACTGGTGTGCCCAGTCTGCCGTGGCCTTGAGTCCACCGAAGGTGTAGAAATGCAGCTTCACCTCGCCCGACGCCGGGTCCTCGGCCAGCAGGGCAGAGAGGTCGGTCACGAACTTGTCGGGACCCGCGGTGCCCATCAGGTTGGTGAGCGAGAAGCCGTACTTCTTGACGATCATCGCGTTCGCGCCGACGCCGAAGCGACGCGCGAAGTTGATCAGGCGCTTGATTCCGGCGGGGCCGGGCGTGCCGATGCGGATCGTGGATTCGATGCCGCGCGCCGCGAACACCCTTCACCCACTCGATCACCGGGTCGGTGTCGAAAGCGAACTGGGTGAGGATCGTGGCGTCGAGGCCCTGTTCCTTGAGCGCGGCCGACTTGTCCTCGAGGTGTCGCCAGAGCACGTCCTTGGCGATGTCGGGGTGGCCCTCGGGGTAGCCGGCGATCGAGACTTCCTTGACACCGTACTTCTGGAGCAGGCCGGTCTGGATGACCGACAGCGAGTCGGGGTACGGGCCCTCGGGCTCGGCGGGGTCTCCACCCACGGCGAAAACGCTCTCCGTCGCGCCGACCTCTTGCAGCCGCCCGAGGAACTCTTCGAGCTGGTCTTGAGATGACAGTCGGCGGGCCGAGATGTGCGGGACCGGGATGAAGCCCATGTCACGCACGGCCTTCGAGGCGGTGACGCGCATGTCGAGGTCTTCGTTGCCGAGGAACGTGACGTTGATCTTCGTTCCGGCAGGGATCGAATCCTTCGCCTCGGTCAGGCCCGGGACGTCCTTACCGGTCATCTCGAGGGAGTAATTGCTGACCAATTCCAAAGCTGCGGCCTTATTGACCGGCTGAGTAGAACGTGACACTGATCGAGGTCCTTTCCGCTCTCAGTACGGAGTGCGTCCTCGCAGCTCCTGGTTCCGAGATTACCTATCTACATAGGGAATGTCCAGAGGGAAATCGGATGCGTCGGCTCAGGCGCGTTCGTTCCGTGCGGCCGATGCGACGCCGGCCTCGCTCTCGAGGGTCATGAGCGCGCGGGTTTCTTTGAGCATCGCGAGCAAGAGGTCGTTCAGCTGCGTGATCTGTTCCGCAGCGAGGTGCGAGAGGACGATCTCCTGCCCGCGCAGCGAGATCGGCAACATCATGTCGTGCATCTCGGCGCCGGCGCGAGTGAGGAACATGGGGCGCGAACCACGGGGCCCCTCGAGCAACACGATCAGCCGACGGTCGGTGAGGACGCTGACGCTCTTCGAGACGACGGCCTTGTTCATGGACGTGTACTCCGCGATGTCGGTAGCCGCCATCCCGGGACGCACGCCGAGGGACGAGATCACCCTCCAATCGTTCGTGCCGAGCCCGAATCGTCGACGTAGCTCGTGCGATTCGCGCCAGACGAGGGCGTTGGACAACAGGGCGAGCAGTCGGGGCGTGAAGTGATCGGGATCGATGGCGTTCCCGAGCGGCTCGGTGATTACATCGGGATGGCGATCTACGCCATCCGCCCCGGTGGTGTCCATTCCCAGTCCTTCCATATTGTCGCCTCGTGGCCACAGGCCTGCGATCGGGGTTTGTATGACGCGGCGCCCGGCTCCTGATGGATCCGGGCGCCGCGTCGAGCAAAGTCGATCAGTGCGCCATCTGTGCGAGGGCCTCGGGGTCGATGACCCCGATCGACCGGGTGTCCTGGAACGCCCGGATGCCCTCGATGCCCTGTTCGCGGCCCATGCCCGACTGCTTCATGCCGCCGAACGGAGCCCGCAGGTCGAGGCGCGTGGCGCCGTGGTCGTTGACCCAGACGTATCCGCAGACGAGCTGGTTGCCGATACGGGTCGCGGTTTCGGGGTTCGCGGTCCAGACGCTTCCGCAGAGTCCGCCCCACGTGTCGTTGGCGACGCGCACGGCCTCCTCTTCGGTGTCGAACGGGAGGATCGGGATGACCGGGCCGAACTGCTCCTGCGTCACGACGCGCAGTGACGGGTCCGGGTCGACGACGATCGCCGGGCGCAGGAAGTTGCCGCCGGCGAGGTCGCCGCCGGGCAGCTCGCCGAATTCGAGCACGGTCGCGCCCGAATCCTTGGCCTCTTCGATGATCTCGGCGACGAACGCCTTCTGCACGGGGGAGTGCAGGGGGCCCATCGTCGTGTCCGCATCGAGCCCGTAGCCGATGACGACCTTCTCGAGCCGTGCCGACAGCCCGTCGACGACCTCCTGCATCCGCGAACGATGCACATAAACGCGCTTCGCGTTCATGCAGATCTGTCCCGTGGAGTCGAAGATCGCCGCATAGAGGCGGTCGAGGTGCACGTCGTCGATGATGGCGTCCTCGGCGAAGATCGCCGCGTCGTTGCCGCCCAGCTCGAGGGTCACGCGCGTCAGCGTCTTCGCTGCCATCTCCATGATCCGCTTGCCGCCGTTGACGGACCCCGTGAAGCACACCTTGGCGATGTCGGGGTTCTGGATCAGGGCACCCATGTTCTCGTCCTTACCCGTGACGACGTTCAGCACGCCCGCGGGCAGCTTCTCGGCCACGCGCTGAACGAGGCGAGTCGTCGCGAGCGGCGCCGAGGGCGGCGGCTTGACGATCACGGTGTTTCCGGCAAGCAGCGCGTGCGGGAGCGACGCGGCGAGAATCGCGATCGGCCAGTTGAACGGGACGATGATCGTCACGACCCCGAGCGACTGGTACGACACCTCGGTGTTGACCGGGATGCCGGGCATGACCGGGAGGGTCTTGCCGGTGTCGACCTCGTCGGCGATCATGAGCGCGAGATTCCAGCGGATCTCGAACACCAGGGCGTCGACCCAGGACTCCATGCGGACCTTGCCGTTCTCCTGCGACAGGATGGCGGCGTCGTTGTCGCGTTCGTCCGCGATTCCGACGATCGCGTCGGCCATCTGGCGCGCGCGCTCGGGTGTCGATAGGGCGACGACCAGGCCGGATAGGCGGCCTTTGCGGCGGCCACGGCGTCGGCGACGTCAGCGGCGGAGGCTGCGGCAGCCTCACCCACGACGACTCCGGGCTTGGCCGGGTCGGCGACCGAAAGCGTCTCCGCCGTCTGCCGTTCCTGGCCACCGATGAACAATCCCGTACGAACGGGGGCTTCAGTACTCAACGTGTCGGACAAGCCGACCACCCACCTCTCTGTGTGTTTGTCGAACA
This sequence comes from uncultured Actinomycetota bacterium, assembly GCA_963740165.1. Taxonomy (GTDB): domain Bacteria; phylum Actinomycetota; class Actinomycetes; order Actinomycetales; family Microbacteriaceae; genus Microbacterium. Next base: position 128,676 of record CAVUDC010000002.1, on the reverse strand, counting down.
AAAGCATGTTGCCTTCACCTGCGCCATGATGGCACGGGTTTCGGGCGTCGGTCTCGGGTTTCGTGAAGTCATCTTCGACCTTCCTGAAGTTTACCTACATTCTTGTTTACCTGTAAATGAGTTTGTGCTAACGTCTCCCAGGTCAGCCCCCCCTCGGGCTCGGCTGACACGGTCGATGGAGACGCAGAGGTGCTGCGCGCATCGACATCCATGTCATCAAAGAGGAGGCAGAGGATGGTTCGAGAGAGCCTTGTCGCACAGGCCGAAAGGCCCGATGTCGCGCAGTTGGAAGATCTCGCGTTCGAGCTGCGGCAGAAGCTTCTGCACCTGTGCGGAACCTACGAGGGCGCGGTGCACATCGGCGGCGACCTGTCGTCGGCCGACATCTTCACTGCGCTGTTCGAGTACGGCCTCGTGGTCGACCCGACCGACATCACCAACCCTTCTCGCGACCGCTTCGTGCTGAGCAAGGGCCACGCCGCCGTCGCGATGTACATCGCCATGGCGATCCGCGGGTTCTTCTCCTACGACGGAATCGTCGACACGTACGGCCAGCTCGACAGCGCGTACGGCATGCACCCCTGCAAGGTCCAGCTGCCGGGCGTCGAAGCATCCACGGGTTCGCTCGGACATGGACTGCCGCTCGCGGTCGGGATGGCCCTCAGCGCCCGCGGCCGCGGCGAGACCCACCGCGTCATCACCCTCATGGGCGACGGCGAGACCGGCGAAGGCTCCGTCTGGGAGGCGGCTCTCGTGGCCAATTCGAACAAGCTCGGCAATCTCGTCGCCTTCATCGACCGCAACCACCAGCTCATGACGAGCTTCGACGAGGAGCGCGTCGTGCTCGAGCCCTACCCCGACAAGTGGGCGGCATTCGGATGGAACGTGATTCACGTCGACGGTCATGACATGAGCGCTCTGGTGGGCGCGATCGACCAGCTGCCCGCGACCGACAGCGACAAGCCCACCGTCGTGATCTGCGAGACGGTCAAGGGTAAGGGCGTCGACTTCATGGAGCGCAACCTCGCCTGGCACGCCGGATCCCTCGGCGCTGTCGACCTCGAACGCGCGATGGCCGCGCTTTCCGCCACCCGTGTCAAGGAGTCCGTCTGATGCCCGTCACCTTCACCTTCGGAGAATTTCTCGGCGCCCGTTCCGTCATCGGCACGACGCTCGCAGAGCTGGGCGACGAATACCCGAACCTCTGGGTGCTGACCCCCGACATCGGGGCCACGCTCGTGGAGTTCCGCGACAAGTTCCCCGAGCGCTTCCTCGACGTCGGACTCTCGGAACAGGCCTGTGTCGGCATCGCGGCCGGGCTCGCCTACGACGGCAACATCCCCGTCGTATCGGGCATGCTTCCGTTCCTCTCGATGCGCGCGCTGGAGCAGATCCGTACGGATGTCTGCTACCCGAACCTGCCCGTGAAGATCATCGGCACCCACGGTGGTCTCGTCGGCAACGGTGGCTCGACCCACTACGCGGTCGAAGACCTCACCCTGATGGGCGCGCTGACCAACATGACCGTGACATCCATCGGCGACCCGCTCATGGTGGGTGAGGTGCTGCGCCAGTCCATGACGATGACGGGGCCGATCTACATCCGCCTCGCGGTCGGCAAGAAGGACAAGGTCCTGTACGAACCCGGCACCCAGGACATCCGTATCGGCAAGGGGATCATCGCCCGCGAGGGCACCGACGCGACGATCTTCACCCACGGCACCACGGTTGCCCAGGCCCTCGATGCCGCGGACGAACTCGCCAAGGACGGTCGCTCGATCCGCGTCGTGGATATGTGGACGCTGAAGCCGATCGACGAGGAGCTCATCATCCGCTCCGCCGCCGAGACCGATGGCCGGTTCATCGTGCTCGAGGATCACCTCGCGTATGGCGGGCTCGCCACACGCGTCGCGGACGTCGTCACCGACAACGGCGTGCATCTGAAGGCGTTCGAACGCCTCGGTATCCCGCAGGTCTACGCGGGTTTCGGCGAGGACGAGCAGCTGCGCAACAAGCACGGGTATGGCCTCGAGGCCACGGTCGCGGCAACGCGAAGGGTCATCGCCGCCCAGGGCTGACCTTCAACGGGCACCCCGGTCGATTTCACCGAACGTACTCAACGGAGAGTCATGAGAACAGTAGCCGTCACCAAGGTCGGAAGCCTGCGGGATCCCGACGAGGATTCCCGCGGCCGCATCGGCGTCGTGGACTTCCCCGAGCAACCGCTCGGACCCGAAGATGTCCGCATCCGTGTGGCCTACGCGGCGATCTGCGGGTCCGATCCGCACCTTGCCGAGGGATTCTTCGGCACCGATGTGCCGATCGGTCTCGGTCACGAGATCTCCGGCGTCATAGAAGAACTCGGTGAGCGCGCGCATCGCAACGGCCTGCACGTGGGAGACCGGGTCGCGGGCAACTTCCTGCGGTTCTGCGGCACCTGCCGGCCCTGCCAGGAGGGACGCCAGCAGTTCTGCGAGAACATCCAGGAGTACAACCGACCCGGCATGGCTGAGACGGTGACATGGCACGAGTCGCAGGTCTACCGACTGCCCGACGACGTGTCCCTCCTGCAGGGGTGCATCCTCGAGCCCACATCGGTCGCCGTGCGCATCGCGGACAAGACCCGGATCCGCGTCGGTGATCGCGTGGCGATCTGCGGGGGCGGGCCGATCGGGCAGCTGACGCTGCAGGTCATGAAGATGCACGGCGCCACGTCGCTCACGATGATCGAACCGATTGCGGATCGTCGCGAGATGGCCCTCCGACACGGCGCCGAGCACGTCATCGACCCGGTCGGCGAGAACCAGTTCGAGCGCGCTGATGCTTACACGTCCGGCCGCGGATACGACATCGTGATCGATGCTTCGGGGTCGCCGCGCGCCGTGCAGGGTTTGCTCGACATCGCGGCCAAGGGCGGCACTGTCATCTACGGCGCGATGTATCCCGCGGAGTTCGCGATGCCGCTGAACCTCTCGGATTACCTGTACCTGAAGGAGTTGACGCTCACGGGCGTCTTCGTTTCGCCGTACGCGTTCCCGCGGGCGCTGCAGGTCCTGCCGCACCTCGATGTCGACGAACTCACCGCCGCGGTGTTCGATCTCGACGACGCACCGGCCGCGTTCGAAGCACACATGAGCGGCGCGCATCCCAAGGTCGTCATCCGCTGCAACGACCTGTCACAAGCCGCGATCGACCACGCCGAGAATGTCGAGGAACTCGCATGAGTGCGACGGTTCAGCCGGTGCCGGCCATCGAGGCGCGCGGCATCGACAAGCGGTTCGATGGTGTGCACGCGTTGAAGGGCGCCCGTCTGGATGTGCGCTCGGGCGAGATCCATGCCCTCCTCGGTGAGAACGGCGCCGGCAAATCGACGATGATCAAGGTGCTGACGGGCCTGTACGACTCGGACGCGGGAACGATCTGGCGCGATGGCGAAGAGGTCGCCTTCGCCAATGTCCGTGCTGCGAACCGCGCCGGCGTCGTCGCGCTCTACCAGGAGCTGTCGATCATCCCGTCCCTCACGGTCGCCGAGAACATCCTGCTCGGCGAGCAGACGCCGCGCCGTGCGGGAATCGTGCAGTGGGGGGCGCTCCGCAAGCAGGCTCGCGAGCCAACTCCAGCGCATCCGTCAGAACATCCCGCTCGGCAAGCTCGCCGGCGACCTCTCGCCCGTTCAGCAGACCATGGTCGCGTTTGCCCGCGCGCTGGCGACCGATGCGCGGGTCCTCATTCTCGACGAGCCCACGGCGTCCCTGACAGACCTCGAGATCATCGAACTGTTCGCGGTGCTGCGCCGGCTCCGAGACGAGGGCGTGGCGATTCTCTACGTCTCCCACCGTCTGGAAGAGGTGTTCGAGCTGTGCGACCGGCTCACCATCATGCGTAACGGCGAGACCATCGTCACTAAGAGTCGTCGCCGACTCGCACATCGACGAGGTGATCTCGACCATGGTGGGGCGCGAGAGCGGAGACGCTCTATCCGGAACGCGCGACGGCGACGACCGACGTGGCTCTCGTCGTCGAGGGTCTCGACGGCAGACGCGTGAAGGATGTTTCGTTCTCTGCGTACAAGGGCGAGGTGCTCGGTATCGGCGGCCTGGCGGGCGCCGGACGCAGTCGAGCTTCTGCGCATCCTCGTCCGGGGCGCAGAAGCACCTCGGGCGGCACGATCACAGTCGGCGGCAAGGTCCTACCGCACTCCCCGGGCGTCGGAAAGGCCCTGGAGGCCGGGATAGCCCTCGTCCCGGAAGAGCGACGGACGCAGGGGGTGATCCTCGGTGCCACGATCCGCGACAACATCGCACTCGCCAACATCGCTGCGGTCAGCTCGGCGGGAATCGTCTCGGGCGCGAAGATCACCGACATCGTGAACCGCGGAATGTCCGACCTGCGGATCAAGGCGCGAGGCGGGAGCCAGTACGTCTCGGAGCTCTCCGGCGGAAACCAGCAGAAGGTCGTGCTGGCCAAGATGCTTGCGCGGAATCCCCGCGTGCTTCTGCTCGACGAACCGACCCGCGGGATCGATGTCGGGACGAAGGCGGAGATCTACCGCCTGATCCGTCAGCTCGTCGCCCGTGGCACCACCGTCATCGCCGTGAGTTCGGAGTTGCCCGAGCTCATGGGCATGAGCGACCGGATCCTGATCATGCACGAGGGTCGGATCTCGGGCGAGGTTCGTGCCGAAGATGCGGACGAAGAACTGCTGTTGTCCTACTGCTATGGAAAGGCCGACCGATGACTACTCCCACGCGAAACCCTGGGATCGAGGACACGACGGACATTGGGGTCGTACCGAGACGCTCTGTCGGGCAGCGTTTGCTCGCGGGTGGGACGGTACTCGCTCTCGTCGTCCTGGTGATCTTCTTCTTCGCTATGCGCCCGGATGTGTTCTTGTCCTTCACCAACGTGCGCAACATCCTGTATCAGATCGCGATCCTCGCGATCGTCGCGGGCGCGCAGACCCTGGTCATGGTCGTCGGTGACTTCGACCTCTCTGTCGCGGCCACTGCCGCCCTCGCCGGCGCGGTTGCGGCGTCCCTCATGCTCAGTGGTACTCCGGTCGCTCTGGCGATTCTCATCGCCATCATCGTCGGCACCCTCATCGGGCTCGCGAACGGTCTGCTGGTCGCCTATCTGAACCTGTCGGCGTTCGTGGCGACGTTGGCCACCCTGACCTCGGTAACGGGACTCGCGTTCATCGTCACGAGCGGCACCACGCTCTTCAACCTGCCGGCTGAGTTCAACGCCCTGGGGCAGGGTCGATTCCTGGACATCCCGCTTCCGGTCTTCATCGCTATCGCTATCTCGATCGTCCTGTGGTTCGTGCTGAAGTACACGACCCTGGGTCGTCGCTGGTACGCCACCGGCGGCAACGTCGAAGTTTCTCGGCTCTCGGGCGTGAACGTGCGATTCGCCCGACTCACCGCCTTCACCGTCGCAGGCATGGTGGCTGCCATCGGAGGCATCCTGCTCGCCGCGCGGCTCGGAAGCGCGCAGCGCCGTGCAAGGCGAGGACAACCTGCTGTTCTCGGTCGCCGCGGTCTTCCTCGGCATGACCGTCGTCCGCTCGGGAGCTGCGAACATCGTCGGCACGATGGTGGGCGTCGCGATCATCGGCGTCATGAGCAACGGCCTGAACATCCTCGGCGTAAACGCCTACGTGCAGCAGGTGGTGACGGGTCTCATCATCATCGCGGCCGTGACCCTGTCGTCGCTCAAGAGTCGAGAACGCTAGCTCAGACTTCCCCGATCTGGGTGGATCCCGATCCGCTCGGGCACCAACAACGCAATTACAACAAAGGAGTGAATTGTGCGAACCACAATCAAGGCGATGACGGCGCTAGCCGCCGCCGCAGCATTGGCACTGACCGGCTGCGCAAGCGGCGGAGGCAGCAGCGACGGAGGAGGGGGCGGCGACGACCGGTTCAAGGTCATCGCGTTCACCTCGGGCAACCAGACCCCGATCGGCGCCTGGTGGGTCAAGGCTGTCGAAGCGCAGGCCGAAGAGCTCGACTGGGATCTGACGATGATCCAGGGCGACTTCGACTTCCAGAAGATGAACCCCGCGGTGGAGAGCGCAATCGGTCAGGGCGCCGACGTGATCTACAACGGCTACACGGACGTGGCCTCGATCAGCTCCATCGTCACGGCGGCGAAGGACGCGGGCATCCCGATGTTCGCGATCGATTCGGGCACCGAACCCACCGACGCGTACGCGCTCAACATCACGACCGACCAGCAGGGGATCGTCGACCAGACGCTGGACGCGATCTCCGAGCAGATCGGTGGCCTCGAGGGCAAGAACATCATGGTGATCGGCCACGACCCGCATGCCGGTATCCGGATGCGCGCGGACCTCGCGGCGGCTGATCTCGAAGCCGCCGGAGCAACGCTGGCCGGTGGCGAGATCCAGCAGGTCGTCTCGCCGGCGACGGGTCGCACGGAAGCGCTCGCTATCGTTGCGGACTACCTGACCGCCAACCCGGGCGGCCTCGACGCCGTATGGGTCGGATGGGATGACGCCGCGCTCGGCGCGGTGCAGGCCGTCACCGAGGCTGGTGCCGACACGGTCGTCACCGGAGTCGACGCCGTGAGCGAGTCCATCGCCTCGATCGAAGCCGGCGGCGCGATGCTCGCGACGGTCGAGCAGCCGTGGCCCTCGATCAACGACGATGTCATCGCCGCGATCGTGGAGTTCCTGACCAGCGGCAGCATGCCGGACTCGAACTTCGAGACGGTCAGCACGACACTCGTCAACAAGGCGAACGCGGCGACCATCACGCCGTCCGACCAGCTGGGCTAGCACGACCTCGGTCCGTCGGGGCGCGTGTGCGCACCGCCCCGACGGGCCCTTCCCTACCACCCATATGCAGGCAATGGAGAGAACGCAGATGCGTCTGACAGACAAGGTCGCCCTGATCACGGGCGGCGCAAGCGGGATCGGTCTCGCGACCGTCGAGAAGTTCGTCGCCGAGGGTGCGAGGGTTGTGATCGCCGACATCAACGCCGATCGCGCAGCCGAGGTCGCGACGCGGATCGAAGCACAGACCCCGGGCAGCGCGACCTCTATCGGGGTGGATGTCTCGGTCTACGCCGAGGTGGAGGCGGCCGTGGCGCACGCGGTCTCGGTGTTCGGCAAGCTCGACGTGATCTTCAATAACGCAGGCATTGCGGGCGGCAAGCCGCTTCTGGACCATGACCCGGCGGTCGACTACGCGCCCATGATCCGCGTCGACCAGGACGGTGTCTACTACGGCATCCTCGCCGCCGGTCGGCAGTTCCGCGATCAGGGTACGGGCGGCGTGATCATCAGCACGTCTTCGATCTACGGCGAGCAGGCCGCCGAACTGTCGTTCACCTACAGCGCGGCGAAGGCGGCCGTCATCTCGTTCACGCGCTCCGCCGCCTACGAACTCGCCGAGTTCGGCGTGCGTGCCGTCGCGATCACCCCGGGCCGCGTGGGCACGGCGATCATCAACCAGTTCAGCGACGAGTTGAAGGCGACGTTCGCGGCCGAGCAGCTGCGCAACAAGATGACCGAGCCCGAAGAGATCGCGAACGTCGTGGCGTTCCTTGCGTCCGACGAGGCCAATGTCATCAACGGCACCGTCGTGAGCGTGGACGACGGGTACTCGGTCTTCAAGCAGCGGCTCGACCTGCCGACCTTCTGAGGTGCGCGCATGACTGAAGCTACCGAGACCCCTCCCACTGGGCTCGATGTCGCCTGTCTGCTGAACGTCCTGCTCGCGGACGTCGCGTCGGATCTGATGCCCGCGGCGCTTGACGCACTGGTGGAGGCGGGCTATCGACGGGTTGTTCTGTCGCCCCTGGACCCGACGACGGTAGACATCGCGGACCTGCGGAGGACCTTTGCGGCGCGGGGCATTACACCGATCACGATCGCGGGGCAGGCGCCCGGTGCGGATGTCTCGGCCGACGACGCCGACGAACGTGCAGCGGGAGCAGCGGCGCTGCGAGCGACGGTCGATCTGACCGTCGCGCTCGGTGGCGACCAGATGAACGGCGTGCCCTACGGCCTGTTCGGCCGCGCCAGCGGACCGACGTCACGCGCTGCGTTCGAACGGTCCGCTCTCGAGGTCGGCCGCGTCGCCGACTACGCACATGAGCGCGGCGTCGCGATGACGTTCGAGGTCCTCAATCGCTACGAAACCGCGGCGATCAACACCGCGACACAGGCGATGGAGTACGTCGAGGCGAGCGGATCGGAGCACCTGCGCATCCATCTCGACACCTTCCACATGGCTGTCGAAGAGGGCGACCTCGCCGCGGCGATCACGCACGCGCTGCCGAAGCTCGGCTACCTCGAACTCGGGCAGTCCGGTCGCGGCGGCCTCGGCAGCGGAGCGGTGGACGTGGCCGACCTCGTGCGCCACGCGATCGACAGCGGATACACGGGTCGCATGGGTGTTGAGGCCTTCTCACGCAGGGTAATCTCACCCGAGGCGGGCGACATGCTCGCGATCTGGCGAACCCCTTACCTCGATGGCGTGGGGCTCGCGCAGGAGGCGATGCGCGTCATCCGACGTGGCTTCGGCCTCAGTACCGAGGGTCGTCGAGCGGCGCGGCTCGCGCGGCTCTCGCACGAATAGATCACCGACGGCCCGGGCGATGTCCGGGCATCAACCGAGGAGAACGACATGTCCAGCACGATCACCTCTACCGGCACCCTCATCGATGAGGCGGTGTTCGGCGGCAAGATCTTCATCGACGGCGAATGGGTCGACGGCGAAGGCGGCACGACAGCATCCATCGAACCCGCCACCGGAGCAACCCTCGCGACCGTCGGTATCGCGGGCCCGGGCGACGTCGCCCGCGCCGCGGAAGGCGCCGCGCGGGCCCAGAAGGAGTGGGCGGCGACGCCGCACCCCGTGCGTGCCGCCGTGCTGCGGCGGGCGGGCCAACTGTGGGAGCAGTACGCGGACGAGATCGGCGGCTGGAACACCCGCGAGGTCGGCGCGATCCCGCCCCTCGCCGGATTCGCCCTGCACGTCACCGCGTCCGAATGCTACGAGGCATCCGCTCTGCCCTCGGCTCCGCTCGGGTCGATCCTGTCGAGCGAAGAGCCACGCCTGTCGCTGGCGCAGCAGGTGCCCGTGGGCGTTGTCGGGGTCATCTCGCCGTTCAACGTTCCGCTGATCCTCGGGATCCGGGCCGTGGCTCCGGCCCTCGCCCTCGGCAACGCCGTGATCCTCAAGCCCGACCCGCGCACGATCGTCACGGGTGGCGTGTCGATGGTGCGCATCTTCGAAGAGGCGGGGCTTCCCGCCGGACTCCTGCAGCTCGTCCCGGGTGGCGCGGACGTCGGAGAGGCGATGGTCGCCGACCCCCGCGTGCGCGTCATCGCGTTCACCGGCTCCACGCGAGCGGGCAAGATCGTCGGCGAGCTCGCCGGGCGTCACCTCAAGCGCGCGCACCTCGAGCTCGGCGGAAACTCGGCCTTCATCATCCGCGAGGACGCCGACGTCGCGCAGGCCGTGAACCTCGCGACCTGGGGATCGTTCCTGCACCAGGGACAGATCTGCATGACCGTGGGCCGTCACATCGTGCACGAGTCGATCTTCGAGGCCTACGTCACGGCGCTCGCCGAGAAGGCCGACTCCATGCACGTCGGAGACCCGGCGGCGGGGCAGGTTCACCTCGGGCCGCTCATCGACGAGGTTCAGCGCGATCGTGTCCACACTCTGGTGCAGGATGCCGTCGCGCAGGGCGCCGAACTGCGCGCGGGTGGCACCTTCGAGGACCTGTTCTATCGGCCCACGGTGCTCGCGAACACGCCGAAGGATGCCGCGGCGTATTGCGACGAGGTCTTCGGGCCGGTGGCATCCGTCGTCTCGTACTCGACCGACGACGAGGCCGTGGCTCTGGCCTCGGACACCGATTACGGTCTGTCGCTGGGTATCGTCACGCGCGACGTTTTCGGTGGCCTCGCGATGGCGCAGCGCATCCCCACGGGAATCGTGCACATCAATGACCAGACCGTGAACGACGAGGCCAATTCGCCCTTCGGCGGTGTGGGATCGTCGGGAACCGGATCCCGCCACGGTGGTGCGCAGGCGAGCATCGACGCCTTCACCGAGACGCGCTGGATCACCATGCGCCGCGAGCCGGGTCAGTACCCGCTGTAGAAACTCCCGTACGTCAGTAGACGATGACCGGCTTGACGGTCGCACCGCGGTGCATGTCAGCTGCGGCATCCGCTATCTGGTCGAGCGTGTACGTGCGTTCGAGCTTTTCGAGGGGCAGATTTCCCGCCGCGTGCAGCGCCACGAGCTCGGGGATCAGCGTCCGCGGATCCGTGTCGCCCATCGTCACGCCGCGCAGGATCTTGCCGGTCAGGATCCCCTGGATGTCGACGGGAATCTCGGTCCCGGGGGCAGGTGCGCCGCAGACCAGCACGGTTCCGCGAACGGATGCCGCGTCGAGGGCGCGTCGCGCGACGGTGGGGTTTCCGGTCGTGTCGAAGCTCAGTGTCACCCCGCGCCCGCCGGTGATCTCAGCGAGGCGGGTCGCGACATCCTCCGTCCGCGCATTGATGGTGCGCGTTGCGCCGAGTTCGCGCGCGAGTTCGAGGCGTTCGTCGACGATGTCGATCGCGATCAGCAGGGCGGGGCTGCGGAGGGCGGCGGCGATCAGACCCGAGAGTCCCACCGCGCCGGTTCCGTAGATGGCGACGGTGTCGGCCGCGCCCGGGTCGAGCACGTTCCACACCGACCCGAACCCCGTGAGCACGCCGCACCCGAGGGGGGCGAGCGCGACGAGATCGGCATCCGCGTCGACCTTGACGATCGACCGTTCGTCGGCGATCGAGAACTGTCCAAAGGATGACTGGCCGAAGAAGTGTGTCGTCAGGGGCTCGCCCGCCCGCGTGACCTGACCGGAGGCGGGATCGCGCAGCATGCCCAGCAGGTTGCGAGGCAGCCACGTTTCGCAGTAGGCGGGGTGGGTCGACGTGCAGGCCGCGCATTCGCCACAGGAGGTGAAGCTCAGCAGCACCTTGTCGCCGACGTCGACCGACAAGACGCCCGCGCCTACGGCGACGACGACCCCCGCTCCTTCGTGCCCGATGATCCCCGGTGAGGGGAACGGGATGCCGCCCGCGATCACGCCGAGGTCGGTGTGACAGAGTCCCGAGGCCACGAGCTTGACGAGCACCTCGCCGGGACCGGGATCGCCGAACTCGACGTCCGAGACGACCAGCGAGCCCGGGGCATCCAGCACAGCCGCGCGGCCCGCGGTCACTGTGCCGCGCCCTGTTCGAGGTTGAACACGATCGAGTGTGCGCGCTGGTACGACTCCATCGCCTCGGGGCCACCCTCGCGTCCCCACCCGGATGCCTTGACCCCGCCGAACGGCACGGAGGGGTCGAGCAGTGCCCAGCCGTTGACCCAGGTGATGCCGGCCTGCAGCTTCGCGGCGACCCGGTGGGCCTTGGCGAGATCGCTCGTCTGCACACCCGAGGCCAGCCCATACGCAGTGCCGTTCGCGAGCGCGATGGCCTCGTCTTCCGTGTCGAACGGTTCGACGGTGAGCACCGGTCCGAAGACCTCTTCCGCCACGATCTCGGCGCTGCTCGGCAGGCCCGCGAGCACGGTCGGTGCGTAGTAGAAGCCGCCGTCGAGGTCGACCGCGGACCCGCCGGTGATCACCTGGGCGCCGGCAGCGCGGGCGCGCTCGACGATGGCCGAGACCTTGTCGAGCTGGGACTTCGAGGCGAGCGGGCCGATCACTGTTGCGGGATCGTTCGGGCTGCCGAAGGGCACCTGGGGAACGGCCTGACCGAGGATTCCGAGCACCGTCTCGTAGATCGGACGCTCGACGAGCAGGCGGGGACCGGCCATGCAGAACTGCCCGGAGTTGAACACGAATGCCGAGATGATCGTGCCGATCGCCTGGTCGAGGTCGGCGTCCGCGAAGACGATGTTCGCGGCGTTGCCGCCGAGTTCTGCCGTGAAGGGCTTCAGGGTCCGGGCCGCGAGCGCGGCCGCGTGGGCCCCGACATCCGTCGACCCGGTGAAGGCCACCTTGTCGACGTCGGGGTGGCCGACGAGGTGATCGCCGAGCGTCGCCCCCGACCCCGTGACAACGTTGAACACTCCCGCCGGCACGCCGGCCTCGGTGAGGATCTCGGCCATGATCAGCGCCGACAGCGGGGTGTCGCCGGCCGGCTTGTGGACGATGGTGTTGCCCGCGATGAGGGCCGGGGCGATCTTCGAGCTCGACAGGATCAGTGGGAAGTTGAACGGCGTGATCGCCACGACGACGCCCAGCGGCTCGCGTTTGACGTACGCGTGCGTGTTGCCGGTCGTCTCGCGCACCGATCCGTCGAGGTGGTGACCGAGGCTCGCGTAGTACTCGTAGAGCTCGGCGGCGTTGTTGACGTCCACGAATCGCGCAAACGTGATCGGCTTGCCGACGTTCGCGCTCTCGGCCGCGGCCAGTTCTTCCGTGCGTTCGCGCATGATCTGGTACGCACGCTGCAGGATGCGTGCCCGCTCGCGGGATGACAGCCCCGACCAGACGCCGGAGTCGAAGGCGGCGCGGGCCGCGTCGACGGCGTCGTCGACGTCGGAGACGGTCGCGGCCGCGACCTCGCGCAGGGCGGCACCCATCGCCGGGTTGACGATGGTCGTGCGGCGTCCGTCCGAGGAGTCGCGCCACTCCCCGTCGATGAATAGGCGTCCCGCGGGGACGGTCGGTGCGACGACGGACGGGTTGTCGATGATGGTCATGATTTCTCATTCCTCAGATGTGGGTTCAGTGCGCCGCGGTCGTGCCGAGCGCGACACGCTCGAGCAGATCGGCGAAGCCTGGGGGGTCTTCTTGGAAGGGCGCGTGGCCGCTCGGCAGGCGCAGAACCTCGCCGCCTGTGCGCGCGGCGAGATGCTCTTGGAACGCGGGCGGGACGACACCGTCGTTCTCGCCGAGGACATACGTCGTCGGCCGCACGCGCCACGCGGCGCGGGTCACGGGTTCCGTGAGCGAACGGTACGACTGGGGTAGGAACAGGTCCGCCATTCCTTCGGCGGCGGGTGCTGCTTCGGGGGGAAGATCGGCCGCGATCATGGCGACGCGCTCCTCGCGCGAACGGCCCATCGTGACCTGGCCGTCCTGGATGCCCCACCACTCCGGCAGCGCGCCACCCATCGATCCCTGCAGGCTCTCGCCGATGTCCAGCGCGAAAGCGCAGACGTACACGAGGTGCTCCACCCGCGGGTGATCGCCGGCGAGCGTGATGGGGACTCCGCCGTACGAGTGCCCCACGAGGATGACGGGGCCGGGTTCGGCGTCGATCGCGGCGGTCACAGCGGCCGCGTCATCCTCGATTCCGCGCTGCGACGCGGTGGAGGGGAGGGCGACCGCGGTGACGGGCCAACCGCGCTCGCGCAGGATGGCGAGCAGCGGGCCGAATTCCCACGGGCCGACCCACGCTCCGTGAACGAGAATCAGACGGGGGCCGGAGGAGTGCGTCATCGTTGACTTCTTTCGCATCGGACGTGCGTACGGCGTCGGTGCCGCGCGACCAGCATGCGCGCCTGCGGCGGCGGCGGGTATCCGTAGAACTACCGAATCGGTCGCTGATCGGTATGCGCGCGGTCGTTGAGCGAGCGGAGCGAGTCGAAACGCTCTCCCGTGACGGACGCCGTGGCGCGGTCTCGTCATTTCGTCTCGGCCCTTCGGGCCTCGCTCAATGACCGGGGACGGGCGCGCGCAACGCGTCCCTAGAACGGGGGTGGGTCGGTGTTCGGGCTGAAGTGGACCGCCGGGGGTGGTTTGTCGATGTAGACGTGACCGCCCGGGGATGTCCATTCGAGGATGCCGCCGCCGAGTTGTCGGACCGTCCAGCCCGTTTCACCTTTCAAGGTGTGGTGTCGTTTGCAGAGGCACGCCAAGTTGCAGACATCCGTCGCACCGCCGAGTGCGTAGTCGAGGGTGTGGTCGCGGTCGCACCGGTGGGCAGGTTGCCGACATCCGGGGAATCGGCAGTGCTGATCCCGCGCCCGTAAGAACCGTTTCATGTCTGCGGAGGGTGTGTAGCGGTCCACCGCAAGGACGCACCCGGTGATGGGGTCAGCAAGCACCCGGTCCCAACCCGTCGCGTGCCCCGCAAGTTCGCGGGCCATCGCGGGGTCGACCGGGCAACGCCCCACGAGTTCCGCCGGCTCGTCCGTGACCCCGGCCAACGCGAGGGCGGGAACAGTCACATTCACGATCGCCTTGATCGATCCGAGTCCACCGAATCCGTCCGACATTCCCGCACCTGTCTGCGCATCGGGGGTGGTGGTGAGGAGCATGTCCGCGACCAGGTCCGCACGAATCTGATCGATCGTACGCGCATCGGTGGGGTCGGCGTTCTTGATCGCCTTCGCCTGCTGCGTGACACGGTCGTGCATCGCATGCGCCAACACAGCGGGTTGAACCGACATGAACTCTGCCATCCCGTCCCCGATGTCCCGCACACCCACACCCCGCGACGCCCGTGCCTTCTGGTGGCGTTCGGTCAGTGTCCGGGGCTGCAAAGATTCGGCGAGCCGCGCGAGCGCCGGCCCGAGCCGTCCGGGCGTTGTTCCCTCGGCCCGGACCAGCGCCTCGCGCTCAAACACAGCACGTGCGTCGGCGTCGGTGAGCGGCAACCCGTGTTCCATGATCACCCCAACATGCCCCGAACCGATCCGGCCGTCATCCCACGCTTCGAACGTCGCGGGGAACGACTCCGCCAGCACCGCGGCATCGTTCATCCGGCGCTGCACCGTTCGATCCGACATGCACGCCGCGACCGCCAGCTCCGCCGCCAAAGCACGCACGGGCAGCTCCGCCTCACGCGACGAGACAGACCCCAAATCGGCCACCCGCCGCATCCCGAGATCCGCGGCATCCGCCAGCACCCGCGCCTGCGCAGCCTGCGCCCGCGCGACCGCCCTCGACGCCTCCGCGAACCGGACCGCGAGGTCTCGCGCTTCGGTGTCGACGTCACAGAGATTCGAATACATGTTCTAAATGCTACGGATAGCCTCCGACATCCGAAGCCCGAAAAGCCCCAGAATCACGCCGAAATCGCCACCGCAGAGATGAGAGTTCTCACATCTGCTGATCACCCGCATCCGCGATGGTCGACTCGTACCAGGCCGCGATCTGCGCGCGGGAGGTGAAGCCGAGCTTCACGAGGATCCGTTGCACGTGGGTGTCGATCGTGCGAACCGAAAGCACGAGCCGCTCGGCGATAGCCCGGTTGCTGAGCCCCGCGCGGATGTCCGCTGCCACCTCGGTCTCGCGCGCGCTGAGGCCGGTCGAGGGGCGGCGTGTCGATACGGCGAATGAGACAGCCTCGCTCGGATCGAGTCGTCCACCCGCCGTCATCAATCGTTCGAATGCTCGCTCTCCGAGACGCTCCACGACCACGGCGACGCATCGGTCGTGGTGAGCTGCCATTTGAGGCCCGTGCACGGAGATATCAGAGCCGATGCGCCGCCAGCGACTCTGGGCCGCTCCGAGCAGGATCGCCGATCGCTCGGTCGGCGACCGTGCCGCGTCGACCCAGCTGAGCAGCTCGAGCATGAGACAGTCGCCGACGGGATCGTCGATGCCCTTCTCGGCCGTCAGGGCTTGACGGGCCATCTGCTCGGCACCGTCCAGGTCGTCCTCGATGAAAGAGGACAACGCAAGGGACCACAGTGCGAGGGAACGCATCCATCGCTCGCCGATCGACTCGGCATGGCGCAGCGCGACCTCCGCCGCGACGGACGCGTTGCTCTCGTGCAGGTGGCTGAGGGCGGTCGCCAACTGGAACTGCGCCATCATCGCCTCATCTGGACGTCCGGCCGCCTGCGCGAGCCGGATGGAGTCCTCGAATTCGGCACGCGCGTGTTCCGGTTCGCCCGAGAACAGCGCATGGGTTCCCCTCCAGCGGTGAAATTCGATCTCGAACAGCGCCGAATTCGGCAGGTCGGGGGTCTGGTCGGCGAGAGCCCGCCCTTCCCGCAGATGCTGATCACCCTCGACGAGATCGCCCTGCAGCAGGCACAGCCAGGTAGCCGTGATCAGCGCCGGAATCCGACGTTCGGCACTCGCTCCCGGAAGGGCGAGTACGCGGGTCGCCCACGCCCGGCCCTCGGGCAGAAAGCCGCCCACGCCCCAGTGGTAGCGCAGGTCCGAGAACAATTGGAGGGCCGCGTCAGCGCTCCGTCCGACAGCAGTGGAGAGCGCGGTCTGCAGTTCCGCGTGCTGAGCGCGCTGCGTCGCGATGGTCTGTGCCTGGCCGGGACCGTACCAGCGTCGGCATGCGTCTTCCGCGACACGCTGGAAGTGCTCGAGGTGGCGGCGCAGCAACTGGGGCCAGAGTCCGGCCTCTTCGGCGCGCTCCTTGCCGTACTCCCGAATCGTCTCGAGAAGGTGGAAGCGCCCACCCTCGCGGTCCGCCTCGACGACCGACTGGCTGACGAGCTCGTCGAGGGCGTCAACGACCTCGGACTCGCTCCTGCCTGCGACGGCGACCGCCGCGGCGAGGTCGAACGGTCCCGTGAAGACGCTGAGCGATGCCCACAGGGTCCGCTGCGACGGCGTACACAGTTCGTGGCTCCAGTCCACGACAGCGCGGAGGGTTCGCTGGCGAGCGACGGCCGAGCGCGAGGCGCCGCGCAACAGCGTGAACCGCGAAGACAGCCGCCCGGCGAGATCGGGAATGGTGAGTGTGCGCAGTCGAGACGCCGCGAGTTCGATCGCCAACGGCAGCCCGTCGAGCGCGCGGCAGAGTTCCACCGCGGCCTCTTGGTCGTCGGCGCCGAGGCTGAACGAGACATCCGCGGCGCGCGCACGCGCAACGAGCAGTGCGACCGCTTCCGAGGGCTGTCCCGTCGTCGACCTGTCCGTCGAGAGCGGCGGGCCGATCGAGAGGGGAGGGACGGCGAAGGCCTGCTCGCCGTCCAGTTCCAGACGGCGTCGGCTGGTGGCGAGGATGGATAGCTGGGGCATGGCATCCAGCAGGTCATCCACGAGAGCGGCGACGGCGTCGATCAGATGCTCGCAGTTGTCGAGCACGAGCAGGGCGGGTCCGTCGCCGAGCACGTCGATGATGAAGTCCAGCGGGTCGCGCGCCGACTGGTCACCGAGGGGGAGGGCACGCGCGACGGCGAGGGGCAGCAGACGCGCGTCGTGCACGGTGTCGAGCGGCACGAACCAGCAGTCGATCCCCGCGTGCTCCGCATGGGCGTTCGCGGCACGCGTCGCCAGGCGAGTCTTGCCCGCACCACCCACACCGGTCAGGGTGACCAGGCGCGAGGTATCCAGGAACGCGGCCAGCATGTCCAGCTCACGGTGGCGACCCACGAACTCGCTGCGAGGCTCTGTGATCATCGAGTTTCCGGCACCTTTGCTTCGGTCTCGCCATTATCCCGCGCGGACCGCGCCGTCCGAGCGTGTCCGAACGCCGACGATTCGGTGATCTCACGTTTCCCCGGCGGTCAGGCCCGCCGGGGATCCGTAGGCGAATCGGACGACCGCCGTTGGTTCTCCCACGACTGCCGGATCGGGTGGGTGTCGTAGACGATGTGCAGACGGCTGATCAGCCCGTGCTCGTCGAGTTCGGCAACATCGACGACCGTGAACGGCGCCGGGGTTCCGTCCGCCAGCACCCAGGCGAAGTCGAACCAGAACGCGATCGTCCCGCCGTCGTCGCTGACGAGCGTCTTCCGTAGTGAGAGGACGGACTCGGCCGTGTCGGCGAAAAGTACCGGGTAGAAATCGCGCGCGGCTTGCTCGCCGTAGAGCGGGGAGTTCACGACGCCGTCGCGCGTGAAGAGACGTACGGCAGCCTCGGGATCGGCGGAGCTCAGCGCGGCGAGGTATCGGTCGACGAGTTCAACTGCTGGGGGCGACGCCATCCGCTCATTCTGTCGTGATCTGGCCCGCTCCTGTCGCGGTCCGGTTGGCGTCATTCAATAGTTATGTGACGGGCGTCACATTTTTCTTGACATTGGTCACCTCGTCGCCCACGATGGCAGAGTCACACAGCGAGGTGCGGATCGCCCCGGGCATGGCCGCCCGTGGGATCGCTCTCAGCCGTGTCGACGATCCTTGCCCGTCGACGAGAGGCCTATCAATGAAGAAGAGTCTTGCCGTATTTGCCCTCGCAGCTGTTGCTGCGCTCACCCTGAGCGGGTGCTCCGATTCGGCGGCCAGCCCGTCCGCCGCGCCGAGCGACGCCGACTCCGGTGAACTCCGCGATATCCGTGTTGCGGCTCTGCCCATCGCCGAGACCGGCGCCCTCTGGGCCGCGATCGATGCCGGAATCTTCGAGGAGTACGGCCTGAACGTCGAGGTCGTGCCCGCCCAGGGTGGCGCGCAGGCGATCCCCGCCCTGCTCAGCGAAGACATCCAGTTCGCCATCGGCCAGCCCTTCGGACCCATCCGGGCCGACCTGCAGGACCTCGGCATCGTCATCATCGGCGACTACGCCGACAGCCTCGCCGATGGCACGGACGTCAACGCCGTCGTGGCGCTCGGCGGATCCGGCATCGCGAGCCCCAAGGATCTGTCGGGCAAGAAGGTCTCGGTCAACTCGCTCGGTGCCGCCGGTGACCTCACGATCCGCGCGGCCGTGGACGCAGACGGCGGCGACTCCTCGACGATCGAGTTCGTCGAGGTTGCATTCCCCGAGGCCAAAGCGCAGCTCGACGCGGGCACGATCGACGCCGCCTGGGTTCCCGACCCGTTCCGTGGCATCATCCTCGGCGCGGGTGGCGTATCCGTCGTCTCGCCGTACCAGGCCGTCATTCCGGGTCTGACCGTGCTCACTAACATCACCACGCAGAAGCTGATCGATGAGGAACCCGACCTCGTAGCGGACTACTCCGCGGCGATGGCCGAGGCTCTCGCCTACGCGGCCGACAACGAGGATGCCGTACGCGCGGCCATCGCCACGGGACTCGACATCCCCGCTGAAGCCGTCGCGGGCATTGCGCTGCCGACCTTCACCTGGGAACTCGACGCGGACAGCATCAAGACGCTCGGCGACCTCGCGGTCGAGTACACGTACATCGACACGCTGCCCGACTTCGACCGTCTCCTGCAGCAGCAGCAGTAAGCGGGCGGAGGGGATGCGTCGACACGTCGCGCATCCCCTCCCGCTCTCGCCCCATTCCCCCGCACGCACCAGGAGCGCACGTGACCGTCATAGACGCGCCGCCCGAGCACGGCTCGCCCTCACCATCCGACACGAGCGCCCGCCTGCGCCGGGGGAAGAACCTGCGCTCCGCGCGGAAGGTCGTGCTCGGGACGCTCGGCGTCGTCGGATTTCTCGTGACCTGGCAGCTCGCCTCCACGTTGCGCTGGGTCAATCCCGAGGTGGTGCCTTCGGCCCTCGACACCTTCAGTCAACTCGGCCTCATGATGACCGACCTAGAGTTCTGGCGGAACGTGGGTCGCACGATGACCGCGTGGGGCATCGGCCTCGCGATCGCGACCGTGGCGGCGACGACGCTCGGTGCGATCGTCGGGATGGTGCCGTTCCTGCGCCGCGCCACGCACACCGTGGTGGAGTTCTTGCGCCCGATCCCCTCGGTCGCGCTCATCCCGCTCGCGATCTTGACCTACGGCCTGCAGATCCAGGCGGCGTTGGTCATCATCGTCTACGCGAGCTTCTGGCAGATCTTCGTGCAGGTGCTCTACGGGGTGGCGGACATCGACACCGTCGCGCGCGACACCGCCCGCAGCTTCGGGCTGACCCGGGGCTCGCGCATCCGGAATCTGGTGCTCCCGACCGCGCTTCCGTACCTGATGACGGGCCTGCGACTTGCCGCCGCGGTCGCGCTGATCTTGGCGATCACGGCCGAGATGACGATCGGGAATCCCGGTCTCGGACGAGTGCTCGCCGTTTCGGCGGGAATCGGAAACTACACAACCGTCTACGCGATCGTCGTCGTGACCGGTGTGCTCGGCCTCATCATCAACCTCGGCTTCCGGGCCATCGAGCGCCGCACCCTGGCGTGGCATCAATCCGTGCGCGGGGAGGACGTCCTGTGACCCTGTACACCAGCACGGTGCGTACGCCCCGTCAGAAGTCGCGCCTGTGGGCGAAGATGGGCGAGAGCACGCTGTACGCAATCGGTTTGCCGATCGTTCTGCTCGTCGTCTGGGGTATTTGGGGCACGCTCGCCCCGGCGAAGTTCTTTCCGAGCCCCTTCACGATCTATGAGGCGTTCGTCGAGACCTGGGTCGGACCGGCTTTTGTCACCGACGTTCTGCCGAGCGTCGCGCGACTCGCAATCGCAATCGTGCTCGCCGTCGCCATCGGCATCGCCGCGGGGACGATCATCGGCCTGACTCGCTGGTTGCGCGAACTGCTCGAGCCGATGCTGGAGTTCTTCCGGGCCGTCCCGCCGCCCGTCCTGATTCCGGTCATTGCGGCCTTGTTGGGCACCAACCCCACCATGCAAGTCGTCGTGATTGTCGCGGGCTCGGTATGGCCCGTGCTCTTGAACACCACCGAGGGGGTTCGTTCCACGGACTCGGTCATGACCGAGACGGCCCGGTCGTTCGCGCTCACCCGTTCCGAGCGGCTGTTCTCGCTCGTGTTGCCGGCCGCCAGCCCCCGGATCATGGCGGGTGTGCGCCAGACTCTGTCGGTCGCCCTGATCATGATGGTGATCTCGGAACTCTTTTACGCGTCGTCGGGCCTGGGTTATCAGATCAAGTTCTTCCAGACGAACTATCTGATCGCCGAGATGTGGAGCGGCATCGTGCTGCTCGGCCTGATCGGCGTCCTGCTGTCCATCGTCTTCACCATCGTCGAGCGGCGCGTCCTGCGCTGGTACCACGGAATCAAGGAGGTGGAGCGTGCCTGAAACGCTCCTCGAGGTCTCGCACCTCAAGAAGGTCTACGAATCGTCCACGGGCAACGTCGAGGCGATCGGCGACATCAGCTTCTCGATGCGGCGCGGTGAGCTGGTCGTCATCGTCGGCCCGTCCGGATGCGGCAAGACCACGCTGCTGAAGTGCATCGCGGGGCTTCTCAAACCCACCGCGGGCACGGTGGAACTTGACGGTAAGAAGGTCACCGGACCGCCGCCGAACATGGCTCTCGTCTTTCAGGAGTACGGGCGCAGCCTCTACCCCTGGCTGACGGTGCGGGGCAACGTCGAGCTGCCGCTCAAGCACAAGAAGCTCTCGAAGACCGAGCGCACGCAGCTCGTCGACGATGCCCTGCAGGCGGTCGGGCTCGAGCATGCATCGAAGAGCTACCCCTGGCAGCTGTCGGGCGGCATGCAGCAGCGCGTCGCGATCGCGCGCGCCGTCGCGTACCAGCCCGAGGTGCTCATCATGGACGAGCCCTTTGCCGCCGTCGATGCTCAGACCCGTGCCGACCTCGAGGACTTGGTGCGCCAGCTGCACCTCGAGCGAGGCATGTCGATCCTGTTCGTCACGCACGATATCGACGAGTCGGTCTATCTTGGTGAGCGCGTGGTCGTTCTCTCGAAGTCGCCGACGTGGGTGCAAGAAGATCTGGCGATCGACCTGGCACCGGAGCGCGACCAGATCACGACGCGAGCTTTGCCCCGCTTTACCGAGCTGCGCACGCACGTCTACGAACAGATCCAGCGCGCCAAGCGGGGGGAAGCGATCCGCCCGACCGCCTAGCGTGAGGTGCGATCGACGAACCCTGATCGACGGGATGGAATAACACGTGCGCGCTCGGCAACCCAAGCAGCTCTTGCTCGCCTTGCTCGGCGAGCTTGTCGTCGACCGCATCGACGAGCCCGTGCGCGCGAGTGTGCTGCTCGAGGTGCTCGAGGGTGCATCGATCACCGCCCCGACGGCGCGGGCGATGCTGGATCGGATGTCTCGCCGCGGCCTGCTCGAACGGGTGCGCGTCGGGCGCGAGATCGCCTTCGCGCTGAGCGCCGACACCGGCGACGTGTTGCGAGAGGCCGCTGCTCGCGTGCACGCGAGGCATCCGTTTGCGCCGAACGGCACCGGCTGGACGCTCGTGACCTTCTCGGTCGCCGAAGAACAGCGCACCGTACGACACCGGTTGCGGGCGACGCTCGCGTGGGAGGGATTCGCCCCGCTCCGCGATGGGCTGTGGATCGCGCCCGGAGAGGTGGATCTCGAGTCCGCGCTCGAACCGCTCGGGGACGCACTCGCTCCCCACGCCGTGACGGCTTTCCGTGCCGAGGACCTGCGGGCGTATCCCGTCTCGCGCTCCGTGCGCGAGGCATGGGACATCGACGCGATCCGGGCCGAGCATGACCGGTTCCTAGAAACGTGGGAGGCGCCGGGAGCACCGACGGAACAACCACCGCCGTCTCGGCGCTCGTGTGCCTTGTCGCGGACTGGCTGGCGCTGTTGCGCGCCGACCCTCGGCTGCCCGCCGAATTCATGGGCGAAGCGTGGCCCTCGGACCGTTCCGTCGCGGCCTACCGTGCGCGGCGCGACGAGCTGGGCGCGCTCGCCGAACGGGAGTTCGCTGCGCTCCATGCTCGGTCGTTCGTGGGGGCGCCCGCCCCGGTCATCGGCGGGCGCTGACGACTCGCTTGCTCGCCGATCCGCTCAGCGGGCGAAGCGAGCGCGCAGGTCGGCTTTGCGGACCTTGCCCGAGGCCGTGCGCGGCAACTCGTCCACGATGACGACGTTCTTGGGTAGCTTGTACCGCGCGATCTTGCCCTCTAGTTGCGTGCGGACGGACGCCGTATCTAGCGACGTGTCCGTGCCCGCGCGGAGGGTGACGACGGCCCAGGGCACTTCGCCCCACTGGTCGTCGGACACCCCGATCACGGCGACGCCCGAGACGCCGTCGATGTCGCTGATGAGATTTTCGATCTCGGCCGGGTAGATGTTCTCGCCACCCGAGATGATCATGTCCTTCAGGCGGTCCGAGATGTAGAGGTAGCCGTCGGTGTCGAGGTACCCCAGGTCACCGGAACGGAACCATCCGTCCCGGAGAACGCCTCGGCGGTCGCCTCGGGCTTGCCGTGGTAGCCGAGAAAGACATTGGGCCCCGAGATCTCGATCTCGCCAACGGTTCCCCGCGGCACCACGGCACCGTTCTCGTCTGCGATCCGCACGTCGGTGAAGAAGTGCGGAAGGCCGACGCTGCCCTGCTTGACGCGGGTCATGGAGGGCGCGAGAGACGTCGCGCCGGGCGACGTCTCGGTCATGCCGTATCCCTGCGAGAACGACAGACCCCGCTCTTCGAAGGCGTTGAGTACCCGCGTCGGCACGGCCGATCCGCCGCAGGTCAACTTCTCGAGCGAGGACAGATTCGTCGTGGCCCAGGCGGGGTGATCGGCGAGGAGTTGGTACGTGGTCGGTACGCCGCTCAGCATCGTGATGCCGTGGCCCTCGATGAGCTCCAGCACGCGCCCCGCCTCGAATCCCTTCTCGAGGACGATCGTGCCGCCCTTGAGGATCACGGGCAGCGCGCCCATGCCGAGTGAGGCGACGTGGAACAGCGGCGAGATCATCAGTGCGACATCCGATGAGACAACGTCGTAGTCCACAATGCAGTTCATCGACACCCAGGTGAGGTTGCCGTGCGAGAGCACGGCGCCCTTCGGCTTGCCCGTCGTTCCCGACGTGTAGATGATCGCGGCGGGATCCTCTAGCGCCACGGCGGTGTCGGCGTGCCCAGCGGTCGACGTCGCCATGAGCGCGGACAGGCCGGGCGCCGCGTCATCCCCCTCGCCGGTGGGGATGACGTGCGCCACGGAGGCCGATGCGATCCCGGGAGCGAGGCGCTCGGCGAACTCCGGATCGTGGATCAGCAGCCTGGCACCCGAGTCCGCGAGCATGTAGGCGAGCTCGGGTCCCGCGAGGCGCGTGTTGAGTGGCACGAAGACAGCCCCGAGCTGCGCCGCGCCGAACAGGACCCGCAGAAAATCGGGGCTGTTCTCGCCGATGTACGCGACCGCGTCACCCTTTCGGATGCCGCGCTGCCACAGCAACGCGGAAACTCGGTCGGCGTCGTCGGCGAGTTCGCGATACGTGATCCGCTCGCCCTCGCCGAACACCAGTGCGACCTTGTCGGGGTTCTTGAGGCGGCGCGTGGAGAGCCACGCACCCAGTCCGTGATTGTGCATCGTTGAACGACGGACGGGTCAGGCGTAGAAGCGCTGCAGGCTGCGCGCGACGACGGCGGGCTTGGTGCCGCCCTCGGTCTCGATCACGATGTCGACGACGAGCTGGTACCCGCCCGCGACCTCGATGACCTCGGCGATAGTGCCCGTCAGCCGGATGCGTGCGCCGACCTTGACAGGAGAGACGAATCGTACCTTGTCCAGGCCGTAGTTGACCTTGGTCGACACGCCTTCGACGTCGAAGACCTGGGTCTGCAGGGGGATGATGAGCGACAGACTCAGGAAGCCGTGCGCGATGGCCCCACCGAACGGTCCTTCGGCTGCGCGCTCCGGGTCGACGTGAATCCACTGGTGATCGTCGGTCGCGTCCGCGAACGTGTCCACGCGCTGCTGGGTGACCTCGAGCCAGTCGGACGGGCCGATCTCGGTGCCGGCGAGGCCTGCGAGGTCAGCGTAGGTAGCTGTCAGTGTCATGGTGTTCTCTCTTTCGTCATTGCGCGTATCCGCGGTTCAGGTGAAGGCGGCCTCGCCCGTGAGGGCACGGCCGACGATGAGGGCGTTGATCTCGTGGGTGCCCTCGTAGGAGTAGACAGCCTCGGCATCGGCGAAGAACCTGGCGGCGTCGTAGTCGAGCAGGATGCCGTTGCCCCCGATGACTTCGCGCGCGAGCGCAACCGTTTCGCGCGCGAGCAGGGCGGTCTGCATCTTGGCGAGGGCTGAATTCTCGTCGGCGAACTCGCCGGCATCTTGGCGCAGCGAGAGCGCCGTCACGAGCGACAGCGACGACGTGAGGTTGCCGAGCATCCGCGCCAGCTTCTCCTGCACGAGCTGGAAGCTGCCGATGGTGCGCCCGAACTGCTCGCGTTCGAGCACGTAGCGGACGGCGGCTTCGAGGGCACCGGCCTGCAGGCCGGTCGCGATCCACGAGACATCCGACCGCATCGCCCGCAGGATCCGTGCGACATCCCGCCACGAATCCACCCGCTGCAGGCGCGCGGATTCGGGCACACGCACCCCCTCGAGGGTGATCGTGTAGTTCTGCATGGGTCGGAGCGAGATCTTGCCCTCGATGAGGGTGAGCGAGACGCCCGGCGCGTCGCGCGGGACGAGGAACGCCTTGACCTGGCCGTCCGCGACGTCGCGCGCGACCACCGCGAGCAGATCGGCATCGCCAGCCCCGCCGATCCAGCGCTTCTCGCCGTCGATAATCCAGTCGCCACCGTCGTCGCCATGGACGTCACGCCGGGCCGCTGTCGCGAGCCCACCGGCGATATCCGAGCCGTGGGCGGGCTCGGTCAGCGCGAACGTGCCGCGCACCTCGAATGACGTGATCCGCGCGTCCAACGCCGCGACCTGCTGGGGCGAACCACCCAGGCTCACGGCGCTGCGGAAAAGTCCCGATTGGGCGTTGTAGAGCGTCGCGACCGAGGCATCCGTCCGTGCCAACACGAAATTGCGGAATCCAGAGAAGATCGACGAAGCGGACTCTTCGGCGCTCACCCCCTCGGGATGCATGAGGTCGAGGGGGATGAGCGCGTCAAGGACGGCGGCGGGCATCGTTGCCGTCTCCCAGGCGTCAGCGAGCAGCGGGCGTACCTCGCGGTCGAGCACATCGCCCAGGCGCGCGAGCACCCCGCGCGCGGCGTCGCTGAGGTGGGCTTCGGCGAGCCCGAGCGGATCGAACCCGAACGGCTCGCTGCTGCGCAGGGCGGGGGCACTCATGACGTGGGGGTACTCATCGTCAGGCGAGCCCCAGCAGGCGTATCGCGTTCTGCTTCAGGATGCCGGGCATGACCTCGGGCTTGAGCGCCGTCTGCTCGACGTCACGCATCCACCGATCGGGTGTCAACAGCGGAAAATCCGAGCCGAACAGCACGCGGTTCTTCAGGTAGGAGTTGGCCGCCCGCACGAGCTCGGCCGGGAAGTACTTCGGGCTCCACCCCGACAGGTCGATCCACGTGTTGTGCTTGTGGGTGGCGACGGACAGTGCCTCGTCCTGCCACGGCACCGACGGGTGCGCCATGATGATCTGCAGCTCGGGAAACTCGGCCGCGACGGTATCGAGCAGCATCGGATTCGACAGGCCGAGGCGGAAGCCTCGACCCCCGGGCATGCCCGCACCGATGCCGGTCTGGCCGGTGTGGAACAGCGCGACGACGCCCGCGTCTTGGAGGGCGGCGTAGAGCGGGAACCACGCGGCGTCGCTCGGGTCGAATCCCTGCACGGTTGGGTGGAACTTGAACCCCCGCACGCCGTGCTCGTCGATCAGGCGTCGGGCCGTATCGACCGCGGCCGCGCCCTTGCGGGGATCCACCGAGCCGAACGGGATGAGTACGTCGTTGTTGCGCGACGCGCCCTCGGCGATCTCTTCGCTCGAGATCGGTGTGTGCCCGAGCGCCGTCTCGGAGTCGACCGTGAACACCACGGCTGCCATGTTGCGCTCGCGGTAGTACGCCGCCACCGAGTCGAGGTCTGGCTGTCCGATGTCCGAGCTGAAGTACTTCGCGGCGGCTGCGGCGAGATCCTCGGGCAGCGACGCGTGACCGTGATCGTCCAGTTCGATATGCACGTGCATATCGATCGCGCGAAGCGAATCGAGGTCGAGTGCAGGTTCGTATCTGCTCATCGTCGAGGAGTTCGTTTCGGTGTGGCGCGCGCGGCGATCAGGCCGGGGCGGGCTGGAACTCGTCGGGAAGCGGCGGGAAGGTCTCGCCGACACTCTGGCCGTGTTCGGCGAGGATCGCCGGGAAGTCCGACGCGAGGTCATCCGCCGACCATCCGCCGTCGTGATACGCGGTCGCGACGGCCTCGGGATGTGACCACACCTGCACCCGGTCGCCACCGATCCCGATCGCCTGGCCGGTGACATCCGATGCCGCATCCGACGCGAGGTACGAGATGAGCCCGGCGACGTCGTCCGACGTGCCGAACCCGAGGTCGTGCCGGAAGAACGCGGGCATCGGCTCGCCCTTCTTCTCGGCCTCGACGGCGGCGGCGAAGTAGGGCAGCGTCGCCGTCATCGCGGTCGCGGCGACGGGGATGACAGCGTTCGCGGTGATGCCGGCGCGCTTCAGCTCGAGCGCCCACGTGCGGACCATGCCGACGATGCCGGCCTTGGCCGCGGCGTAGTTCGTCTGGCCGAAGTTGCCGCGCTGGCCCGTGGGTGAACCGATGCAGATGATGCGGCCGCCCTGTGCCTGCTCGCGCATGCGGGTCGCGGCCTCACGTACGCAGGTGAAGGTGCCACGCAGGTGGACGTTGATGACGGTGTCGAAGTCGTCGTCGCTCATCTTCCACAGCACGGTGTCGCGCAGCACTCCGGCGTTGGTGACGAGGATGTCGAGGCGCCCGAAGCTGTTGAAGGCGGTGTCGACCAGTAGCTTCGCGGTCTCGGTCGGGCCGACGGGTGCAACAACGGCGACCGCCTTGCCCCCCGCGGATTCGATCGAGGCGACGGCATCCGCCGCGACCTGCTCATCAACGTCGTTGACGACGACGGATGCGCCTTGCCGGGCGAGTTCTGCGGCGTAAGCCAGTCCGAGGCCACGCCCCGAACCGGTGACGATGGCTACTTTGCCTGCGAGCGACATGGGTGACTCCTTCGGATCTCTGCGTCCATTAGAAACCAGACAGTTGAGATTGTCAACTATTGTTATCGACCATGTTTGCTAGGATCGCCCGCATGACCGCGGACGGACGGACCGATGCCCCCACGGGGGAGACCGCCGCTGTTTCCGCCCGACCGTTCGGAGAAGCACTCGCCGAGGACCTCAGTTTTCTGCTGGCGCGGGCGAACGTGCAATCGCTCTCGGCGGGTAACTCGGCACTCGCGAAGGTCGGGCTGCGCGTGCGCTCCTACTCCGTCCTCGCTCTCGCAGCCGACGGATCGCGGCCGTCGCAGCGCGACCTCGCGGACTTCCTGCGTCTCGACCCGAGTCAAGTCGTCGCGCTGGTCGATGACCTTCAGGCGCGCGGGCTGGTCACGCGCGAGCCCGACCCGAACGATCGCCGAGCCAACGTTGTCGTCGCAACGACGGACGGACGTGAACTCTGCGACCGTGCGCGTCTCGCCGCGGAGCAGGCGGAAGAAAAGATCTACTCTGGGCTCTCCGCCGCGGAGCGCGAGCGCCTCGCGGCGATGCTGCGCTCGGTCGCCTTCCCCGATTAGCCGGCGTCGACGCCGGCCGAGCACTCACTCATCGCTGCCTCGGTCGGCAAAAGTCCCGCCGTACGCGTACCGTGGAGAGGTGAAGATCACCGGATCGTCGGACTGGCGCGAAGACCTCCCCTTCGACGTTCCCGTGCTCGTCGCGGACCTCATCCCGGGAGAGCCCACCCGCTGCTCCGAGTGCGGAATCGCCTCCGAGCCTCGTGATCGCACCGAGCTGTGGGCCGTCAAGCGCCGCAATCCGAAGAGTCACGCCGGTGTCGTGCGCTTCCACTGCGCGCTGCATCTGCCGCCCCCGCCAGCCCCCGTCGAGTCCGAGCCCGATGCCCGTCTGCGACGTTCGACCGCACGCGCGGCACGGGCCGCAGCGCCCCGCCGGCCGGCCGTGCCCGAGCGGATCGCACCCGTCTGCCCGACGTGTTTCGTCGAGGTGCCGCCCACCGGTGTGTGTGGGATGTGCGGCGAACGCGTGGCCTGATCGGTTGGTCGATCAGCTCTGCGTCGACGTGGCTCGTGACTCGAGAACGAACCTCGGCCGCCCGGCGAACATGCCCGTCACCGACTGTGCGACGAGCACGAGAATGAGCAGCGCGAGCGAGAAGTTCCAGCCGCCGAGCCCCGCGTGCAGCCAACCGAACAGCACCGGCCCGGTGGCTGCGATCAGATAGCCGACGGATTGCGCCATTCCCGAGAGGGCGGCCGATGCATCCGATGTCCGCGCTCGCTGCGCCATGAGGGTCAGGGCCATGCTCAGCGACGCGCCCGAGGAGAGGCCGGCGATCAGGACCCAGACGACTATGCCTTCGGGAGCGATCATCAGGCCCGCGATCCCCGCCATGCCGACGACCGGAATCGCAGCGGGCACGAAGCGCTCGGCGGGTCCACGCAGCAGGAGCGGAACGATGATCGAGCCGACGATCGTCGTCAGCTGGTAGATCATGACATCGAAGCCGGCGACGACCTCGGATCGTCCGATCGAGGTCGAGATCGCGGCCAGCCACGTCAGCATCATGTAGAACGTCGCCGCCTGGAAGCCCATGTAGGCCGCGACGTGCCAGGCGAGCGCGTCGCGCCAGATTCCCGTACGGGAGCGTGTGGTGAGGGGACGGGCGAGGTGCACGGCGTGGTGGCCGCGCGTGGCCCACGCCCACACCCCGATCGCCGGGATCAGGAGGCCGGCGCCGGTGATCAGCAGTGCGATACGCCAGCCCGACTGCTCGTCGCCGAGGAAAGACAGGGGTACCGCGACGCCCGACGAGATGGCCCCGACGCCACCGAGCAGGCCCGTGTAGACCGCCATCACGAGCGGCACGCGGGCGGGAAAGTCTCGCTTGATGACGGCGGGCATCAGGACATTGGCGATCGCGAGGGCGAGGCCGATGAGTACAGTCCCGAGCCACAGGCTGATGAGCGGGCCGGGCAGCGAGCGCACGATCGTGCCGACCAAGAGCACGACGAGCGAGCCGAGCACGACGCGGGACATCCCGAATCGAAGGCTGAGCCCCAGCGCGAACGGCGAAACGGCCGCCCAGGCGACGAGCGGCACGGCGGCTATCAGGCCGAGCGTGCCGACCGAGAGCCCGGTATCCGTGCCGATCTGATCGAGCAGCGGCCCGACCGCGGTGATGCTCAGGCGCATATTCGCCGCGACGAGACAGACGGCGACGAGGAGCGTGAGGCCCGCGGCGGGCCTGCTCACGCCGGGCGCGCCCGGGTCAGCTTTCCTCGCCGTGCCCGACGGGTCGGTGTGGACGTCGTCGGAGCTCATGATCACCGGACTCTAGTCGACGCGTCGCGGCGTGCGCGTGTCTGCTCCCGTTCGTTGAGTGGGCGCAACGAGTCGAAAAAGACGTCCGCTCAGAGGCCGGCGAAAGCGAGCGGCCAGCCCGTGTACGCCTCGGCCAGGTACGTCCGACCCGCCTCGG
Source organism: uncultured Actinomycetota bacterium (assembly GCA_963740165.1). GTDB lineage: Bacteria > Actinomycetota > Actinomycetes > Actinomycetales > Microbacteriaceae > Microbacterium. The sequence goes on along the minus strand of CAVUDC010000002.1, from coordinate 98,497 downwards.
ACTCCACGACGCTCCGCAGCTCGCCGACCTGGCGCAGACGGTCGAAGTCCGAGGCATCCGGCGCGACGTGCAGCATGCTCGTCATCCACCACGAGAAGTGCTGCGCCTTCCAGATGCGCTGCAGGGCCGTCTCGGCGTAGCTGTCGATCAAGCGCTCGTCGTTCTCGAGCAACAGCGCTCGGAGGGCGCGTTCGAGAAGGAGCACGTCGGCCACGGCCAGGTTCATGCCCTTCGCGCCCGTGGGCGGCACCGTGTGGGCGGCATCGCCGACGAGGGCGACACGGCCCGCGCGCAGCTCATGTGCCACGAAACTCCGGAAGCGCAGCACGTCGCGTTGGAAGATCGGCCCCTGCTGCAGGGTCGTGCCGGGCACGCGGATCTGCAGCTGTTCCCAGATCTCGTCTTCGCTCAGCGCCTCGGTGTCGGCGTTCGGGTCGCACTGGAAGTACATGCGCTGCACGGTCGCGCTGCGCTGGCTGATGAGCGCGAATCCCTCGGCGGAGTTGCTGTAGATGAGTTCTTCCGAGCTCGGCGGCGCCTCGCAGAGGATGCCGAACCAGGCGAAGGGGTAATCGCGGAAGTATCCGCCGGTCGACGAGCCGGTGACGGCCGCGCGGGCGACGCTGCGGGAGCCGTCGGCGCCGACCACGAACTCGGCGTCGATCTCGAAAGCCGTGCCCTCGGCATCCTCGGCGAACACCCGTGGGCGATCGGCGTTGGCACCCTCGACGCGGAGCGCCGTGACGCCGAAGCGCAGGTCCTGGCCGCCGGTGAGACGCGCGGCGATCAGGTCCTTCAGCACCTCGTGCTGGGGGTAGAGCCAAACGCTGCGTCCCGTCAATGAGGGGAAGTCGATGCGGTGGCCCTCGCCGTCGAAGCGCAACTCGATGCCGTCGTGGCGGTGCCCGACCGTCAGGACCCGATCGGAGGCGCCCGACGAGGTGAGCACGTCGACCGTCCCGTTCTCGAGGATTCCCGCACGGATCGTGCTCTCGATCTCGTCGCGGGTGCGCTGGTCGATCACGACCGACTCGATGCCCGCGGCGGCGAGGAGGTGGGAGAGGAGGAGGCCGGCGGGTCCTGCTCCGACGATCGCGACTCGGGTGCGGACGGTCTCGGTCATGGTGGCGTCTCCTTCGACGGGGTGTTGCCCCAGCATCCTGCCCCCTCGGCCGCCGCGCATCCATCTTCCCATTGAATGGGCGCCCGCTCTCCGGCGGCGTGGCGCGAGACTTCACATGTGTCGCTCCATCGCGGCAGGAAGGTGACAGAGCTGAAGTCTCGCGCGGAGGCGGCAGGACTAGGGACGGTCAGCCGCCAGCGCTGCGGAGATGCCCGCGGAGGCCCGGCGGAGCTCGTCGAGCGGGCCGACCGTCGGGGCATCGCGGGGGAGGACCATCGACAGGGCCGCGACGACCGTGCCTCGGGCATCCCTGATCGGCACGGCGATGCCCGTGGAAACGCTCTCGATCGACCCGGGCGCGACCACGTAGCCCACGCGCCGAATGTCGTCGAGCACCCGCGCCAGCACGGCCCGATCCGTGATGGTCTCGGTCGAGACGGCAACGAGCGGACCGCCGAGCACGCGTCGACGTAGCTCGTCGGGTCCGTAGGCGAGCAAGACGAGTCCGGAGGACGAGGCGTGCAGGGGCAGTCGCCCGGCGATGCGCGTGATGTTGGCACCCGCCTCGGGATGTGAGAGGCGCTCGACGAACAGGGCCTCGTCCTGTTCCAGCACCGCGAGCTGCGTGTGCTCGCGCACGCGGGCCTGCACGGTCGTCATGAACGGGAGCGCCGCCTGACGCAGCCGCAGCGCGCTCGATCCGCGCAGCGCGAGCTCCCACAACCGCATGCCGAGGCGGACGCGGTGTTCGTCGTCACGCTCGAGCAGGCCGGCGCGCACCAGCTCGTCCACGATCCGATGCGCGGTGGATGACGGCAGCCCCGAACGGCGACCGATCTGCGCCGCGGTCTGGAGCGTGCGGTCGGCACTGAAGGTGTCGAGCACGCGCACGATGCGCTCCGCCATCGTGTCGCCCGTCGGCGAGTTCGCCATGTCCTCACCCTCTCACGGGCCGATCAGGGCTGCTCGCCTGGCAGTTGTCGGGGCCTCAGACGGGGCTCAACCCCGACTACTGCCAGGGGAGCGGGCCACGGAGGGGCGGGATAGCCTCGGTGAGGGAGGGGAAGCGACGATGCGCAGCGATGAAGGGGGCGAGGGCGTCCTCGAGCGTGCCCTCGACGTGTTGCAGTGTTTTTCGGATGACGAGCCGGCCCTCTCCGCCGCCGTTATCGCCGAGCGCACGGGCCTGGCTACGTCGACGCTCCACCGTCTACTCACCCGGTTGACGACGCTCGGACTGCTCGCCCGCGCCCCGGGTCATCGCTACACGATCGGCGTGCGTCTGTGGGAGCTCGGCGAGCTCTCGCCGCTTTCCGTGCGCCTGCGTGAGACGGCCCTGCCGCTCATGCTGCGTCTTTACGAGGCGACGGCCGAGAACGTCCACCTGGCGGTACTGGATGCGCCGACCCCCGAGCGCGCCACGGCGTTGTACGTGGGTCGGGTGACGGGTCAGACATCCATTCCCACGCTCAGCCGGATGGGCGGCCGGCACCCGCTCCACACGACCGGGGTCGGCAAAGCGCTGCTGGCCACGCGCGACGAGGACTGGCTTGCGGAGTACTTCTCGACGCCGCTCGTACGCGAGACGACGCACTCCATCACGACGGAAGACGTGCTGCGCAGCGAGTTGGCAGTGGCGCGACGGCGCGGGTATGCCACGACGCGGGAAGAGATGACCCTCGGCAACATTTCGGTCGCGGCCCCGCTCGGCAAGGTCGCGGGGCTTCCGCCCGCGGCCATCGGCATGGTCGTGCGGCTGGAAAGAGCCGACGAGCGGCGGCTCGCGGCGCTCGTGACGCAGGCCGCGGCGGATCTGACCCGAATCCTGCGCGACGAGCATCCCACTCAGTGAGAATGAGTCTCGGATGCCCGGGGTGCGCCTGTCACCCTTTCGATAGCTCTTTGTCGAAGGAGACACCATGACAGACACATCCCCGCAGGCGGCGGCACCCGAGTCTTTGCTCGCCTCGCCGGACATGCCCTCGCAACGCGAGATCAACGCCGAGATCGCCGAGATCCACGCCGAACACGCGGCCCGCGAAGCCCGCGGTGAGGTGCCCGCGCCCACGACGCTGTACGACTTCGCTCCGTACCGCTCGAGTGTGCTGCGCCACCCCACCAAGAACCCTCGGCTCGTCGACCCCGAGACGATCGAGCTGTGGTCGCCGGCGTTCGGCCAGCGCGACGTCGCGGCGATCGAGACCGACCTGACCCTGCAGCACACGGGTGAGCCCCTGGGTGAGCGCATCACGGTGTCGGGCCGCGTGCTCGACAGCTGGGGCCGCCCCCTCGCGAACCAGCTCGTCGAGGTCTGGCAGGCGAATTCCGCGGGTCGTTACATCCATCAGCGCGACCAGCATCCCGCGCCGCTCGATCCGAACTTCACCGGAGCAGGGCGCACGATCACGAACGACAGCGGCGAGTACTTCTTCACCACGATCAAGCCGGGCCCGTACCCGTGGAAGAACCACGTCAACGCGTGGCGCCCGGCGCACATCCACTTCTCGCTCTTCGGCACGGGCTTCACGCAGCGCATCATCACGCAGATGTACTTCCCGGGCGACCCGCTCTTCGCGCTCGACCCGATCTACAACACCATCCGTGACCAGAAGGCCCGCGACCGCCTGGTCGGGACCTACGACCACGACCTGACGGTGCCCGAGTTCTCGATGGGCTACACGTGGGACATCGTCGTCGACGGCCCGTCCGCGACCTGGTTCGAGCCCGAGGGAGAGCACTGATGACCACTGAAACGCGCCTGGAGCCCACCCCGGGCCAGACCATCGGCCCGTTCTTCGCCTTCGGCCTCAACTACCCGAAGATGCGACGAGGTCGCCTTCCCCCACTCGCCGGGCGCGATCGTGCTCTCGCGGCACCATCTACGACGGGGCCGGGCGCCGATCCCGGACGCCATCGTCGAGATCTGGAGTGCCGACAGCGACGGAACCGTGTCGCGCGAGCGCGGCGCTCGTCGTCGTGACGACCACACCTTCACCGGTTTCGGCCGTGCAGCCACGACCGACGACGGCCGTTACGAGTTCTGGACCCGCAACCCCGGAGCGGTCGATGGCAAGGCACCGTTCTTCGCCGCGGTCGTCTTCGCGCGCGGGCTCCCGAACAAGCTGCACACGCGCATCTACCTCCCCGAGGACGAGGCGTTGCTCGCGGCCGACCCGCTGCTGGCCGACCTCTCGGCGGAGGAGCGCGCTACGCTCGTGGCAGCACGCACGCCCGACGGCTACCTGCGGCACGACATCCGGCTGCAGGGCGAGAAGGAGACCGTCTTCCTTGCCTTCTGATGCAACCCCCGATCGATCCGGCGCGCGCGAGTCGTCGCCCGCGTTCGATGTGGGGTTGCTCTCGCCCGTGAGTGTCGGTCACGACGCCCTGGTCGGGGACGAGGCGGTTCTGGACGCACTCGTGGCCGCCGAGGTCGCGCTCGTTCGTGCGTACGGAGCGGTCGGCGTCGCCCCTGCGGCAGTCGTCGAAGACGTCTCGTCCGCGCTCGGCTGGCAGGCCGATGGACACGGATGCTTCGGGCACGGGCTCGATGCGGTCGTGCTGGCCGAGGCATCCGTCTCGGGCGGCAACCCGGTCATCCCGCTCGTCGGCGAGCTGAAGGAGCGGGTGCCCGAGTCCGCTCGGCGCTGGGTCCATCGCGGCGCGACGAGCCAGGACATCCTTGATTCTGCTCTGATGCTCGTGTCGGACCGCGCGGGTCGCGCGATCCTCACGCACCTGCGTAACGTCGCGGTCGAGCTTGCGACGTTCGCTCGGACGCATGCCCAGGCTGTCCGGAGCCGCCCGCACGCTCACGCAACATGCCGTGCCGACGACCGTGGGTCTGCGCGCCGCCGTCTGGCTGCGCGGTGTGCGCCGGGCGACCGACCGTCTCGAGGCGGCGGTGACGGAGCTGCCCGCCCAGCTCGGGGGCGCCGGCGGCACGCTTGCCGCCATCGTCGAGATCGCCGGAGCGGATGCGGCGGCTCGGCTGTCCGCGCCCTTCGCGAGCGCGCTGGGACTTGCCGTGCCCGATGCTCCGTGGCACACAAACAGATGGCCCGTCACCGAACTCGGCGACGCGCTCGTCCAGGCGATCGACGCGGTCGGCAAGATCGCGACCGACATCGCGACGCTCTCGCGGACCGAGATCGGCGAACTCGCCGAGGGCGCGGCCGGGCGGATCGTCTGCGATGCCGCAGAAGCGCAATCCGTCCGGCTCGGTGCTGATCCGTTCCGCCGCGCTACGGGCCCCCCAACTCGGCGCGACGCTGCACCTCGCGGCCGCGCTCGCGGCGGACGAACGTCCGGATGGCTCGTGGCACGCCGAATGGCCGACGCTGCGTGAACTACTGCGGCTGGCGCTCGGGGCCACGGCGACCTCGGCTCGTGTCGTGGCCGGACTTTCCGTCGATAGTGCGGCGGTCACCCGCAACCTCACGTTGACCGGTGCGCTGATCGTCAGCGAGCGCCTCTCTCTCACGCTCGTGCCCCTGATCGGGCGGGCGCGCTTCGATACCCTGGTGGCCGAAGCATCCGCGGGTGCCGACTTTGCCGACCTCGTTCGGGCGCTGCCCGAAGCGGCCGGCCTCGACGTCGACGCGCTCGTCGACCCGGCCCAGTACCTGGGTCTCGCCGCCGCCTACCTCGATGGGGCGCTCAGCGAGCGCGGCCCGCGTGATGCGCCACCGAGCCACGAAACACCGGAGGTTCTCTCATGACCGTCCCCCGCATCGCCGTGACGGAGCCGGTCGGCGCGGAGGGCGCGCCGCTCGTCGTCTTGGGTCCCTCGCTCGGGACGTCGACGATTCTGTGGGAAGACGTCATCCCCACGCTCGCCGCCGACTACCGCGTCGTCGCGTGGGACCTGCCGGGCCACGGCGCCTCGCCCGCGGCCGACGCACCGTTCGCGGTCGGCGAGGTGGCCGACGCGGTCGCCGCGGCCATCCGCGAGCTCGGCGGTGGGCCCGTCCGCTATGCGGGGGTGTCGCTCGGCGGTGCCGGCGGACTCGAGCTGTGCCTTCGGCATCCGGAGCTCGTCGATCGCGCCGCGATCGTCGCCTCGGGCGCGCAGCTCGGAGACGCTGCTGCCTGGGCCGAGCGTGCCGAGCAAGCTCGGAGCCAGTCGACCTCGAGCCTGATCGTGGGGTCCGCGCAACGCTGGTTCGCTCCCGACTCGATCGCGCGACGCCCCGAGCTGACCGGCCGCCTGCTGCACGCGTTACAGGACGCGGACGACGACAGCTATGCGCGCTGCTGCGAGGCGCTCGCCGAGTACGACGTGCGGGCGCAGCTATCCGCGATCGACCTGCCCGTGCTCGCCGCGTGGGCGAGTTCGACACGGTCGCGCCCGAGTCCAAGTCGGTCGAGATCGCGGACGGCGTGCATGACGGTCGCGCGGCACGCGTTGACGGTGCGGCGCACCTACCGCCCGCCGAGCAGCCCGAGATCATGGCTCGAATGCTGTTGGAGTTCTTCGAGGGGACGAGCCGATGACCAGACCCGCGGGCGAGGGCCTGACCGACGAGCAGCGCTACGAGCAGGGCATGGTCGCGCGTCGCGCGGTGCTCTCGGACGAGCATGTCGACCGGTCGATCACGAACACCACCGAGCTGACCGCCGACTTTCAGGACTTCATCACGCGCGTCGCGTGGGGGGATGTCTGGTCCCGTCCGGGACTGCAGCGTCGCGACCGATCGATTGCGGTGCTCTCGTCGCTCATCGCGCTCGGTCACCACGAAGAGTTCGCGATGCACCTGCGGGCGGCTCTTCGCAACGGGTTGACGGTGGATGAAATCCGCGAGGTCATCCTGCAGTCGGCGATCTACGCGGGCGTTCCCGCGGCCAACACGGCGTTCCGCATCGCCTCCGAGGTCTTCAACGAGTCCTGATCGCGCCCGGCGTCGCTCTTGCTACGCGTCGGTGAGCAGCCGCCACCCGAGTCGCTCGGCGGCGTCGCGGTCGAAGGTGACCGTTTCGTCGACGCCGAACATCTCCATCGTCGCCTCGATCAGCGCGTCGGCGAAGTCCGCGCCCTCCTCGGCCAGGGTGAGGGCGCGCACGACGCTTTCACCATCGTCGAACTCGAGAACCTCGGTTTCGACGAGGCTCCGGATCACCGCTAGGCAGGTATCGCGCGATAGGCGTTTGCTTCGCGAGAGGACCCAGTAGGTTTCGGCGAGCGTGACCTGCGTGATGAAACCGCGTCGTTCGGGGGTGAGGCCACGAAAGAGTTCGGCGGCCGCCGGCGATTGAAGAGGATCATCGCGAAGCACCGCACGCAGCACGACGTTCGTGTCGATCCCGATCATCGTCGGATGCATCAGATCAGGCCCCGCATCCCGCTCTCTGCGCCACCCTCGGCGATGGCGTCGTTGATCTCTTCGATCGTCATCGGCTGGGCGTCGGGGTCGTGCAGCATTCCGATGAAGTCGTTCACGGAGCCCGTCCGCGCGACGATCCGGTACTGGCCCGAGCGCAACTTCACGAACATCACCTTCGACCCAGCAACAAGGTTGAGGTCGTCGCGGATCTCTTTGGGGACGGTGATTTGCCCCTTGCTCGTCATCGTCGCGGTAGCCATGGAGGAATCCTTTCGAACGGTGTCCCACCTTACCAAGACGTAGAAGTAAGCGGAAGAATAGACGCAAATGGAGATATAATGTACGTATTGCGAATGTGTGTGCGCAGAGCGAACACAAGCGAGGAGGCGACGTGATCGACAAAACCGTGCCCACCGTCGAACAGGCGGTCGGAGACATCCCCGACGGGGCGACCGTCATGATCGGCGGATTCGGGCGGGCCGGCCAGCCCGTCGAGCTGATCGACGCGCTCATCGCACACGGTGCCCAGAACCTCACGATCGTCAACAACAACGCCGGAAACGGCGACACAGGTCTCGCCGCGTTACTCGCCAACAAGCAGGTCCGCAAGATCGTCTGCTCGTTCCCGCGGCAGAGCGACTCGTGGGTGTTCGACGGCCTCTACCGCGCGGGCGAGCTCGAGCTCGAACTCGTTCCGCAGGGGAACCTCGCCGAGCGCATCCGCGCGGCCGGCGCCGGGATCGGCGCGTTCTTCTCGCCCACCGGTGTTGGCACAGAACTCGCCGCGGGCAAGGAAGAGCGCGAGATCGATGGCCGTCGCTACGTGCTCGAGTACCCGATCAAGGCCGACTTCGCCCTGATCGGTGCGCTCCGCGCCGACCGCTGGGGCAATCTCGTGTACCGCGAGACGGCTCGCAACTTCGGCCCGATCATGGCATCGGCCGCAACCACGACGATCGCGCAGGTCGACGAGATCGTGGCGCTCGGATCGCTCGATCCCGAGTCGGTCGTCACGCCCGGCATCTTCGTCAACCGTGTCGTCGCGGTCGGAGAACGGGCCTGGCTGCGCAATGGTGAATTCACCGGCGGGGTCGACATCGAAGGTCGACGCCTCGACCCGGACACCGACACGAACGCCGAGAGGGAGGATGCCGCGTGAGCACCCGCATCAGTCGCGACGATCTCGCGAAGCGCATCGCCGCAGACATCCCCGAGGGTGCCTACGTCAACCTCGGCATCGGCGCACCGACCCTGGTGGCGAACTTCCTGCCCGCCGATCTCGAGATCATCCTGCACACCGAGAACGGGTTGCTCGGCATGGGCGAGGCGCCCGAGGCTGGCCGCGTCGATCCCGACCTCATCAACGCGGGCAAGCAGCCCGTCACCGCGCTCCCGGGTGCCGCCTACTTCCATCACGCCGACTCGTTCGGCATGATGCGCGGCGGGCACCTCGACGTGTGCGTGCTCGGAGCTTTTCAGGTCGGTCAGAACGGCGACCTCGCCAACTGGTCGACGGGCGCTCCCGGCGCGATCCCCGCGGTTGGTGGAGCGATGGACCTGGCGATCGGGGCCAAGGACGTCTACGTCATGACCGACCTGCTGACGAAGCAGGGCGAGTCCAAACTCGTGGAGTCCTGCACCTATCCGCTCACCGGCGTCGGTTGCGTCAGTCGGGTCTATACCGACCACGCGATCTTCGACGTCACCCCCGAGGGCTTCGCCGTGCGTGAGGCGTTCGGCGACAACACGATCGAATCACTCGCCGCGCTGACCGGGCTCACCCTCGTCGGCCCTTCGACTGGCTCAGGAACCGGAGACAACTGATATGACCGCCACCTACGTCTACGACGCCGTCCGCACCCCGTTCGGCCGAGCCGGGGGCGCGCTCTCGGGAATCCGCCCCGACGATCTCGCCGCGGTCGTGATGAAGGCCGCCGCCGAGCGCACGGGTCTCGACCCCGCGCGCATCGACGATGTGATCTTCGGTGACGCGAACCAGGCGGGCGAGGACAATCGCAATGTCGCACGGTTCGGAGCCCTGCTCGCGGGTTTCCCGTCGAGTGTCTCGGGTGTGACGGTCAACCGCCTCTGCGGCTCGGCCGTCGAGGCCGTGATCCAGGGATCGCGCGCGATCGAGTCCGGCGACGCCGAAATCATCCTCGCCGGTGGGGTCGAGTCGATGAGTCGGGCCCCCTTCGTCGTCGAGAAGTCGCCCAAGCCGTGGCCGGCCGTGGGAAACCAGACGATGTGGAACACCTCGATCGGGTGGCGCATGACCAACCCGGCGCTGCGCGAAGACTGGACGATCAGCAACGGGGCGTCGGCCGAGAAGCTCGCCGAGATCTATGAGATCTCGCGCGAGGCGCAGGACGCGTTCACGCTCCGCAGCCATCAGCTCGCGGCCGCCGCGTGGGATGCCGGCGTGTACGACGGCGAGATCGTGCAGGTTCCTGGCGCCGAGCTTGCACGGGACGAGGGCATCCGCGCCGACACATCGCTCGAGAAGCTCGCGGGCCTGCGCCCGTTGTTCGCGAAGAACGGTTCCGTCACGGCAGGCAACGCGTCCTCGATCAACGACGGTGCCTCGGCGGTGCTACTCGGTGCCGAGGGCGCTCTCGACATCGACCCGCTCGCCCGCATCACGGGTCGTGGGGTCTTCGGCAACGATCCCGATGTTTTCGGCATCGCCCCCGTCGAGGCGGCGAACCGGGCCCTCGCCCGCGCGGGTCGCACCTGGGCGGATGTCGACTTCGTCGAACTCAACGAGGCGTTCGCCTCTCAGTCGCTGGCGTGCCTGAAGCTCTGGCCCGAGCTCGACCCCGACAAGCTCAACATCCACGGCGGCGCGATCGCGATCGGTCACCCGCTCGGGGCCTCCGGTGGCCGCATCATCGGTCATGCGGCACACGAGCTCAAGCGGCGCGGCGGAGGTGTCGCGGTCGCGGCGATCTGCATCGGCGTCGGTCAGGGCCTCGCGGTCGTCCTCGAGCGGTAGGGCGACGTGACGGACGAGGGTGCGGATGCCGCGGCATCCGGCACGTTCGTGCAGTCGTTCGCTCGCGGGCTCGGGGTGATCCGCGCGTTCGATGCGGAGCATCCGGAACTCTCGCTCAGCGACGTCGCACGTCGTGCCGAGTTGACCCGTGCCGCGGCCCGGAGGTTTCTGCTCACACTTGAGTCGCTCGGCTACGTCCGCGGCGACGGACGGACGTTTGCGCTCACGCCACGTGTGCTGGAACTCGGGTTCAGCTACCTCTCGGCGCTGTCGTTGCCCGAGATCGTGCAGCCGCACCTCGAGGCTCTCTCGCGCGAGGTGGATGAGAGTGTGTCGGCCGCGGTGCTGGACGATACCGACATCGTCTATGTCGCGCGCGTTCCGACGAGACGAATCATGAGCGTTCGCATCACCATCGGCACCCGTTTCCCCGTCTACGCGACCAGCATGGGCCGCGTTCTGTTGGCGGGTCTGCCGGATGCGGCGCTGGCGGCCGCACTGGATGCCTCCGACCTGCGCGACTTCACGGGCCGAACCCTGACCGACCGGTCCGCGCTCGCCGACGAGGTCCGGGCCGTCCGCGAGCAGGGGTGGTCGCTCGTGGATGGCGAACTCGAGCCGGGGTTGCGCTCGATAGCCGTACCGCTGCACGATCGGGGTGGCCGGGTCGTCGCGGCGCTCAACGTGTCGACGAGTGCCACGCGCGATTCGGTCGAGCACATGCGGGATGCCTACCTGCCGCCGTTGCTGCGCGCGGCGGCCGCGATCGATGCCGAGCTGCGCCTCGTCTGATCGCCGCATGACCGATGGAGGGTCACTAGGAGCCTTCCGGAGCGGCCGGCCTGAGCCGCGCGGAGATGCCGGACGCGTATCGACCCGGTCGATAGTTCGCATCGGCGGGATCCACTTCCCTCTGTGGAAAGTCCCGCCGAGGATGAAGAGGCGGGTCAGAGTCGTGCCCGCCTGATTCCTGAAGGATCGAAGATGATCACACCGCGCTCCCATGTGCCGTACGTCCCCATCACCTCGACTGACCTCGATGCATCCGTCGACTTCTTCGATGCCTCTGTCTATAGGCGTTGCTGGGGGGACCTCGTCATCGACGCCGGTGGCCTGATCTTCGGTATCGCGCAGAAGATGGCGCAGCAGGCATGACCGGCGTGAAGGCGGGCGTCATCGACGTCCATGCGCACGTGCTGCTGCCCTCGCTGCATGCCGAGGTCGAGCGCCGCGCGCCCGACCTGGTGGCCGAGGCCGCCGCGCTCGATTTTCGTCGGAACGGCGCCGCGAGTCAGGCCGTTTCGGGGCCGATGATCGGGCAGCGCATCCCGAAGCTGACCGATGTGAACGTGCGGCTCGCCGACATGGACGCCCAGGGTGTCGAGCGCCAGTGGGTGAGTGCGTCACCGAACCACTTCTACCCGTGGGCGCCGGAGGGCCTCGCGGTCTGGGTCGCGGGTGAGGCGAACCGTCTGATCGCGGAGTATGTCGCTCAAGCGCCCGACCGCCTCACGGGTCTCGGTCTGGTGCCGATGCAGCACCCCGAGCGGATGGTCGAGTACCTCGACGATGCGGTGCTGGGCCGCGGGCTCGCGGGCGTCGAGATCTCGTCGTTCGCGGGAGATGTGGAACTCTCGGACGAGCGCCTGGAGCCGTTCTGGGCGCGCGCGGCGGAGCTCGGGATCGTCATCTTCCTGCACCCGTTCGGGTGCAGCCTCGACGAGCGCCTCGACAGGTTCTACCTCGCCAACACGGTCGGTCAGCCGACCGAGAACGCGGTCGCGCTCTCGCATCTGATCTTCGCCGGGGTGCTCGATCGCCACCCGGGGCTGAAGATCGTCGCCGCGCACGGTGGGGGATACCTGCCGACCGTCATCGGCCGTTCGGACCACGCGTGGCGGGTGCGTCCGGATGCTCGAGGGTGTGAGCATCCGCCGTCCACCTACCTGCGGAAGCTGTGGTTCGACACCGTCGTTCACGACGAGCGCACGCTCCGTGCCCTGGTCGAGGTTACGGGCGAAGACCGTGCGGTTCTGGGCAGCGACTACCCCTTCGACATGGGTCTCGATGAGCCGGTCGCGAAGATCCGCGAGGCGGGTCTGTCGGAAGAGATCACGCGGCGCATCCTGGGTGGCAACGCCCTGGCGCTGGTCGAGACGAGGATCCGGGAATGAGGCTCGCCCGCTGGCAGGACGCGACGACACCGTCTAGGAGGCTCGAGTTCGCCACGACATCGGCGGAGTTCCCGAGTCCGTCGTCCCGCCGAATGTGGCCCCGGCCCGTCGGCGCCCACGCAACCGTGTGCGAGCGGCCTGAGCTCAGCGCACGCCCCTCATCAGCTTCAGGACCGGACGGACCGACAGCACCATGCCGATGCCGACGACGATGGCGATGCAGCCGAGGATCGAGAAATAGGGCACCTCGTTGTCGACGTCGAAGAACTGCGCAAGCCACCCCGAGATCGCCGTCCCGAGCGCGACGGAGAGGAAGAACAGCGCCACCATCTGCGTGTGGAACATCTCGGGCGCGAGCTTCGTGCTGACCGAGAGCCCGATCGGCGACAGCAGCAGCTCGGCGACGGTGAAGACGAACAGGATCCCGACGATCGCGAGCAGCGGGGTAGAGTTCGCGCCCCCGCCGGCGAAGGGCAGGAACAGCAGGAAAGCGACGCCCATGATCGCGACACCGAGCGCGAACTTGACCGGCGTGGACGGCTGGCGGCGCCCGAGCTTCAGCCAGAGAGCCGAGAAGACGCCCGACAGGATGATGATGAACACCGGGTTGATGGACTGGACCCACGAGACGGGCATCTCCCATCCGAACAGATCGCGGTTGAGCTTCTGGTCGGAGTAGATGGTCAGCACGGTGAACTGCTGCTGGTACAGCGACCAGAACGCAACGCTCGTGATCCACAGGGGGATGAAGCCGAGGACCCGTGAGCGTTCGGTCGCCGTGATGCGGCGGCTCGACAGGATGACGGCGTAGTAGCCGAGCGCCGCGACGAGGGTCACGCCGATCACGATCACCGAGAGATTCTCGACTCGGATCAGTCCGACCAAGACGGCGAGGGCTATCGCGGCGAGCCCCGCAACGGCCACGCCGATCACGAGCGGACGGCGCGCGCGAGGGAGGGGATTCGGCACCCGGCGCGCCTCGTCGGGAAGCTGTTTGCGTCCGAACGAGTACTGGATCAGGCCGAACGCCATGCCCACCGCAGCCAGGCCGAAACCCCAGTGGAACCCGAGTGTTGTCTGCAGCAGGCCGGTGAGCAGAGGGCCCAGGAAAGCGCCGAGGTTGATGCCGAGGTAGAACAGCGAGAACCCCGAATCGCGGCGCGGGTCGTCGGCCGAGTAGAGCGTGCCGACGACGGAGGTCGCGTTGGCCTTCAGCCCGCCCGACCCGACCGCGACCAGCACGAGCCCTACGCCTACCCCCGTGACGCCCGGGAGCAACGCGAGCGCGATGTGTCCCGCCATGATCACGATGGCGCTGGAGAAGAGCACGCGCTCCGAACCGAGCAGGCGGTCGGCGATCCATGCTCCGAGGATCGTGGACAGGTAGACGGCGCCGCCGTATGCCCCGACGATTCCCGCCGCGATCGGTTTGGGGATCGCCAGGCCGCCTTCGGCCACCGAGTAGTACAGGTAGATCAGCAGGATTCCCTGCATGCCGTAGAAGCTGAAGCGTTCCCACATCTCGACGCCGAAGATGTGGGCGAGCTCCCAGGGCTGACCGAAGAAGCGGGTGTCGCGACTACCGCCGCGCGGTTCGGCGGATGCTTCGTCGGTCTGCGTCGACTCGACTCGGTGTTCGTCGCTCATGGGCGCCAGGTTAGTAGACCCCGTGCCGCCTCAGCGTCCGTCGGGGATGGATGCGTGGTCTATGGGCGTCGCGTGGCGGGGGATCAGGAGCGAGAGCACGAGGGCGATGACGGCGGCCCCACCGGCGAGCAGGAAGCTCGTCTGGAACGCCGCGCCAGTCGGCACAGCGACACCCTCGTACGGTTGCGACATGGCCGCGAGCACGGCGCCGAGCACCGCGGCGGCCGTGCTCGTGCCCACCGAGCGGAAGAGGGCGTTCAGGCCGTTCGAGGCCCCCGTCTCGTTCGCAGGTACGGCGCGCATGATCAGCATCGGCATCCCCGCGAATCCGAGCCCGATGCCCACCCCGACGAGGATGTTCGCAAGCAGGATGTGCCAGACCTCGCTCGAGAAGAAGTACACGAATGCGTAGGCGATGACGAGGGCGATGGCGCCGCCGGTCAGGAGCGCGCGAGGCCCGATCGTCCGTTCCAGACGTCCGGCCAGCGGAGAGATCAGCATCATGACGAGTCCCGCGGGCATGACCACGAGGGCCGCACCGATGAGCGAGAGCCCGAGGCCGGCACCCGATCCGACGGGCAGCTCGAGCAGCTGAGGGAAGACGATGTTCGACCCGAAGAGCGCGAAGCCCATGCCTATTGAGGCGAGGTTGGTGAGCAGGACGGGCCGCCGCGCAGCCACCCGCAGATCCAACAACGGTTCCGCGGCGCGTAACTGATACCAGCCCCACACGAGCAGAACGGCGACGCCGCCCAGCCCGCACGCGAGGGTGGGCGCGCTCGCCCAGCCCCACTCGTTTCCGCGCGAGATGGCGAGAAGGATGCCGGTCAGGCCCACAGCGAGCCCGAGCGCCCCGATGTAGTCGAATCGACCGGGGGTGCGCAGCACGCTCACCGGGATGATCCAGACGACGAGCAGCAGGACGACCGCGCCGAGCCCGGCGGCGACCCAGAAGAGCACGTGCCAGTCGGTCCGTTCGGTCACGAGCGCGCTGAGAGGCAGTCCGAGTGCCCCGCCGACGCCCATCGTCGCGCTGATCAGGGCGACGGATGTGGCAAGCCGGTCGCGATGGACGACGTCTCGCAGGATCGAGATGCCGAGCGGAACGACTCCGGTCACGGCGCCCTGCAGCGCACGCCCGACGATCACGCCGACGATGTTGGTCGAGAGTCCAGCGATGACCGAGCCCAGGATCAGGCACGCGAGGAGCGCGATGACGATGCGCCGCTTGCCGTACATGTCGCCGAGGCGTCCGGCGATCGGCGTGATGACGGCGGCGGTCAGCAGCGTCGCGGTGACGACCCACGCCGTATCTTCGCGGGACGCGTCGAGCAGCTCGGGAAGCTTCGCCTGGATGGGCACGACGAGCGTGTACATGAATGACGCGCAGAGGCCGGCGAGGGCCAGCACGGCGACGATTGCGCCTTGCGGGGGGATACGAGTCAGGCGATTTCGGTCGCCTGCTTCACGTGAACCCACCGACCCAGGCTATCGGCGGGTCGACGGGGTGAGGGTCGCCGGTGCCCACTGAGAGGGAGCCGGGGTGTGCCTCGCGCTCATGAAAGGGCGTGCGCGACGCTCACTGGACCGAGCCCTTTCGCTCACGCGACGACGTCGCGCAGACCCTTCTCGATCATGTCGAGCCACCCGCCCACGTTCGCGCGCGCTTCAGGAGTATCGGGGTAGCGGCAGCGCAGATGCAGGCCGTCGTCGTTGACGATGAACCAGATCATGACGCCGTCCGTCTCGATCACGGCAGAGACGTACTGGATGCCCAGTGCCGCCTCGACGGGAGGCAGGCGCCGAGTGTCGAGCCAGGAGATCGCGAACATGCCGGGGCCCGCGGGCATGCCGCCGTATGGCGCGAAAATGGGTGCGAGCGGATACGAACCGAGCGCGAGGGCGTCTTTGACGGCGGCGGCGGATGCGACGGGGTCGGTCGCGGTGAACTGAATGACGGAGTTGGTGATGAACCAGCCCACCGAGTCGTGCCAGCGCGGCTCGTTTCGGCTGTGCACGGGAAAGACGGCGCGGAGCGGCGCCCCACTCATACGGGCCGTTGTCTCGGCGAGCACCGACAGGGCAAGCGCGGTCATCCGCACGCCCCGGTCGGTCGCTCGTGCCTCGAATACGCGGGTCTCGTCGGCGGCCAGAACATCGCGCACCTCGACCACCTCGCGGCGCGGGGACGAGAGGTCGCCGAGGGGGAGGGGGAAGGCCGGCATGGCGCCGCCCTCGATCTCCAGGATGTCGCTCCAGCGCTGTCTGACATCGGCGGGAGCCGGAGGCATCCGTTCGAGCACGTCGGAGTGTTCGGCGAAGGATGCCGCGGGCACCGGGTCCCCGCCCGAATGTGCCGACAGACGAGTCACCATGTCGCGCACGAGCACGAGGAGCGACCACATGTCGACGTGGGCGTGGTCCGATCCGATAACCGCCGTGGGGCGGGGATCGAGCGGGTCGGGGGTCTCCGGGGCCACGACGCACACCCGGTGCGAGGGCCGCTCGAAGGGAGAGCAGGCGGCGTCGAGCACCCCACGCAGCACGTCGCGGGTGAGTTCGTCGTCGCCGACGGGATGCTGGATCCACTCGCCGCCCTCGACCTCGATCTCATGCAGTGCGAGCTCGCCTGCGTCGTCGTACGAAAAGGCGCTTCGGAGAGTCCCATGACGGCCGATCACCGCCATCCACGCCGCCGCTACGTCGTCGAGCGTCGTGCCCACCGGGAGTCGGAAGGCCACGGCCATCCACGAGCCCGGGCGGGCGCCCTCACCGACGTGCCGACGCTGATCGAACGAGATCGGCAGCCGCTTGCCGGGTCGTTCGCGCGCGCGCGCCGCGAAGCTCTGCAGGGTGCCCCGGGGCAGGGACATCTGGGCGACATTCGTCAGGCGCATGGCGCCGTAGTCTAAGGGGCGAATATCTCGTGCCTGTGACTCCCGCCTGGAACCGGAGGTTTCGTGCCCACACTCGATGTCAGGGGTGCCACGCTCGACTACGACATCACGGGCGACAGCGGCCCCCTGGTGGTTCAACTGCACGGCCTGACGTCGAGCCGCGTGCGGGACGCTCAGTTGGGGCTGGATCTGGGTCGCGCACTCCGCGACCACCGCGTGCTGAGGTACGACGCGCGCGGGCACGGCGGGTCCACGGGCAAGAAGAATCCGTCCAGCTACCGGTGGGACCGTCTGGCGAAGGATCTGCTCGCGCTGCTCGACCACGTCGCCCCGGGTGAGAAGGTGCACGGGATCGGACCGTCGATGGGGACGGGCACGCTGCTGCACGCGGCGGTGCGCAAGCCGAAGCGGTTCGCAAGCCTGACCCTCGTCGTGCCGCCGACCGCCTGGGGCAGCCGTCGCGCGCAGGCTGAGACCTATCTGCAGAACGCCGATCTGGTCGAGAAGCACGGCATCAGCGCATTCGTCGAAGCGGGCAGCACGGCGCCGGTCCCGCCGGCGCTCGCGGACATGCCCGAGACCCGTCCGTCGATCAGCGAGAAGCTGCTCCCGACGATCATGCGGGGCGCGGCGTCCACGGACCTGCCCGATCGAAAGGCGATCGCCGGCATCGACGTTCCGACGCTGATCCTGGCGTGGACAGGCGACCGGACGCATCCGGTCAAGACCGCCAACAAGCTGCACGAGCTGATCCCGCGCAGCCGCATCGTCATCGCCCGAACGCCCTACGGCATCATGGCCTGGCCGGGGCTGTTCGCCGAGCACGTCGCGACGAACGGGTCGACGTGACTCTCGGCTCGAAGTGATGGACGGCTGACGTGACGCGCGGGATCGCGGCGGTTGTCGCCCTGCTCATGGTCGGGCTCGCGATCACGGCGTGCGCCCCGTCCGATCCGCAGCCGGGGGAGCTGCCCGCGGGCGTGAGTGTCGAGCTGATCCAGCTGCGTTCGGATGTCGTGGATCGTACGGCCCAACTCCGGCTGAAGAATGCGGGCGAAGACGACCTGGTGGTCACACGCATCTCACTCGCCGACGCGCGGTTCGAAACGCCGATCGTGCGTGACAAGCGCTCGCCGGTGTCCGCGGGGCGCACCCTCGACATGCGGGTCGATCTTCCACCGGTCGTGTGCGACAAGGATGGGGCCGCCGAGTCGACCACCCTCGAGCTGGAGTACGAGTTGGGCGGTCGTACCGAGGTGGCCGAGGCATCCGTTCCCGACTCCCTCGCCTTCATACCGCTGCTGCACCAGAAGGAGTGCCTGCGCGAACGCCTCGCCGAAGTCGTGGCGCTGTCGTGGGCTGCGTTCGAGCCGTCGGATGTTGGGGCTCCAGCGTCACTGACGCTCGACATCTCTCCGTCCGGCGGCGAGGGTGAGGCGCGCATCGACACCGTCGAAACGACGAACCTGCTGATGTTCGACCCGTCCGGTGCGGCGCCCTTCGTCGTGGGTGCCGAGGTGGACGGCTCGCGGCGAATCCCAGAGGGTGCGCGTGCCTCTCGTGCCGTTGCGCTGCGACCCGCATGCGGTGATGGAAGACAAGCGCGGCACGATCTTCGATATCACCGTTGCGACGGGTGGCGCCGCGGGTGTGGTCGAGGTGGCGGTGCCCGCCGAGATCAAGGGCGAGATCCTCGCCTGGGTCGCCGACTGGTGCGGCTTCGGTGGTTAGGCGGTGTCGCGGCCGAGCGCCTCGAGCAACCGCAGCCACACCTCGCTGAGCGTCGGGTACGAGGGCACGGCGTGCCAGAGGCGCTCGATCGGCACCTCGCCGACGACCGCGATCGTCGCCGAGTGCAGCAGATCGGCGACACCCGCCCCGACGAACGTCGCACCCACGACCGTGCGCGTCGCGGGGTCGACGATCAGGCGGGCCTGCCCGGTGTAGCCCTTCGCGGTGACGGAGGCCCCGGCGATGTTGTGCAGGTCGTAGTCGACGACCGTCACCTCGCGGCCCGCGCGCTCGGCCTCGGCGGCGGTGATGCCCACCGCCGCGACCTCGGGTTCGGTGAAGACGACCTGTGGAACCGCGGCGTGATCCGCGGTCGCAACGTGGCGGCCCCAGGGGGCGTCGTCGATGGGCTGTCCGAGGGCGCGAGCCGCGATCACGTCACCGGCCGCACGCGCCTGGTACTTGCCCTGGTGCGTCAGCAGCACGCGGCCATTGACGTCGCCCACCGCGTATAGCCAGCCCGGCTCGTCGCCGCCCGCGCCGATCGGGCTCTCCGTCCGCGCCCAGCACACGCAGGGTGTCGTCGGTCTCCAGCGAGCGCCCGGCCTCCAGACCGATCGAGTCGAGACCGATGTCGTCCGTGCGGGGGTGGCGACCCGTGGCGATCAGGATCTCGTCGGCGTGCAGGGTTTCGGCGTCGGGGGAGTCGCCGAGAGAGATGGTGAGTGCGCCATCTGCTGTCCGATCGATGCGCGCCGCAGAAGTCTCGGTGCGAACGTCGACCCCTTCCTCGCGCAGCGCGTCGAGCACGAGTTCGCCGGCGAACGGTTCGTTCGCCGTGAGCAGCGCATCGCCGCGGACGAGCATCGTCACGTGCGAGCCGAGGCTCGAGAATGCTGTCGCGAACTCCGAGGCGACGACCCCGCCCCCGACGATCACGAGGCGCTCGGGGACGACCTGCACGGCCGCCGCCTCTCGATTGGTCCAGGGGGATGCCTCGGCCAGGCCCGGAATATCGGGGATGATTGCGGATGTCCCGGTGCAGACCGCGACTGCGTGACGTGCGATGAGCGTCTCGACAGAGCCATCCGGGGTCGTCACCTCGACGCGGCGCGCACCGGCGATCCGTCCGTGTCCGCGCACGAGGGTGATGCCCGCGCTGTCGAGCCACGACACCTGACCCGCGTCATCCCACCCGGACGTCGCGGTGTCGCGGAACTGCAGCGCCGCCTCGGCGTCGAGGGGAGCGCCGAAGGCCTCGCGCGCGCCCGGGACGCTCCGAGCCGCCCGCAGCGCGGCACCCGGTCGCAGCAGGGCCTTCGTCGGCATGCACGCCCAGTACGAACACTCGCCGCCGACCAACTCACCCTCGACGATTGCGACGGTGAGTCCGCCCTGCACGGCTCGGTCGGCGACGTTCTCGCCGACGGGTCCCGCACCGATCACCACGACATCGAACTCGCGCTCAGTCATGTTCCGATGCTAGGTCGCTGCGCGCGGCGTGCAACCCCCTTGCGGACGCCTCGCACATTGCCGCGACTAAGATCGGGGAAGGATGCCGCGGCCATATTGCAAGCCCTGCCGCGCCCGTGATCTCGTGCAATCGCGCCCCGCCACACCGACCATTGGAGCCACCATGGCCGAACAGTCCCGCCTCGATAAGGTCATCGCCCTCGCCCGCCACCGCGGCTTCGTCTTTCAAGCCGGTGAGATCTACGGCGGCTCTCGCTCGGCGTGGGACTACGGCCCCCTCGGTACCGAGCTGAAAGAGAACATCCGCCGCCAGTGGTGGCAGACGTTCGTGCGCGGCCGGGGCGACATGGTCGGCCTCGACTCGTCGATCATCCTGCCCAAGCGTGTGTGGGAGGCATCCGGTCACGTCGCAACGTTCACCGACCCGCTCGTGGAGTGCCTGCACTGTCACAAGCGGTTCCGCGCCGACAACCTGATCGAGGACTTCGAGGCCCGCAAGGGTCGCGCGGCCGAGAACGGTCTCGCCGACATCCCCTGCCCGAACTGTGGCACGAAGGGCCAGTACACCGAGCCGAAGGCATTCTCGGGTCTGGTCAAGGCGTACCTCGGGGTCGTTGACGACGAGACCGGCCTGCACTACCTGCGTCCCGAGACGGCGCAGGGCATCTTCGTGAACTTCACCAACGTGCTCACGGCCTCGCGCAAGAAGCCGCCGTTCGGCATCGGCCAGGTCGGCAAGTCGTTCCGGAACGAGATCACGCCCGGTAACTTCATCTTCCGCACGCGCGAGTTCGAGCAGATGGAGATCGAGTTCTTCACGCCTCCCGCCGAGGCGCAGGAGTGGTTCGAGCACTGGGTCGAAGCCTGCTGGGACTGGTTCATCGACCTCGGCATCGACCCCGACAACATGCGTCGCTACGACGTGCCGAAGGAAGACCGCGCGCACTACTCCGCGGGCACGATCGACGTCGAGTACGCCTTCGGGTTCCCGGGCAAGCAGTGGGGCGAACTGATGGGTGTGGCCAACCGCACCGATTACGACCTGACGAGTCACAGCGAGGCATCCGGTCAGAGCCTGTCGTACTTCGACCAGGCCACGGGGGAGCGCTACACGCCGTATGTCATCGAGCCCTCGTTCGGCCTGACGCGCGCAATGATGGCTTTCCTCGTCGACGCGTACCGCGAAGAGCAGGTGCCGAACGCCAAGGGCGGCACCGACACCCGCACGGTGCTCGGGCTCGACCCCCGCCTCGCGCCGATCAAGGTCGCGGTGCTCCCGCTCTCGCGCAACGAGCAGCTCTCGCCGATGGCCCGCGAGCTCGCCGCCGATCTGCGCGGCGACTGGAACATCGACTTCGACGACGCCGGAGCCATCGGGCGTCGCTACCGCCGCCAGGACGAGATCGGCACGCCGTTCTGCATCACGGTCGACTTCGACTCGCTCGAAGACAAGGCCGTGACGGTGCGCGACCGCGACACGATGGTGCAGGAGCGCGTGCCGCTCGCCGAGGTGCACGCGTACCTCGCGGAGCGCCTGCGCGGCGCCTAGGTCGACAAGGGACGCCCGGCGTCACCGCACCTCGACGTCGACCAGTCCTTCTAAGCCGGCGAACCCGGACTGATCGCGGGTGATGACGGTCATGTCGTGGACGATCGCGGTCGCTGCAATCATCCGGTCGAGGACGCGCGCTCGAACGTTGCCCCCTCGAGAGCTGACGCGCGCCAGGATCCGGTCGTATGCGGCAACGCACTCGTCGTCGAAGGCGAGCCCACTTCCGAACGTGTGCCGCGCCGCGTCGATCCGCGCCAGTCGCTCCTTGTAGTGATCAAGACTCGAAGTCGCATGCAGTCCTCTCGTCAACTCCGACCAGGTGAGTGCGCTCACGAAGGTGCGGCTGAATCCCGAGAGGTCGACGGCTCGCTCGGTCGGTGATGATCGCGCGATCAGGATGTTGGTGTCGAGGAGTGCTCTCACGGTCCGATCGTCCACGGGTCGTCGCGTGCATCGAGGTCCAGCGCGTGCCGAGTGCGCCGGTTAGCGGCGAGTGCGCCGCGTGGCAGCCGCGAACAACAGGCTGACTCGCGAACATCCGGCGCACTCGGCGAGACGTGAGGATGCGCGGCCGAACGCGCGCGTGGCGTTAGGAGGCCTTCGCAGCGGCCTTCATCGCTTGCTTGTGCTCGCGCACCTTCAGCAGCGACTCGGGGCCGACGATGTCGGCGACGCTTCGGAACGAACCGTCCTCACCGTAGGGAGCGGATGCCTCGCGCCATCCGTCCCCCGCGTACCCGTACTGCTTGCCGAGCAGGGCGAGGAAGATCTTCGCCTTCTGCTCACCGAACCCGGGGAGGGCCTTCAGGCGCTTGAGCACCTCGCGGCCGTCGGGGTCGTCCCGGGTCCAGATCTGCGAGGCATCCCCGTCCCAGTCGTCCTCGATCGCGGTGCACAACGACTGCACGCGACCCGCCATCGATCCGGGGTAGCGGTGCACAGCGGGCGACTTCTTGAACTCCTCGGCGAGCTGGTCGGGATCGTAGTGCGCGAGGGTCGCGGCATCGACCGACCCGACCCGCTCCTGGATCTTCAGGGGCCCGGCGAAGGCCGTCTCCATCGCGACCTGCTGGTCCAGCAGCATCCCGATCAGCAGGGCCAGGGGGTCATCGCTCAGAAGGCGATCGGCGGCGTCGTCGCCCGTGATGTGCAGCGTCATGCGTTCAGTTTTGCACTCGCCGTGCGGCGCTTCGACCTGAAGTACGCGGGGTCGGGGTCAGTGTCGAAGCCAGGTTTCGGCGAACGCCTCGGGGGTCATGGTTTCGAGATCGGATGCTAGGGCGCGCATCGATCCTTCGAAGTCGACCAAAGAACCCTGGCGTACTCGCCCGACTTCGCTGTCGTCGGAGACGAGGCGGATGACGATATCGCTCAGGGCGGGAGCATCCCCGATATCGAGCAGCCCGGCGGCGACGGTGCCGACCCAGCGCACGCCACGCGCGACGGGGTTCAGCTGTCGGTCCTCCCCGACGACCCAGTAGACGTCGCGGGCCAATGGGCCGGTGCCCGGCGCCGCGGCCGGATCGGGTGCCACGGGCGGATCAGGCGACGTCGTCGGCTACTGCGGCATCCCGCGCTGCCGAAACCCGTGCGGTGACGTCGATGCCGAACAGCGTGCCGAGCGCGGCGACATAGTCGTCGGCTTGACCGCGGGCCGCCAGATCCTGCGCACGAGCCGTAGGGATGTGGAGCAGACGGCCCACAAGATGGCGCATGGCCTGCTCGGTGCGGCCGTCTTCGTCTCCGCGGGCCCGGACGCGCGCGATCTCGTCTTCCAGCACAGCGAACGCGTGTTCGCGGAGTGCAACGACAGCGGGGGCGAGGCTCTGGCGTCGACCCGCGAGCGCGAACTTCTGCGCGGCATCCCGCACGATCTCGCGCGCTTCAGCGGTCGCCTGCAGCTCTTCGAGCGGGGCGTGCAGTCGCACGGTCTCGAGATCAAGCAGGTCGACACCCGGGACGGTCACGACATCCGGGTCGACGTTGCGCGGAAGACCGAGGTCGATCACGAGGCGACGCGCGCCCGCGCTATGCGAGACGGGGCATTCCGCAGCCTCTGCGGGGGTGATGCGGCGCAGCTCGCCGACAAGTTCGGCGCATCCTCGTTGCAGCACGGCGGCGTCGAGCACGTGATGGTCGGCGCTGGTGCAGGTGATGACGAGATCGGCCGAGGCCGCGGCGCGCGCGTACTCGGCATCGTCGATCGATGCGATGCCGTGCTTCGCGGCGAAGACCTTCGCGCGCCCCGAGGGGGAGTAGACGGCGATGCGCTCGGCCCCGTGGTCGCGCAGCGCTGCGAGCGTGGCAGCGGCGTAAGCGCCGGTGCCGACGAGGAGGACGTCGAGGTCGGTCCAGTCGGTGAAGCGGCTGTCGGCGAGTTCGAGCGAGAGTCGGACGAGTGAGCGCCCGGCGCGGCCGATCGCGGTGGCGTTCTTCACACCCCGCTGTGCCTCGCTCGCGCGCTGGAAGAGCCGCTCGAGCTCACCCGAGGTGGTGCCCTGCCGGCGTGCGTCGGTCAGCGCCCGGCGCACCTGACCCGCGATCTCGCCCTCGCCGACGACGACCGACTCGAGGCCCGATGCAACGGCGAAAAGGTGCTCTGCAACATCCGGACCCGTGACCACGCGGTACGAACCCTCGAACTCGGAAGCGCTGACGCCCGTGGCCGCCTCGGCTGCGAGCAGAACGGCCTCGACGCCGACGGGACCCGCCGCGGTGACGGGCTCGTCCATGTCGACGTAGGCCTCGAAGCGGTTGCACGTCGCCAGCACGACGGCTCCGCGGACGCACGAGTCGTGCTCCGCGATGAGGGGAGCGATATCGGTCGTGTGAACGCTGAGCCGTTCGAGAAGATCGAAGGCGGCGGTCTTGTGACTCGCCGAGATACACAGCAGCACCTACCTAGCCTACCGTCCGTGTGCACCCCCACCGCTCGTCCCGGTTAGCCCGCACCCAGCGGGTGCGAGGGAGGATGGAGCCATGCAACTTTCCGACGCCCCGCTCCTGCGCGCCCTCCGCGGCGACCGCCCCGACCGCACCCCGGTCTGGTTCATGCGTCAGGCGGGTCGCTCCCTGCCCGAATATCGGGCACTGCGCGTGGGAACACGGATGCTGGATGCCTGCCTCGACCCCGAACTCGCCTCTGAGATCACCCTGCAGCCCGTCCGGCGCCACCACGTCGACGCCGCGATCTTCTTCAGCGACATCGTCGTACCCCTGCGCCTCGCCGGTGTGGAGGTCGAGATCGAACCGGGCCGTGGCCCCGTCTTCGCGAACCCCGTGCGGAGCGCCGCGGATGTTGCCCGCCTGACGGCGATCGACCCGGCCGAGGTGGCCGAGGCATCCGGTTCGGTCACCGAGGCGATCGGACGGGTCACGGATGAACTGGGCACGACGCCGCTGATCGGTTTCGCCGGTGCGCCGTTCACCCTGGCCGCCTACCTCGTCGAGGGTGGCCCCTCGAAGGAGCACCTGCGTGCGCGCGCGATGATGCACGCCGATCCCGCCTCGTGGCACGCGCTCGCCGACTGGCTCGGCCGGGTCGCGGGGGTGTTCCTCGACGTGCAGGTAAAGGCGGGCGCATCCGCCGTGCAGCTGTTCGACTCGTGGGCGGGCTCGCTCTCCCGTGCTGATTACCGGGCCTTCGCCGCGCCACACTCGCACACCGCCCTGTCGGCGGTTGCGGGCCGAGTGCCGACCATCCACTTCGGCGTCGGCACGGGTCCGATCCTCGACGACATGCGCCTCGACGGCCTGGCGGATGCGGTGGGCGTGGACTGGCGCACGACGCTCGACGATGCCGCCCGTGTGCTCGGGCCCGACGTCACCGTGCAGGGCAACATCGATCCCGCGCTGCTGCAGGCTCCGTGGCCGGTGCTCGAGGCCCACGTGCGTGACGTGCTCGAGCGTGGACGCGCAGCCCGCGCCCATGTTCTCAACCTCGGTCACGGTGTCACGCCCGAGACCGACCCCGACGTGCTGACCCGCATCGTGCAGCTCGCGCACTCGGTCGTCGACGGCGAGGACACATGAGTCCAGACGCCTCGGCGCCGTTCTCGGCCGAACTGATCGAACGCGCCCGCGATACCCGGGTCGTCGTCGTCGGCGGCGGGATCGCGGGGCTCGTCGCGGCCTGGGAGTGCGCACGGATCGGGATGGACGTCACGGTGCTCGAGGCGTCGCCCCGCGTCGGTGGGGCGATCCGCACGGCCGAGGTCGGCGGGTTGACTCTGGATGTCGGGGCCGAAAGTTATGCCACGCGCGGCGGGCACGTGCGACGCCTGATCGACGAGCTGGGCCTCGGGGCAGAGATCGTCGCGCCGAGCGGCGGTCGTGCGTGGCTCGGCGGGATTCCTGGCGTGCCGGGCGGCGCGGCACCCCTCCCGGCGGGCGGAGTACTCGGTATTCCGGCGAACCCGTTCGACCCCGATGTTCGCCGTGTCATCGGCTGGCCCGGAGCCTGGCGGGCCTATCTGGATCGCCTGCGGCCGGTCCTGACGATCGGTCACACCCACAGCCTCGGTGCCTTGGTATCGACGCGGATGGGATCTCGCGTGCTCGATCGCCTCGTCGCCCCCGTCGTGCAGGGCGTGTACTCGGCCCGCCCCGCCGACATCGACGTCGACGTCGCAGCGCCCGGGCTGAACGCCGCCCTCACACGCACGGGCTCCCTCGGCGGTGCCGTCTCGGTACTCGGTGCCGAACGGGCGACCAAGGCGCCCGGGGGAGCGGTCGAGGGTATCCGCGGGGGTATGGGGCGCATCGTCGACGCCCTGCTCGCCCGCCTCGACGAGCTGGGAGTGACCGTGCTGACGGAGGCGCGTGCGGCGGCGCTGACGCAGACCCCGGACGGGTGGCAGATCGAGATCGAGGGCACCCTCGGCGGTGAAACGGGCACCCTCGCGGCGAACGCCGTGATCGTCGCGACGGAGGAACGGATGGCGCGGGCCCTGCTGCGTCCCTCGGTTCCGGCGCTGGACGCCGGAGCGGGCGAGGCGCCGACCGCCGCAGAAACAGACGCGGACGCGGACGCGGCCGGCGCGAGCGGCGCAACCTCGGGCGCCGCGCCCGAGATCGAAGTCGTCTCGCTCGTTCTCGATGCAGCGGCACTGGACGCAGCACCCCGCGGTTCGGGCGTGCTCACCGTGCCCGGTTCGTACACCGCCAAGGCCCTCACCCACGCGACCGCGAAGTGGGCCTGGCTGGCCGAATCAGCGCGTGCGCTCGCGCCGCACCGCCACGTCGTGCGCGTGTCGTTCGGCAGCCAGGGCGAACCCGCCGCGACCGCCGGGATGACAGACGATGAGGCCGCCGCGCTTGCCCTGAACGAGGCATCCGCTCTTCTCGGCGTTCCGCTCGACACGAATCAGCTCGTCGGCGCGCACCGCGAGCGCTACACGCAGAGCCAGCCCGCGTCGGTCATCGGTCGAGAGGCGCAGACAGCGGCGGCTCGCGCCCACATCGCAGCTGTCCCCGGGCTCGGGGTCGTCGGCGCGTGGGTCTCGGGAACGGGACTGGCGCAGGTCGTCCCCGATGCTCTGACGGAGAGCGAGCGCGTGCGCACCGCCCTTTTGTGGGACCGACGTCCCTGATGTCAACCCGGATGCCGAAATTGGCATACGGGGCTAACCTAAAGACTCGGACCGAAGATCTAAACGGCGTAGCACGAGTGTGAGGAGATCCCTATGAAGGGCAAAGTGGGACTCGTGATCGGCCTGGCGGCGGGGTACGTCCTCGGAACCCGCGCGGGGCGTGAGCGGTACGAACAGATCAAGGAACAAGCCCTCAAGGTGTGGAACCTCGACCCCGTGCAGAAGCAGGTCGACCGCGCCAAGGACTTCACGACATCCACCGCGATGGCGATCCCCGGCGCAGTGTGGAACGGTGCCGTCAAGGTGACTCGCGCGGTGCAGGGCAAGGACACCACGCCGGGTCAGCGACTCGACGCGGCGATCAAGGCCGGCAAAGACGGCTCGGAAGACGTGGCCAAGGCCGCCGAGCGGTCCGTCTCGAACATCGAGAAGAAGATCGACGACGCGGCGTCCACCGACGGCGCCAAAAAGAGCTGACCGTGGCATCCCCCCGAGGTATGCGAGACCGCGCCGACGACAGTCTTCTGACGCTCGTCGGCGAAGTTCCCGAACTCGTCCGCAACCTGGTCATCGCTGAGGTCGACCAGGCGAAGTCCTGGCTTGCCAAGACCGCGAAGGACTACGGGATCGGTGCGGGATGGCTCGTGGTTGCACTGGCCGTCCTGTTCTGGACGATCCCCGTCTTCGGCACCGCGGCAATCGCCGGGCTGGCGACCGTGTGGCCCGTGTGGCTGTCGGCGCTGGTGATCGGTGCTGGTCTGCTCGTCGTGGTCGCGATTCTGGTGTTGCTCGGCATTGTTCGGTTCAAGCGAGCTTCCCGGCGGCAGAGTCCGATCGGTGCCGTGAAAGAGGATTTCGACATCGTCCGGGAGGTACGCGATGAGTTCTGATCTGACGAATTCGGACAAGGCGCATTCGCCCCGTCCCGACAGCCTGCTCGTGCCGCTGCCGCGGACTCTCGTGCCGCAGCTGGGCGATCCCGTCGCCCAGGCACGGGCCGAGTTGAAGGCTGCACTCGCGGCGATCGAGGAGAAGGCGAACCTTCCCAAGCGCGCGGCGCGCCTGACGGATCGGGCGGTGCATCGCGCGCGCGCCTTCGCCCAGACTCGTCCCGTGCAGGCGGCCGCGATCGCCGTCGGAGCGGCGGCACTCGTCGGTATGGCCGTCTGGGGAGGCGTGCGTCTCTATACCGCGCCGCGGCGCTGATCTCCGCACGTTCCGAAACCGAAACAGACCGTTCTTGGCCCGAAACCGGTAGAATCGAAGCACGCCACGAGAGGGGCAATCATGGTTCGCACGCTGACCGCCGCATCGCCGGTACAAACCGCAGCTGAGGACCGTCTAGCGCTCGCGGATGCAGCTCTCGCTCTGGCTGGCCACGAGATCACCGACCCCGCGTTGCGCGCAATCGTCAAGCAGGCAGCTCGACGTGAGTTGACGGGGGATGAAGCGCGCGCGGAGATCCGCAGGCACGTGCAGGGCTAATGCCCCGCGGCACTATCTTTCGTACCTGGGATGACTATTTCATCCCAGGTACTTCTGTGTTGAGGAACAGGTTCACGACGCCTGGCGCGCCGAATGGCGAACCTGATCCGGGCAAGCTCGCTGCGATGGAGGAGGCGTTCACTCACACGCGGATTCAAGAGTTGAGCGAGAACCCGTTGCCGGGTCGGTTCGACTACGACCACATGAAGGCGATCCACCGCTACGTGTTCCAGGACGTCTACGATTGGGCGGGCCAGGAACGGGTCGCACCGGTGGGGCAGTTCATGACGAAGGACGGACACCGCTACTACGGTGCAGGCCCTCACCTCACGGCTGCTGCGGAGGCCGAGTACGCCAAGCTCGCCGACAAGAACTATCTGCGCGGGCTCGAGCGGGAAAGGTTCATTCACGAGCTCGCGGAGAGCTGGGGTGAGATAAACGTGGTTCATGGCTTCCGAGAGGGCAACACCCGCACGCAGTTCGTGTTCTTCGCTCAGCTCGCGGAACAGGCCGGCTACCGAATCGATGCGGCCCAGTTCGCCCCTGGCACACTGCTGCGCGACGAGTTCGTGCACGCACGATTCGAGTCCCAAGACACGGGCAAGAATGATCGGCTGGCTGAGGTGCTGGGCAAGGCGATCGCCGCTATTGCTGGCGACTCCTCACCGTCCGAGGAGCCCAGCATTGTCGCTCGCTAACGTTCCTCCCATCCGTCGCGTAGGGAGTCAGTGCGATTTCCCGGGAAATGCTCATGATTCACCAGATGGCGGTCGTGCCCGCCCGACGTCGTCAGGGGCTGGGTGGAAGTCTCGTGCGGGCGAGCGTGGATGATGCAATCGGGTCGGGTGCCTCGATTGTCGCGTTGACTTTCGACGACACTGAACGCGGTCTGAGCCGCTTCTATGAGCGCCTTGGTTTCACCTGCTTAGCGGGTGCTGAGATCTCGCGCTGATGTTTCGGGATGGTCCGGACATGATTGTCCGATTCCCGCAGGACAACTCGAAATACCGGTGGGCCTATCGTGTCGTGGCATCGGCGAGGGCATCCGCCGTTTCTGTTCCGTAGGACGGATCTCACTTTCCCCGTCTTCGCCAGAGATGCCGACCTGCACAGCAAAATGCCCGATGGGGAGGGGCCAGGTTTGGCCGATCCGAAGCGCTGGGTGAGACTGGGAGTATGACCGAGAGTCACGCGCACTCGTCCGCATCCACCGCCCCACACACAGCAGCCCCCGAAGACACCGAGCACCCCTCGGGCTTCACGCTGTGGGCTGTCTGGCGGCGTGATCCCGATCGACCCGTCGCCGCTGTCGACGAGACCGAACTCGAAGACATCGTCGCGCTCATCGAAGAGGGCGGCGTCACTGTGCGCGGCTTCTATGACGTCAGTGGGATGCGTGCCGACGCCGACCTGATGGTCTGGTTGCACGGTGACAGTGCCGAAGAGCTGCAGCGGGATCTCCGCCGCCTCCGCCGCACCGAGCTGTTGCGTAACCTACTTCCGACATGGAACGCGATGGGTGTCCACCGGGACGCTGAGTTCAATCGCGCGCACGTGCCCGGATTCCTGCGCGGCATCGAGCCGAAGGGCTGGCTCTGCCTGTATCCGTTCGTCCGGAGCTACGAGTGGTACCTGCTGCCCGAAGCCGATCGGCGGCGGATGCTGGCCGAACACGGTCGTCAGGGCGCGGCGTTCACGGGTGTGCTGGCGAACACCGTCGCGTCGTTCGCCCTCGGTGACTACGAATGGCTGCTGCCGCTCGAGGCGGACGATGTCGTCGAGCTCGTGGACCTGATGCGTGACCTCCGCTCGACCGAGGCGCGCATGCACGTTCGTGAAGAGGTGCCCTTCTACACGGGCCGTCGCCTGCTGCTCAGCGAGGTGCCCGAGGTTCTGCAGTGACGCGTCCTGCAGAGACGGCCGCAGCGTGACGACCGGGACGCTCCGACTGGGAACGCGCCGCAGCGCCCTGGCTCTCGCGCAGTCCGGACATGTCGCCGACGCGATCACCGCGGCGACCGGGGTGCCCGTGGAGCTCGTCCCGATCGTTTCCGAGGGAGACGTCACGCGCGCGCCGCTGGCGCAGCTCGGTGGCACGGGCGTCTTCGCGACCCGTCTTCGCGAGGCACTCCTCGCCGGTGAGTGCGACCTGCTCGTCCATTCGCTCAAGGACCTTCCGACCGCCGAGGCGCCGGGTCTGCGGATAGCGGTGACGCCGCGCCGCGCCGACCCCCGCGATGTTTCGGTCACCCGTGGCACGCTGCTCGCCGACTTCGGTACGGGAGAGAACGTCGCGGCCACGATCGGTACCGGATCGCCCCGGCGCCAGGCGCAGTTGCGACGGCGTGCGCCGCGCGTGCGGGTCGCGGAGCTGCGCGGCAACGTGGACTCGCGGCTCGCTCGGGTGCGAGACGGAGAGCTCGACGGCGTCGTGCTGGCCGCAGCCGGGCTGACGCGTCTCGGACTGATCGAGTCGGACGGCGGCGAGGCCGTGTGGGGCATCGGTTCGGCCGACGGCCTCCTGTTGGAGCCGCTGGGTCTGGCGGAATGGCCGACGGCAGCGGGACAGGGCGCCCTCGCGATCGAGGTGCGAGCGGATGCATCACCAGACATCCTCGCGGCCATCGCTCCGCTCGAAGACCCCGCCACCCGTTTCGCGGTGACGATCGAGCGCACGATCCTCGCGCGGATCGAGGCCGGCTGTCACGCTCCGGTCGGTGTCCACGCGAGTGTCACCGATGACGATGTCCGTGTTCGCGCCGTCGTCTACGCGGTCGACGGTTCGCACAGGGTCGGGCTCGATCACGCTGAGCCCCTGGCTAGGGGGTATATTCGACAGACGGGCGGCGGCGATGGCGCGAACGCCGCCGACAGCGCGGACCCGACCGTGCGAGCAGCGCTGATCGGGGCTGCGATCGCACGTCGACTCCTTGATGGTGGGGCAGCCGACTTGGTGTCACGAGGGTCTTCTACATGAATTCAGCAGCCGAGCGTCCCGCGAAAGCGGTGAAGCCCCTGAGTGGGTGGCGCGTGCTCGTCCCCCGCGGGGGCCCCTGGGGTGATGGTGTTGCCGCGAGCTTGCGCTCGCAGGGGGCGACACCCGTCGTGGCACCGTTGATCAACTTCGCTCCGACCAGTGACCAGGCGTCGCTCGACGCGGCGCTCAAGGATCTGATTGCGGGCAGGTTCGATTGGCTCACGGTCACCAGCGCAACCACCGTCGACGTGCTTTACGCACACCGCGTCAATATCCCGGTGACGACGCGCGTCGCTGCCGTCGGTGAGACGACAGCCGCCGCCCTGCAGGCCGTGGGATATCGGGTCGACCTCGTACCCACGCAAGACAACTCGGCCGCGGGTATGGCCGACCAGTTGATCGCCCTCGAGCCCGAGCCTCGCCGTATCCTGACGCTCCGCAGCGAAATTGCGAAGCCCGTCCTGACCCGGCGTCTGAGCGATGCGGGGCATCACGTCCGCAGCGTCGTCGCGTATCGGACGATCGGTGTGCCGGTGACCGAGCGCATCGCCCACGATGTCGCCAACGGCCGCATCAACGCGATCCTGGTGACGAGCGGGTCGGTGGCCGAGCAGGTGCACCTGCAGTTTCCGGAGATCCCCGCGAGCACGGTTATCGCCGCGATCGGTCCGCGCACGGCGAAAGACGCGCGGCGCGCAGGGCTCGACGTCGATGTCGTGGCCGAACAGCAGACCGTCTCGGCCCTGATCGACGCGGTCTCGCGGCTTGCGCTGCCGCACGCCGCCGACGAGTTCTCACCGTGAGTTTTCCCGAACGCCGCCCCCGTCGTACCCGCCAATCGCCCGCGATGCGACGTCTCGTTCGCGAGACCCGCCTCGCCCCGGCGCAACTGATCCTTCCGGTCTTCGTGCGCGAGGGCATCACCGAGCCTCGGGCGATCGAGTCCATGCCGGGGGTCGTTCAGCACACCCTCGATTCGTTGCGCGCGGCCGCGGTCGGCGCGGCGTCGGCGGGAATCGGCGGCATCATGCTGTTCGGTGTTCCCGAGACCCGCGATGCGGTCGGCTCGGGCGCCGATGATGAGAACGGCATCCTGAACGTCGCGACGCGCGCCGTGGTGGAAGAGGTGGGCGACGCCATCGTCGTGCAGACCGACCTCTGCCTCGACGAGTTCACCGATCACGGTCACTGCGGTGTGCTCGATGCCCGCGGAAGCGTCGACAATGACGCCACGCTCGAGCGCTACGTCTCGATGGCGCTCGCACAGGCCCGCGCGGGGTCCGAGATGCTCGGGCTGTCGGGAATGATGGACGGCCAGGTCGCGGCCGTTCGCGCCGGACTGGACGCGGCGGGCTTCTCCGACGCGACGCTGCTCGCCTACGCCGCGAAGTACGCGGGGTCGTTCTATGGCCCCTTCCGCGAGGCCGTGGACTCCCAGCTGAAGGGCGACCGCCGTACCTACCAGCTCGATCCCGGCAATGCGCGCGAGGGCGTGCGCGAGGCGGTCATCGATGTCGAAGAGGGCGCCGACATCGTCATGGTCAAGCCCGCGCTGCCCTACCTCGACGTGCTGGCATCGGTTCGCGAGGCTGTCGACGTTCCGGTCTGGGCGTACCAGGTGTCGGGCGAGTACGCGATGATCGCGGCTGCGGCAGCCAACGGCTGGATCGACGGCCGTGGGGCCACGATGGAGGCGCTGCTCGCCATCCGTCGTGCCGGCGCGGGCGCGATCCTGACGTACGCCGCCATCGAAGCGGCCGGGTGGCTGCGCGACGACATCTCGTGAGCGGCGGGGTCTCGTGAGCGACGAGAATTGAATCATGGATGATCGCAATGCCCTTCTGTTCGACCGCGCCCGCTCGGTGATTCCCGGTGGTGTCAACTCGCCGGTTCGGGCCTATGGTTCGGTGGGCGGGGCGCCGCGGTTCATGGCGTCGGCGCGCGGTGCCTACATCACCGATGCAACCGGTCGCGAGTACGTCGATCTCGTCGCATCGTGGGGTCCGGCGCTGCTCGGCCATGCCGCTCCCGAGGTCGTGGAGGCGGTGCGGGATGCCGCGGGCCGCGGGCTGTCGTTCGGCGCGCCGACCGAGGGCGAGGTCGAGTTGGCCGAGCTCATCGCCGCGCGCGTGAGCGTCGGCGAACACCGGCCGGTCGAGCGCGTGCGCCTGGTCTCGACAGGTACCGAGGCGACGATGACGGCTATCCGTCTTGCCCGCGGCGCCACGGGCCGCGATCTGCTGGTCAAGTTCGCCGGGCACTACCACGGTCACTCCGACGGGTTGCTGGCATCTGCCGGCTCGGGTCTTGCGACCCTGGGTCTGCCCGGATCCGCGGGGGTGCCCGCGCCGATCGCCGCGCAGACGCTCGTCATTCCCTACAACGACCTCGACGCCGTGCGCGAGGTCTTCGCGGTGCATGGCGACCGCATCGCCGCCGTCATCGTCGAGGCCGCGGCCGCCAACATGGGCGTCGTCGCGCCTCTGCCCGGCTACAACGCCGAGCTCAGCAACATCGTTCACGCCCACGGCGCGCTGCTCATCCTCGACGAGGTGCTGACCGGATTCCGCGTCCACCCCGCCGGTTACTGGGGTCTGCAGCACGATGCGGGCGAGAGCTACACGCCGGATCTCTTCACCTTCGGCAAGGTCGTCGGCGGCGGCATGCCCCTCGCGGCGCTCGGCGGTCGCGCCGATGTCATGCAGATGCTCGCCCCCACCGGGCCGGTGTACCAGGCGGGCACCCTGTCGGGTAACCCGCTGTCGGTCGCGGCGGGGCTCGCGACGCTGCGCGCAGCGACGCCCGAGGTCTACGCGCGGGTGGATGCCGCGGCATCCGTCGTCGCCGATGCTCTGACCGCTGCCTTGAGCGATGCGGGTGTCGCGCACTCCGTCCCGCGCGCCGGAAGCCTGTTCGGTGTCGCGTTCGCACCGCAGGCCCCCCACGACGACGATACGGTGCACGCTCAGGATGCCTGGCGGTACCCGGACTTCTTCCATGCCATGCTCGACGCCGGCGTGGCCCTGCCGCCCAGCGTTTACGAGGCCTGGTTCCTCACCGCCGCGCATGACGACGTCGCTCTCGGACGGATTGTAGACGCGCTTCCCGCGGCCGCCCGCGCAGCCGCGTCCGCCGTCGCCCCTGCTCACTGACCCGCGGCGCCTCACTGATCGTTGCCGCACTGTGAGCGAAGCGAGCGGCGGATGCGGCCGGCCGCTGGCAGACTAGAGGCATGGTGACGCTGCTCCTCGACTCGGAACGACTCGAGGTCGTGCTGTCGCCCATCGAGCGGGCCATCGGATTCCGCCGCGGGAATATTCAGGTCGCACGCGAGCAGATCGCCAAGGTCATGCTCACCGACGACGCGTGGATCTGGCTCCGCGGTGTGCCGAGCCCCGCCACGACGGTGCCGAGCGTCGTGGCGATCGGCACGTGGAAGTCCGGCTCGGGACGAGACTTCGCGGTCATACGCGGTCGCCGTCCCAGTGTCGTCATTGACCTCGAGGGTCACGAGGACTACGAGCGACTGCTCGTCACGACGCGCCACGGCCGCGAACTCGTCCGAGCTCTGCGCCTCGACGGCGACCTAGACAAAGAGGACGACAAAGAACCCGGCACGGAACCCGGCAGGGAACCTGTTGCCGAATCTGACGTCTGAAACCAGGCGCCGCGCCGATTCGCGCGTCAGGTGACGTCGCGGGTCCAGCTGGCGATGTGCCCGATCAGCAGCAGGATGAGCGCGTAGGCGAGCAGGACGATGCCACCGTGCCACCACTCGAGGGCGTCACCTGCGCCCGCCCCCATCACGTTGTAGATGCTCGCCCCGACCAGGGCGTCGCTGGCCGCACCGGGCAGAAAACGGGTGACCTCGGCGAGCCAGTCGACGAACCCTCCCGCCAGACGCAGGAGCGGCTCCACGAACTGCGTGAAAGCGAGGACGATGACGATCGCGACGACCTGGTTGCGTACCAGCGTGCCGACGCCGATGCCGACGAGTGTCCACAGCACGAGTGCGAGAAGGGTGCGGGCGAACAGCGCCCAGGTGTCGCTGGAGCCCAGTTCGGTGTCCAGCCCGAAGCCCGCGAGGACCCCGGCTGCCGGCAGCGCCGCCGAGACAACCGAGATCAGGCCGTACATCGCCCCGATGACGACGCCGGCCGCGAGCTTCGCCCACAGCACCATGCCGCGCTTCGGGGTGGCGAGGAAGGTCGGGGTGAGCGTCTGGTGGCGGAACTCCGTCGTCACCATGAGCGTGCCGATGAGGAGCGGGAAGACGTATCCGATCGATCCGCCGATGCTGTAGAGCACCGGCGCTAGACCGTCGGCGGGGACGGTCGGGGCACCGGCGCCGCCCGTCAGATCACCGGATGCCGAGGCCGCGAAAACGAAGGCAAGACCGCCGGCCGTGCTGCCGACATAGAGCACGAGGACGATCGCGAGGATCCACCATCCGACGGTCGAGAATACCTTCGTGGTTTCGGAGCGGGTTGCGGCGACAAGGCTCATGATCGCTCCTCGTTGTCGTCGTTTTCGCGGACTTCGTCATGCGCGCCGGTGTCGGTGCGTCCGTCACTCCGGTCCGGATCGTCGTCGTCGGATGCGCGGGGTACGACCTCGATGACCCCCGTCGCGGCGACCGCGAACGACGACACGGGGGCAAAGGTCGGCAGAGCCTCGTCCTCGTCCTCGTCATCATCCGCGTCCGGAGTGGTGGGCAGGGCAGTCGGCCCCGCCTCTGCGGGCGCGCTGTCAGGGGCCTCGGTCGCGACGGCGGCCGACGCCACGGGCTCGTCGGAGACGGATTCTTCGGGTGCCGCTTCTTCGGGTGCCGCTCCTTCGGCAACCACTTCTTCGGCAACCACTTCCCCAGGAACGTCTTCTTCCGCGACCGGTTCCGCGGGCAAAGCAGCGGCTGTCGGAGCTGCGGTGTGCGACGCCGCGGCGCTCGGGTGAACGCGCGATCCGTTGACCAGCTCCAGGAAGACCTCTTCGAGCGAGGGTCCCTTCTTCTGCAGTCCCGACAGGGCAACACCCGCGGTGAGGGCGATCGCCCCGATATCGGCGGGGTCGGCGCCACGCACCGAGACCCCGGTCCGCAGGTTCTCGTAGGCGACACCGGCGGCAGTGAGAGCCTCGGCGAGCGCCTGCCGGTCCGGCGAATCCACGACGACGGCCTGTTCGGCGGGCTCGGCGAGGTCTTCGACCGACCCCTGGAAGACGAGGGACCCGTTCGAGATGATCAGGAGCCGGTCCGCGGTCTGCTGCACCTCGGTGAGCAGGTGCGAAGACACCAGCACGGTGCGTCCCTGGCGTGCGAGTTCGCGGAGCAGCCCGCGCATCCAGATGATCCCCTCGGGATCGAGGCCGTTCGTCGGCTCGTCCAGCACGAGCACCCCGGGATCGCCGAGCAGGGCGAACGCGAGTCCCAGACGTTGACGCATTCCGAGGGAGTATCCGCCGACCCGTCGACCCGCGACATCCGCGAGCCCCACGGTCGTGAGCACCTCGTCGACGCGCATGCGGGGGAGCCGCGCGGCTTGCGCGTAGAGCTTCAGGTGGTTGGCGGCGGAGCGCCCGGGGTGGAAGCTGGCCGCCTCGAGGGCGGCACCGACGGAGCGCAACGGTGAGGCAAGGTCGGCATAGGCCGTACCGCCGATGGTCGCGCGACCGCTCGTGGCGCGCACGAGCCCGAGCAGGATGCGCAGCGTCGTGGTCTTTCCGGCGCCGTTGGGCCCGAGGAATCCGGTCACGACTCCCGGTTCGACGCGCGCCGAAAAGTCCTGGACGGCTGCCACCGCACCGAATTGTTTGGTGACTCCGTTGAACTCCAGAACCTCGCCTTGGGGCATGCCGTACCTCTCTCTCGGACGCCGTACCCCTCATCTTGACCGATTTCCGGGCGTGAGACGGGATCCACGCAGAGGAACCGGCGGTACGGTCGGGACATGAGAACGCAGCCCCTCGAGTCCTCGCGCGTCTCGGCTCGCTTCACCCGCGGTGTCGGTCGGCTCGTGCTCGAGCGTCCCGAAGCGCTCAACGCGCTCGACCTCGGGATGGTGCGGGGCCTGCGCGAAGCGCTCGAGGCATGGCGCGACGAACCCGATGTCGAACGCATCCTGCTCGAGGGCGCGGGCGACCGGGGGCTGTGCGCCGGCGGCGACGTGCGGGGCCTGGCCGAGAGCATCATGTCCGGCAACGCCGAGGGTGCCGGGACGTTCTTTCGCGAGGAGTACGCGCTGAACGCGGCCATCGCGGAGTACCCGAAGCCGATCGTGGCTCTCGCGGATGGCGTCACCATGGGCGGCGGCATCGGCCTCGCCGGTCACGCCGCCGTGCGCATCGTGACCGAGCGCTCGGCGCTCGCGATGCCCGAGACGCGAATCGGATTCACCCCGGATGTCGGGGGCACCCGGCTGCTCGCCCGCGCCCCCGGCCATTCGGGGGAGTACCTCGCCCTGACGGGCGGGACCATGTCGGCAGCCGACGCGATCTACGCCGGATTCGCCGACCTGCTCGTGCCATCAGAGCGGCTCGACGCCGTCCGCGAAGCCCTCGAATCGCGCGCCGACCCGGGGGGTGCCACCGAGGTCGCGATGCTGTTCGACGAGTCGCCCGAGCCATCGGAGCTGGCCCGCCGCCGGCCATGGATCGACTCGGTCTTTGCGGCCCCCGACGTGGCGGCGATCATCGCGGGGCTCCGCGAACGGCCCGAGCCCGAGGCATCCGCCACCGCCGACCTGCTCGCAACGCTCTCTCCGACTGCGATGACCGTGACACTGGCCTCCGTTCGGGCGGCTCGCACGGATGCGACCCTGCGCACCACGCTCGAGCGCGAGTACGGGTTGGCGATGTGGTTCGCTCACACCCAGCCGGACCTGCCGGAAGGTGTTCGCGCGCGTCTGATCGACAAAGACGGTGCGCCGCGCTGGCGACCGGCGTCGCTGGGCGAGCTGCCGGACGACCTCGTCGAGCAGGCGTTCGCGTTCCGTCCGGACGTGCCGCTCTGGGCGTGACCGGGCGTCAGGGCTGACGGCCGGGCGCGGTATCTCTAGAGTGACCCTATGGAACGGTCGGATCCCCCGCACCGCAGACGCCGCTACTCGGTGGGTGTGGCGCTCGACTGGTTCTTCTTCGTCTTCGCGGGGCTCGCGGCGATCTGGCTGGCCTACCTCGGGTTCACAGAAACGTTCCGCGTCGGATGGTGGGGCATCCCGTTCGCGATCGTGTTCTGGGTCATGCTCGCCTACCTCGTGCTGCCGCGGCTCCATCGCATCCTCACGACGATCTACGTTCCCGACTACTTCATCGGCCGCACCCGCACGAGCGACGGGCTGCTCGGCGACCCGGTCAACCTGGCCTTCCGTGGCACGGCGGAAGAGATCGAGGCTGCGCTCGAGGCCGCCGCATGGCGACGCGCCGATCCCGTGACCCTCGCGTCGTCGTGGCGGATCATCACATCGACCCTCGGCCGCCGCAGCTACGACGAGGCCCCCGTCAGCCCCCTATTTCTCTTCAGCCGGCAGCAGGATTTCGCCTACCAGCAGGAGGTCGACGGCAACCCCGCACAGCGCCATCATGTGCGCTTCTGGAAATGCCCGGACGGATGGCTGCTGCCGGGCGGCACGCGGGTCGAGTGGCTCGCCGCGGGCACCTTCGACACGGCCGTGGGGCTCTCCCTCTTCACCCTGCAGGTCACCCACCGCATCGATGCGGATACCGACATCGAGCGCGACCACATCATCCAGACGCTCGTCGCGGCCGAGCCCACGATCCGGATCGACGTCATCAAGGACTTCTCGAGCGGCTATCACGCGCGAAACGGCGGTGGCGACACCATCCGTACCGACGGGGATCTGCCGATCGTGGATGTCTCGGGCGTTCCGGTGCCGGTGGCGGTCGCCCAGGCGGTGCCGGTCGCCGAGTCGGAAGGGGTGCGTGCGCGATGAAGACGCCCGCGAAACGCCCCGCGTTCGAATCCCCCGGCGACCTCGTCCGGCCGGTCGGTTACGACCCCGACATGTCCCGTCCCGCCGCGATCAGCGCCGGCGCGGGCCTCGTGATGCTGCGGGTGCTCGCGGGCCTGCTGTGGCTCGTCGCCCTGGCCTTCAACTGGGGCGACATCGCCCGCAGCCTCGATCTCGCGCTCGACGGCGTCTCGCTGACGGACGACGAAAAAGCGCTCGGACTCGCGGTGATCCTCACGATCGGGGGAATCGCGACCCTGGGCGAGGGGGTGCTCGCGGTGCTCATCTACCGGGGACACAACTGGGCACGCGTGCTCGTCATGCTGTACGCCGTCGTGTCGATCTCGGCGGCGTTCACGACGTGGTGGGTCGGTGGCCAAGACATCCGGATCGAAACGACTCTCGTGACCCTGAGTCTCGACATCCTCGTGCTGCTCGCGCTCTCGAGCCGGCAAGCCGCGGCGTACTCGCGTCGGCGACAGCGGCGCTGAGAGGTCTCTTTGGGTCGAGCCGGCTGCGCTGACAGGGTCGTTTGGGTCGTCAGCTGCGCTGACAGGCCCCTCCCCGGCTGCGGGCGTTAGCCTGGAGTCCGCCCTGGTGGCGGCGGAGGAG
Source organism: uncultured Actinomycetota bacterium (assembly GCA_963740165.1). GTDB lineage: Bacteria > Actinomycetota > Actinomycetes > Actinomycetales > Microbacteriaceae > Microbacterium. Next base: position 57,953 of record CAVUDC010000002.1, on the reverse strand, counting down.
GCAGTGCGGTGTTCGACAGTCCCCTCTCGACGTCTGCCTACGGTGTGCTCGGCGTCGAGCCGGACGTCGACGATGAGCAGCTGCGGAAGGCGTATCGTCAACGCCTTCGCGCGACTCATCCCGACACCGGGGGCGACGCGGCCTCGTTCGGTCGGGTGCAGCGTGCCTGGGAGCTGGTCGGCACGCCGGCGGCCCGCGAGGCCTACGACCGCGGTCACGGGTTTGCGACGTTCAGCGCGGATGGCGGTGCCGATGCAGGCGCCGACACGGATCCGTCCGGTTGGCGACCGACGCGAGCGAGCGCCGATACCCGACCACGGGCGCGTGCGCACGGTCACCCGGGCGGCTGGCGGCGCGAGCGCTATCTCACGCTGATGCGCGAGTGGGTCGGCCGTGGCATCCCTCTCGAGGATCCCTACGCCCCCGCCCTGGTGCGATCGGCCCCGCACGAGATCCGTCGCTTGCTGGCCGACGCGCTCGCCGAAGAGGCGACCGCACGTATCGTCGCCGACCTCGGCATGGGTTTCACGGTCTGGCACGATGTCGCCGCGTCCGGTCGTCGGGGCGATGATCCCAACGCGAAGCTCGACCACATCGTCCTCGGCCCGAGCGGACTGTACGGGGTGCTGTCGGAGGACTTCGGCGGACCCGTGACGCTGCGCCGCGGTGAACTGCAGGGAGACGCCGAGGGATCACCGATCGGCGACCTGATCGCACGGATGCGTGTGGTCGCGCGCGCCGCGGGGGTGCGCTTCAGCGGCGCGATCGTCGTGCTGCCGGACGACGATCTGCCGCAGGCGATCCTGGACGCAGGCCGCGTGCGCGGGCTGCCTGTCGTGGTGTGCGCTCGCGCCGCGCTTGCGACGGTTTTGCGCCGTGGCATCCCGGGCGCGCGGGATATGGGCGGCAACGAGGTCTTCGACGTCCGCACCCGGCTGCAGCACAGCGTGCGTTTCGTCTGAACCGTCGCCCGGGGCTCAGTCGGTGATCCCCATCAGTTGGAGCGGGTGCGTGATCCGCCACCACGGGCTCGGACCCGCCACCTCTGCCGCGAGAAGCGCCTCGACCTCGACCTCGTCGATCGGCCCGCTGACGGTCACGGAGCCAGCTGAAGCGCCGCTCGCCCAGTCGTCACCGAGCGTCAGGTTAGAGGCGGCAGCGGACGCGGACCCGTTCCACAGGATGACCGATCCGTCCGTGGCCGTCACGATGTCGACCGGATCGGCCCACAGGGTGGAAATCGTTCCGACGATCGAACCCGCGGGCAGAGCGATCGTCGGCGCGAGTTGCGCGTCGAGACCGTTCAGCAGGTCGCGTGCGGTGGCGAACCGTGTCTCGCTGTCGGGTTGACCGAGAATCGAGGCATAGGCGCGAACGGTTGTCTCGCCGACGGTGATGTCGCGCGCGGCCAGCAGGTTGTAGTCGCCGAAAAGCAGACCGGTCTTGACGCCCACGATGCCGGGCTCGCCGAGGAGGGCGTTGGTGTTCTCGACCAGACCGGCGCCGGGGAGCTCGACCGACGGCTTGGCGACGATCTCGGCGATGACCGGGTTTGCGAGAGCCCGGCGGGCGAGGGCGACGAGCGCGGCGGGCGTCGCGGTGTTGCGGGGGCTGATGCCCGACGAGTCGACGACGGTGATACCCGCCAGGCCGTGCTGGGTGAGCCACTGCATCGCGGCTCGGGCGTAGACCGCGTCCGAGGGGTAGAGACCGTCAACGAGCTTGTCGGCGTAGTTGCCGGCCGAGCCGATCAGCATGCCCTCGAGAAGCTGATACTCGGTGAGGGTCCCGCCGACCGGGACGTCGAGTGCCGACTCGTCGGCCGCGAGGGTGTTGCGGTACGCGGTACGGTCGGCGCGCGTGAAGGCGTACTCGGGGCCCGACTCGCCGACCGCGAGCGGAAGCGCATCCAGAACGACGAGAGCGGTGATGAGCTTGGTGATGCTCGCCATCGGGACGGCCGCATCGGCGCTGGCGGCGGTGGTACCGACACCCTCGACGGCGAGGGCGGCGGATCCCGCACCCGGCCAAGCGGGAGCGGCCGGAGCGGCGACGGCCGTCTGCAGCGCCACGGACTCGACGCGGGGCGCAACGGCGTACAGGGGCCAGACGAGCATGGCGACGACGTACACGACGATCAGACCCAGGACGCTGGCGAGCGGGACGAGGACGCCGGGGCGCAGCGGCGAGCGTCGCGGCCACTGATCGACGAGCTCGGCATCCGGGGCGACCTCGGGCTGCGGCACGGCCGAGGTGCCGTCCTCGCGGATCCACGCGAGCGCACGCGTGGTGATGGGAACTTCCGCGGCGGTGGGCGGGTCTGCCACCGGCGCGGGTTCGACCGGCGCGGCGACAACGGGCTCAGTGGGCTCGGCGGGCGCGGTTGGTTCCGGTTCCGTTGCTGTTCGGCGACGGCGCCTCGGAGCGGTCACCGTAGCGGCTGCCTCCGCGGCCACGGGTGGGGCGCTGGGCTCCGGGGGCACGGCAGCGGAAGCCGACACGGGTGCCGTCGCGGCGGGGGCTTCGGCGGCCACATCCGTCACGCCCGTTTCGTGCCGACGCAGGGCCCGCCGGGTGAGCACGGGCTCGTGCGGCGGGTCGTTCGAGGTCATTCGCCTACGGTACCGCGACAGCTATACTCATCCCGTCAACCACGGGAGTCCGGTGTGCCGGGCTGAGAGGAAGCGACCACGCTTCGACCGTCGAACCTGATCTGGGTCATGCCAGCGCAGGAAGGAGCACTAATGAGTACGTCCACGTCCACATCAGCCCCCGCATCCACCGGGCGCCGCGGATTCGCCGCCATCACCTGGCGCTGGAGGGTCGTCGACATCGTCGTCGCCAGCGTCATCGGCGTCGCATGCGCCGCGGTATTCCTCGTCTGGAACATCGGGTATCAGGGTCCGAGCGCCGTCCTCGCGCCCGTCCTGCCGGGACTGCAGGGTCTACTCGCGGGACCCTGGCTGATCGCCGGCGTGCTCGGTGCCCTCATCATTCGCAAGCCGGGTGCCGCCCTTTATACCGAACTGCTTGCCGCAGTCATCTCTGCGTTCGTCGGGAACCAGTGGGGAGGCCCCCTCACGATCGTGTCGGGCCTCGTCCAGGGACTCGGCGCCGAGCTCGTCTTCCTCGTCTTCGCGTATGCGGTGTGGCGCCTGCCGGTTGCGATCCTTGCGGGCGCCGGCGCGGGCCTTGCGGGCGGTATCAACGACCGCATCCTCTGGTACGCGGCTGCCGACACGACCTTCACCATCGTCTACATCGCCGCCACGACCATCTCGGGCGCCGTGATCGCCGGTGCGGGCGCGTGGTTCGTCGCGCGCGGCCTCGCGGCGACGGGTGCGCTCGGGCGCTTCGCCTCGGGACGCGAGGTCACCTGGCGCGTCTGACGTGACGGATCCTTCGATCACGCCTCGTGCGCTGATCCGACCCGCCTCGGTCGAGGCGCGGGGCTGGGGCTGGCGCTTCGCCTCGCGCCTGGGCTGGGCGGTGACGGATGCCTCGTTCCGCATCGAACCGGGCGAGCGCGTTCTGCTGCTCGGCGCGTCGGGCGCGGGCAAATCGACCCTGCTGCACGCGCTCGCCGGGGTGCTCGGCGGCGACGACGAGGGTGAGTCGCGCGGCGAGCTGTTGATCGACGGACGGTCGGCCGCTCGCACCGCGGGCCGCGCGGGACTCGTGTTGCAGGACCCCGACAGTCAGGCGATCCTGGCCCGGGTCGGCGACGACGTGGCGTTCGGTGCCGAGAACCTCGGTGTCCCGCGCGACGAGATCTGGCGCCGCGTGCGCGAGTCGCTCGACGCCGTCGGGCTCGATGTGCCGCTCGATCGGTCGACATCCGCCCTCTCCGGTGGGCAGAAGCAGCGCCTCGCACTCGCGGGTGTGCTCGCGATGCGCCCGGGGCTCATCCTGCTCGATGAGCCGACGGCCAACCTCGACCCGGATGGTGTGCGCGAGGTGCGCGACGCGGTCGCGCGCGTGGCTGAGCGGACCGGCGCAACGCTCGTTGTCGTCGAGCACCGCATCGACGTGTGGTTGCCGCTCGTCGACCGCATGATCGTCTTGGGCGCGACGGGCGCCGCCGACGACGGCGCCATGATGATCGGAACCGGGGTCGGAGTTCTTGCCGATGGGCCTCCCGACCGGGTGCTCGGTGCATTGGGACCGCGCCTCGCCGAAGGCGGGGTCTGGGTGCCGGGCATCCCGCCGCGACACCCCGCGCCGCCGGTGCTCACGCCCGGTCCCGTCGTGCTCGAGGCGCGTGAGCTGACGGTCGGGCGGACGAAGGGCGTGGCCGTCGCGGGCCCCATCCGACTCGATGTGCGCGCCGGCGAGGTTCTGGGCATCACGGGGCCGAACGGTGCCGGCAAATCGACCCTCACCCTCACCCTTGCGGGGCTCCTCCCTCCCACTGGTGGTCGAGTGGAGGCATCCGGCGCCCTGGCGAATGGTCCCGAGCGCAATCCCCTGCGATGGACATCGCGCGCCCTGCTGACCCGCATCGGCACGGTCTTTCAAGACCCCGAGCACCAGCTGCTCGCAACGACCGTGCGCGGCGAGCTCGAGATCGGGCCCCGATCTCTGGGGCTGCCAGAGCACGAGATCACGCATCGCGTCGACGACCTCCTCGTGCGGCTGCGGCTCGACCGGCTGGCCGAGGCAAACCCGTACACGCTGTCGGGCGGCGAGAAGCGGCGCCTCACAGTCGCGGCGACCCTCGCGACCCGTCCCCGCGTGATCGTGCTCGATGAGCCCACGTTCGGTCAGGACGCCGTGACCTGGGCCGAACTCGTCGGGATCATCGCCGAGCTGCGCGATGAGGGCACGGCCGTCATTGTCGTCACGCACGACGCCGCGGTGCTCGATGCCCTGCATGCTCGCCGGTTCGACCTCGAGGTGAGGGCATGACAGCGCCGCCCGTCGCCCCCGCGCGCACGGGACCCATCGCGACCATCAACCCGGTGGCAAAGCTCGCGGCCGCCCTGCTGATCGCGCTGCCGCTCGTGCTGACGATCGATGCGGTGTCGGCGGCGACCGCGCTGACGCTCGAGCTCGTGCTGTTCGCCCTCTCGGGCCTGCGGTGGCGCGAATTCTGGATACGCACGCTTCCCGTGTGGGTAGCAGCACCGCTGACGGCGATCACGATCGCCCTGTACGGGGCACCATCCGGAGCCATCTATTTCGAGTGGCTGTTCGTGCGCGTGAGCGACGGATCTCTCGAGCTGGCGCTCGCGACCTTCTTCCGTGTTCTGGCGATCGCGCTGCCCGGAGTGGTGCTCTTCGTCACGGTCGACCCGACGGACCTCGCCGACGGTCTCGCTCAGCTCGTGCACCTGCCCGCGCGGTTCGTGCTCGGGGCGCTCGCCGGAATGCGGTTGCTCGGACTGCTGGGCGACGACTGGCGGGCGCTCGCCCTCGCGCGCCGAGCCCGCGGGGTCGCGGATGTCGGCCGTGTGCGACGCACGCTCGGCATGGCCTTCGCCCTGTTCGTGCTCTCGATCCGGCGTGGGTCGAAGCTTGCGACAGCCATGGAGGCCCGCGGGTTCGGCGGGCACATCGTCGATGCGGACGGGCGGCCCGTGCCGCGCACCTGGGCGCGGCCGTCGCGCTGGGGTACCCCCGAATGGGTGCTGCTGGCAGCGGGCGCCGCGATCTCGGCCACCGCGGTCTCGGTCGCCGTGGCGACCGGCAGCTGGAACTTCATCCTCGGCCCCGCGTGACCCCGCGTGACCCCACCTGACCCCGCCCCGCCCCGCCTGTGCGCGAAACTTCACGTATGTGCTGAACTAGGCCTACATAGATGACATAGGTGAAGTCTCGCGCGGTGGGGACGCCGGGCGAGGGGGACCGCGTTTCGCATAGGGTGGGACTGGATGCCAGCCGTTCGAAGGGGAGCGCATGCAGATCGAGAGAGCCGGAGCCCTCGTCACGGGCGGGGCGAGCGGCCTGGGACTCGGGACCGCGCGGCGCCTGGCCGCGGACGGCGGCCTCGTCACGATCGTCGACCTGCCGACATCGCGCGGAGCCGAGATCGCCGCGGAACTGGGCGGGGTGTTCGCGCCCGCCGATGTGGCGAATGTGTCGGAGGTGCGCGCGGCGGTGGCCGAGGCATCCGCTCTCGCTCCGCTTCGCGTCGTGGTCGCGTGCGCGGGCATCGCGACTCCCGGCAAGGTTCTCGATCGCGATGGCAGCCCGACGCCCCTCGAGGACTTCGAGAGGGTCGTTCGCGTCAATCTGGTCGGCACCTACAACGTCATTGCGCAGTCCGCCGCGGCGATGGTCTCGAACGAGCCGGGCGATTCGGGTGAGCGTGGCGTGATCGTGACGACCGCGAGCGTGGCCGCGTTCGATGGGCAGATCGGGCAGCCCGCATACGGGGCGAGCAAGGGCGGGGTGCACGCAATGACGCTGCCGATCGCTCGCGAGCTGGCGCGCTACGGCATCCGTGTCGTCACGATCGCTCCCGGCATCATGGAAACGCCGATGCTTCAGGGCCTGCCCCAGGCCGCGCAGGACTCGCTCGGCGGCCAGGTGCCGTTCCCACCACGACTCGGGCGGCCCGACGAGTTCGCGGCACTCGTCGCGCATATTGCCGAAAACGGGTACCTGAACGGCGAGACCATCCGCCTCGATGGCGCGATCCGGATGGCGCCGAAGTGAGTGCCGGCGCTTTTGCGTTCACAATTCAGTCCCGTCGCCTCGGGCGCCGGCGTCGGATCGCGAAACGGTGGGGCTTCCGCCCGTTGCCCCTCACGAAATGAATGAATTACGAACATCTCGGCAAGGAGACCCGCGCATGAGCGACTCGATCGTCTACACCCGCGACGGCGCGCTCGCGCGCCTCACCCTCAACCGTCCCCAGTCGCTCAACGCGATGGGGTTCGAGATGGGCTCCCGCTGGCGCGACCTCGCGCTCGAGATCACGGCCGACCCGACGGTCGGCGCCGTGATTCTGGATGCCGCGGGCCCGGCGTTCTGCGCCGGGGGAGACGTGGTCGAGATGGCGACCTCGGGTGCGGGCGGCGCCGACGTCACCGCGGCCGCGCACACGATCCACGCGGGCATTCGCGCCTTCGTCGAATCAGACAAGCCCGTCGTCGCGGTGGTGCAGGGCGCCGTAGCCGGCGGCGGCCTCGGGCTGATGCTGGCCGCCGACTACATCGTTGCCGGCGATCGGGCCCGCTTCGTCAGCAAGTACGCCAACATCGGCCTGACCCCCGACCTCTCGGTCTCGACCCTGCTCCCCGCGGCCATCGGTCAGACGCGCGCACTGCGAATGCTGCTCGACGACCTCACGATCGACGCGGCGACAGCGCTCGACTGGGGCCTCGTGGCCGAGGTCGCCGCCGATCCGGCCGCCCGAGGCGAAGAGATCGCACAGTTCTGGCTCGCCGGGGCAACCGCCGCGTTCGGGCAGGCCAAGCGCCTCGTCCGCGCGGGTGCCCGCCGGGCTTTCGCCGACAACCTCGACGACGAGGCGCGCACGATCGGCGCCGCGTTCGACACCCCCGATGCCCGCGCCCGCGTCACGGCGTTCGCCGCGGCATCCGCTCGTCCGTCTGTTGCGCCCGCTGCTCCGCCGTCTGCTCCGCCCGCTGCTCCGAAGGAGACCTCATGACCGAAACAACCCTCGCAGGCAAGACCATCCTGATGTCCGGCGGCAGCCGGGGGATCGGGCTCGCGATCGCCCTGCGCGCGGCCGCGGACGGCGCGAACGTCGCGCTTCTCGCCAAGACCGACACCCCGCATCCGCACCTCGAGGGCACGGTCCACTCGGCCGCCGAGCGCATTCGCGAGGCCGGCGGGCCAGGCGCTCGCCATCGTCGGAGATGTCCGCAACGACGACGACATCACCGAGGCGGTGCTGAAGACGACGGGCGAGTTCGGCGGGATCGACATCGTCGTCAACAACGCCAGTGCAATCGACCTGTCGGGCTCGCTCGACCTGTCGCCGAAGAAATACGACCTGATGCAGGACGTCAATGTTCGCGGCACGTTCATGCTGTCGCGCGCGGCGGTTCCCCTGCTGCGTGAGAGCGGCAACCCGCACATCCTGTCGCTGTCGCCGCCGCTCAACCCGTCACCGCGCTGGCTGGGCGCGCACACGGGCTACACGCTCTCGAAGTTCGGGATGACGATGGTGACGCTCGGGCTGGCGGCCGAGTTCGCGCCCGACGGTATCGCCGCCAACACCCTGTGGCCGCGGACGACGATCGCCACGGCCGCCGTGCAGAACCTGCTCGGCGGCGACCGGGTGATGGCCGCAAGCCGCACGCCCGAGATCTACGCCGACGCCGCGTATCTCGTGCTCACCTCGCCCTCGCGCGAGAACACGGGGCGGTCGCTGATCGTCGAGGACGTGCTGGAAGAGAGCGGCGTGACCGACTTCTCGGGCTACGCCGCCGTGCCCGGCACTGCCGACGACCGGTTGTTCCCCGACATCTTCCTGGACTGAGCCGGGCTAGACGAGTCCGTGGCGGCGGAAAGCGTTCCACACGCCGTCATCATCGACCCGCGTCGTCACCTCGTCGGCGACGGCTTTGACCGCGGCATCCGCGTTGCCCATCGCGATACCGACCCCCGCGACCTGCAGCATTTCGAGGTCGTTCGAGCTGTCGCCGATCGCGATCGAGTCGGCGAGGTCGAGGCCGAGCGTTGCGAGAAGCTCCTCTATTGCGGCGCCCTTGTGGATGCCGCCGAGGCTCGCCTCACCGCCCGCCTCGCCGAGGTACGGGATCGTGCCGGTGATGACGTGGAACCGTGATCCGAGCCCATCGCGCACGGTCGCGAACGTGCGCGGATCCGTGCCGAAGAACGTCGCTTTTGCGATGCCGTCGAGGGGCGCGGGCCCGCGGTAGGTCATCGCCTCGACCAGTCGGTCCCCACGCGCCGGGTCCATCCCGAACGACTCGAAGAACGGCATGAGGCGCGGGAGAAGCCCCTGGCTCGGGTAGGTCGATTCGAAAGCCTGCAGGGTGTATTCCACGCTGTGCTGCTCGAAGAAGTCGATGACGTCCTGGGCCTCGGTCGCCGACATCGTGTGGGCCGCGACGAGCCGGTCGCCGTGCTCGATGAAGCCGCCGCCGGCGGAGATCACCCCATCGAACCCGATATCCGAGATCGCCTGCGGGATTTCGACACGCGAACGGCCCGTGCACACATACAGCAGGTGCCCGGCGGAACGCGCCCCCTGCACGGCCTCCAGAACCGAGGGGCGAAGGTGCTGCGTGTGGTCGATCAGGGTGCCATCGACATCGAGGAAGACGGTGCGGGGACGGGTCACAAAATGCTCCAAACGGTTCGTCTCCAGGATGGCGCATGCACCTGGAGACGAACCGATTCATGGTCGGGTCAGAAGGCCGCGTCTCAGCGGGTGAGGGATGCCCCGTTCGTGCGGATGACCTCTGAGTACCAGTCGAAGGACTTCTTCCGGTAACGCTCGAGTGAACCGGAGCCGTCGTCATTGCGATCGACGTAGATGAAGCCGTACCGCTTGCTCAGCTGTGCCGTCGACGCGCTGACGATGTCGATGCATCCCCAGCTGGTGTAGCCGAGCACGTCGACGCCGTCGCGGAGCGCCTCGCCCACCTGCACGAGGTGGTCGTTCAGGTAGGCGATGCGGTAGTCGTCGATGACGGTCTTGACACCGTCTACCTCGACCAGTTCGTCACGCGCCCCGAGCCCGTTCTCGACGATGAACAGCGGCTTCTGCCACCGGTCCCAGAACTGGTTCAGCACCACGCGCAGGCCGATCGGATCGATCTGCCATCCCCACTCGCTCGCGGGGAGCGTCGGGTTTGGCACGCCTCCCATGATGTTGCCCTCGCCGGCGATCTTCTTGGCTGGGTCGGCGGTCTCGGCGATGCTCATGTAGTAGCTGAACGAGACGAAGTCGACCGTGTTGGTGAGGGTCTCGCGATCCTCGTCCGTGATGTCGAGCTCGATGCCCTTGTCGTCCAGCGCGCGCAGGAAGTAGCCCGGGGTAGACGCCGCGTGTGTGCACGTCGCCGTAGACGAGGTTGGCGTGGTCGGCGTCCATGACCGCGACCATGTCGTCGGGCGACGGGGTGAGGGGGTACACGGGCATCGAGCAGCACCATGCATCCGATCTGCGCGTTCGGCGCCGACCGTACGCGCGATACGGGTCGCCGACGCGCTCGCGACCAGTTCGTGGTGCATCGCCTGGTAGAGGTGCTTCTCGGCGAGCTGATCCTTGGGGGTGTTGATGCCGCCCGACATGAACGGGGCATGCAGCAGAGAGTTGATCTCGTTGAAGGTCAACCAGTACTTCACGCGCGAGCCGTAGCGCTCGAACAGCACGGTGGCGTAGCGCTCGTAGAAGCCGATCAGGTCGCGGCTGATCCATCCGTCGTACGTCTCGGCCAGGTGCAGCGGGGTCTCGTAGTGCGAGATCGTGACGAGCGGCTCGATGCCGTGCTTCTCGAGCTCGTCGAGCACGCGATCGTAGAACGCCAGGCCTTCTTCGTTCGCCTCGGCCTCATCTCCGCGCGGGAAGATGCGGCTCCACGCGATCGAGAAGCGATACACCCCGAAGCCCATCTCGGCGAACAGCGCGATGTCTTCCGCGTAGCAGTGGTAGAAGTCGATCGCTTCGTGCTTGAGGTTGTCCGGTGTCGGACCCTCGGTGCGGGGGCCAACGATGCCCTGGGGCATCACGTCCTGTACCGAGAGGCCCTTGCCGCCTTCGACGTAGGCGCCCTCGATCTGGTTGGCGGCGGTCGCCCCGCCCCAGAGGAAGGTGGCGGGGAAGGGGGTGGTGGTGTCAGTCATATCTCTCTCACTTCGCCGCAATGGCTGACTCGACCGCGCGGGCGAAGAACAGCGCTTCGCCGTGCGCAATCGGGCCGGATGCCGCCTCTCCGACCTCGGGGTAGAGGTCGGGGTTGGTGACGATGACCGGGGTGGTCAGGTCGTATCCGGCCGCTTCGATTGCCGCGCGGTCGAACTCGACCAGCAGGTCGCCGGCCGAGACCTGCTGGCCCGCCGTGACCTTCGGCGTGAAGTGCGCCCCGCCGAGCTTGACCGTGTCGATACCGATGTGGATCAGCAGCTCGAGGCCGTCGGCGTGGCGGAGGCCGATCGCGTGTCCGGTCGGGAACGCGGCGACGACCGTGGCATCGAACGGCGCGTACAGGGCACCCGAGCGGGGCTTGATCGCGACACCGTCACCCAGGCTGCCGTCGGCGAACGCGGCATCCGGAGTCTCGGACAGGGGAACGGCGGTGCCATCGAGCGGGCTCTGCACCGCGACGTCCGTGCTCTCGGCGGCCTGCATCTCATCCTCGACCGGGTCCTTGAATCCGATGACCACGACGAGCAGGAACGGGATGACGATCGCGGCGGCGAGGCCGATGATCATCATGATCGTGCTGCCGTTGCCGAACAGTGCCGGCAGAGCCAGACCTGACGGGACGACGAAGGCGGTCGCGAAGACGCCACCGGCGGCCATGATCGCGCCACCGACGACGCCGCCCACGATGCCGAAGGCGAACGGCCGCTTGAGGGGCAGGTTGATGCCGTAGATCGCGGGCTCGGTGATGCCGGCGAGGAAGCCCGACAGGGTCGCGGGCGCGGCGAGCGAGCGCAGGTTCTTGTTGCGCGTACGAACCCAGACGCCGGCGACGGCCGCGGCCTGGGCGAGCACGGCGGCGAAGACAGGGGCGACGAGCAGGATCTGACCCGTGGTCTGGTACTCGAGCGTGAAGAGCGGGACGAGGCCCCAGTGCAGGCCGAAGATGACGAATACCTGCCACAGGCCACCCATGATCGCACCACCGAGCCACGGCACGGTCGCGAAGACCCAGCCGATTGCCCCGCCGATCCAGCCGCTCAGGATGGCCGAGATAGGACCGATCACGACGAAGACGAGCGGAACCGCGATCAGCACGACGATCATCGGGGTGACGAAGCGACGGATGGCACCCGGGAGCTTGGCGTAGAGGAACTTCTCGGCGTAGCTCTGCAGCCACACGATGATGATGATCGGGATGACGCTCGAGACGTAGGTCACCATCGTGAAGGGGACGCCGAAGAACGTCAGGTCAGGCGCGCCCACGAGCGGGGTGATCGTCGGATACAGCAGCGCCCCCGCGATGGCGAGCGAGGTGAACTCGCTGGCCTTGAAGTAGCGCGCGGCCGTGATCGCCAGGGCGAGGGGCAGGAAGTTGATGAAGGCATCCGACAGGGCGAACAGCACCGTGTACGTGCTCGTCGTCGTGTCGATCCAGCCGAAGGTCGCCGCGGCCGCGAGGAACGCCTTCAGCAGACCGGTTCCCGCCAGCGCCCACAGCAGCGGGGTGAAGATCGAGGAGATCATGTTGATGAAGCGGTTGAAGAGGTTGCCCTTGGGGGCATCCGTCGCGGGTGTCGAGGCACCCGAGCCGCCGAACTTCGAGATCTTGCCGAGTGCGGCGTACACCTCGGGCACATCGTTGCCGATGACGACCTGGTATTGACCGCCGGCCTGAGCCGTGGTGATGACCCCAGGAACCGACCGGATCGTCTTTTCGTTGGCCTTCGACTCGTCTTTCAGGACGAACCGGAGCCGCGTCGCGCAGTGCACGACCGACTGCACATTCTGTTCGCCGCCGACGCCGTCGAGGACGCCCGCCGCTGTCTTGGAGTAGTCCATCGGACTCTCTCGCCTTCCGCCGCATCCGCGCGGCCTTGGTGTGTGTGGAAGCCTCGGACCGATTTTTGGCAACAAAAAAACCTGAACTCGTTCACCGTCGAAAAGACGATGTGAGTTCAGGTTTTGCCCGCTGCCGCGGTAACAATCCTTCGCTTCGCAAAGCGACTCCGCTCTGCGCCGGTCAGCGTAGCACAGCCTCACCCGGGTTGTCTTCGGGGGCGGATGCGCCTGAAGTGCCGGATCCAATCGCCACCTGACTTGCGAGACGCTCCACATGCACGATCAGGTACAGCAGCTCTTCGTCGGTCAGTTCTGATTCGGTCGCCGCCAAGACGTACGACTTGACCTCCAGCGCGATCGCGTGGGAGCGCGGGTAGCTGTGCTTAGCGAACTCGAAAAACGAGGTGTCGGCGCCGCGCAGCATCGACCGCGACACCAGGCGCTGCAGCAAGAACTGCACGTGCAGGATGAAGCGGGCGTAGTCGGGGCTGTCGACGTCGAGCCGCACGCCGAGGCCCGATTCGACCGTGGTCACGACGTGCTGCACGCGGCGGAACAGCAGAGCCGCGGTGCCGTTTGGCTCGTCCCGCGTGGCGTTGAGCAGGTGCATCGTGAGGAAGACCGACTCTTCGTCGGGCAGGGGGCGCTGGAGCGACGCGCTGATCGAGTCGACCATGAGCGACGCCGCGGCGAACTCCTGCGGGTGGAGCACCCGCAGCTCCGGCATCGATGTCGTGGGGATGCGGATGCCCTGGTCGAGGCGTTCGATCACGAACTGGATATGGTCGACCACGCCCATCGTGAGGCGTCGTCCGAGGCTTCGCCCCAACATCCGCTCGGCATCGTCGACGGCCCGCGATACGGCCTCGATCACCGCGTAGGGAACGTCGGTGAGCAGGCGCCGGTCGCGCTCGCCGTCGGATCCCTCGTCGAGGACGAAGGTCTTCTCGACCTTGGCGGCATCGATCACGTCGGCGGGCGACAGCTGAAAGCCGAGGCCCCGGCCCATGAGCACGCGTTCACGACCGTTGTCGTCGATCGAGATCACAACGTTGTTGTTGAGCACTTTGTGCACAACCGTTGCGACGCCCGACGCGCCGTTTCCCGCCGCCATCCGCAAAGTCTACGGTGGGTCCGGCGAGCGGACCTAGCCTGGGGGGATGCCTCATCGATTCGTCGCTTCCGAGACATCCGGTTCGCCATGCCGGTGATGAGCGCGGGGCTTCTCCTGTATCGGATCACGGGCGCGCACGAGAGCACACCGGTTCTCGAGGTGCTGATCGCCCATATGGGCGGCCCGTTCTGGGCGCGAAAGTCCGAGGGCGCCTGGTCGATCCCCAAGGGAGAATTCGACCCGGATGCGGAGTCGGGGCTCGATGCAGCCCGTCGCGAGTTCGCGGAGGAGCTCGGGGTAGATGCGCCCGACGTCGAATATGCCGAACTCGGCACGTTCTCCTACGCCTCGGGTAAACGCGTCGTCGTCTTCGTCGGAGACGGCGCGGATTTTGGCCCGAAGACCTTCACCTACGGGACTTTCGAGCTCGAGTGGCCGCCGCGCTCGGGCCGCATCGTCGAGTTTCCCGAGGTCGACGATGCGCGGTGGATCGACGCGGATGCTGCTTCGGCCCTGCTCGTGAAGGGCCAGCGCCCCGCACTCGAGGCACTCGCGCGCCACCTGGGGTAGGCCGCACAGAACGCGTGAGCCGGCTCAGCCCAACCGCTTGCGTAGAAACACTTGCTGGATGCCGTCATCGCCGTCGACCCGCTCGCTCTCGACGTAACCCTCACGTTCGTAGAGACGCAGGTTCGCCTCACTGAGCGAACCCGTGAACAGTTCCGCCTCGACGGCCCCCGCCGCGCGCCCCGCGGCCTCGACCGCCGCGAGCAGACGCGAGCCGATGCCCCGACCCTGCATGTCGGGCGCGATCGCGAGCCGACCGATCAGCAATAACTCACCGTCGCGTCGGCCGCGGACGGCGCCGACCATGCGAGGACCGAGGAGCGCGACGCATCCGTCGTTCCGCCGCAACTCGGCCTCGAGTTCTGCGAGCGTCTGCGTGAGAGGTGACATGTCGGGCGTGCCGTAGATCAGTGCTTCTTGCACGAAGGCCGCGCGCTGCAGGGTGAGAACTTCGCCGGCGTCCCCGGGGCGGATCGGTCGGACCGAGACGTCTTCTTCCACCTTTTCCACGGTAGCGGTCCCGTAGCCTGGAACCATGTCTTCTCTCCCGCCCGACTCTCCCGTCCGCCCGACGGGGCCGGGTCCCGTGCGCCAGGTACGTCCGGCGACCGAGGGGTGGCAGCAGCAGAAGGATGCCTCGGGCCGGCCGTTGCTGCAGTTTGCGAGCCCGAAGCGCGGCAAGCCTCCGGTGCACCTGGCCGACCTCACGCCCGAAGCCCGCGCCGAGCGCGCGAAAGAACTCGGGCTCCCGGCCTTCCGCGCCAAGCAGATCGCGGCGCACTACTTCCGCCACTACACGTCCGACCCCGCCCTCATGACCGACCTGCCCTCGGCCGGTCGCGAAGAGCTTGTCGCCGGGTTCCTGCCGCCGCTGTTGACCGAGGTTCGGCGTATGCAGACCGACGGCGGCGACACGATCAAGTTCCTGTGGAAGCTGCACGACGGCGCGCTGGTCGAGTCCGTGCTGATGCGCTACCCGGGCCGCATCACGCTGTGCGTCTCGTCGCAGGCGGGATGCGGCATGAACTGCCCGTTCTGCGCGACGGGTCAGGCGGGGCTGACACGCAACATGTCGGCGGCCGAGATCATCGAGCAGATCGTTCGCGCCAACGCGCTGATCGCGGCGGGCGAGCTCGGGGGAAAGCGCTCCGACGACCACAGCATGGAACGCGTCAGCAACATCGTCTTCATGGGAATGGGTGAGCCGCTCGCCAACTACGCGCCGGGTGATGCAGGCCGTGCCGCGTCATGGTCGCGCAGCAGCCCGACGGCCTCGGCATGAGCGCGCGCGGCATCACGGTTTCGACTGTCGGGCTCGTCCCGGCGATCCTCAAGCTCGCCGCGGAAGACATCCCGGTCACGTTCGCCCTGTCGCTCCACGCGCCCGACGACGTGCTGCGCAACGAGTTGATCCCGGTCAACTCCCGCTGGAAGGTCGACGAGGCGCTCGACGCGGCTCGCAACTACTTCGAGAAGACCGGTCGTCGCGTGTCGATCGAATACGCACTGATCAAGGACATGAATGACCACGCTTGGCGTGCCGATCTGCTCGCCGACAAGCTCAATGCTCGCGGGCGCGGCTGGGTGCACGTCAACCCGATTCCGCTGAACCCGACGCCCGGGTCGATCTGGACCGCGTCCGAGAAGTCCGTGCAGAACGAGTTCGTGCGACGCCTGAACGACGCGGGCATCCCGACGACCCTCCGCGATACGCGCGGTAAAGAGATCGACGGGGCGTGCGGTCAGCTCGTCGCGACGGTCGAGGATGAGGCTGCGGCGGCCGCGACTCCGTGACTCGTCGTTCCCGAGGCGCTCACGTCGCGTTCCAGAGGTCGCGGTAGTAGGCCAACCGGGTCTCGTCGGGTTCGATTCCGTACCCATCGAGAACGGCCCCCTCCCATCCCGGGCCGAAGTTCCACTCCGTCGACATCGCCGCGACCGCGATGTCCGCCCATCGGTCTCCGACGCCGAGCCGTCCGAGATCGACGTGCGCGATCGGGTCGCCGGCGTCCGAGAGCAGCGTATTGGGGGCGCACGCGTCGCCGTGGCAGACGACCAGACCGTCCACCGGGGGCGGGTCGCCGAATCGTGGATCGAGATGGATGCCCCGGCGCGCGGCATCCGCTGTCCGCTGTTCCGCATCCCAGCGCCAGGGGCACCCCACGACCGGTAGTCGATCGTGGAGGGCGCGCAGCCCGACGCCTATCGCGCGTGCCGCGGTAGCAGGCCGCGCGATCCACTTCGGCGCGACCGCGCTCTGACCCGGGATCGTTCGCGTCACGAGCCACTCGAATTCGTCATCCACGCCGTGCGCGACGACCTCGGGGACCCGGATGTGTGGCGCGGCCCAGGTGAGACGCTCGACCTCGTCCGCCATCGACTCCTCTGCGTTCAGCGGACCGAACTTGATGTGCACGTCGCCCGCGCGATACGTCGTTCCGCCCCGCTCGTTGAGCCAGACGGCCCGCACCCCGGAGCCTCCGGCGAGGTGCAGCACGACCGCGGGGACCGGGCCGGTCTCGTGGGGAATGGTCATGACCGCCTCGGGGTGTCACGCGCGGGCTAGCGTAGAGGAATGGTCAATTATCGCTATCTCGGCAACTCCGGCTTCAAAGTCTCGGAAATCACGTACGGAAACTGGGTCACGCACGCGTCCCAGGTGGGCAACGAGGCGGCTATCGCCACGGTGCACAAGGCGCTGGATCTCGGCATCACGACGTTTGACACGGCGGATGCCTACGCGAACACCGCGGCAGAGGTCGTGCTCGGCGAGGCGCTGAAGGGCCAGCGTCGTGCCTCGCTGGAGATCTTCACGAAGGTCTACTGGCCGACCGGTCCGATGGGCCCGAACGACTCGGGGCTGAGTCGCAAACACATCATGGAGTCGATCGACGGTTCGCTCGAGCGCCTCGGCGTCGACTACGTCGATCTTTATCAGGCGCACCGCTTCGACTACGAGACGCCGCTGGAAGAGACGATGCAGGCTTTCGCTGACATCGTCCGCCAGGGCAAGGCGCTCTACATCGGCGTTTCGGAGTGGACGGCCGATCAGCTGCGCGCCGGCCACGCCCTCGCGACGGAGCTGAAGTTCCAGCTCGTGTCGAACCAGCCGCAGTACTCGGCGCTTTGGCGCGTCATCGAGGCCGATGTCGTGCCGACGTCGGAAGAACTCGGCATGTCGCAGATCGTCTGGTCGCCGATGGCGCAGGGTGTGCTGAGCGGCAAGTACAAGCCCGGTCAGCCGGTTCCCTCGGGTTCGCGTGCCACCGATGACAAGAGTGGCGCGAACTTCATCAAGCGCTTCCTGGACGACGACGTGCTCACCGCCGTGCAGAAGCTCGTGCCGGTCGCCGAGCAGGCGGGGCTCGACGATGCCCCAGCTCGCGATCGCGTGGGTTCTGCAGAACCCGAACGTCGCAGCGGCCCTTGTCGGCGCATCGCGTCCCGAGCAGCTCGAGGATTCGGTCAAGGCCTCGGGCGTCGTGCTCGATGCCGACACGATGACCGCGATCGACGACGCGCTGGCTCCTGTTGCGGTGACTGGACCCGGCGAAGACCCTCGAGGTCTCGCCGCAGTCGCGCCCGTAAGCGGAACTCGCGCCGACCGGCCCGCCGCCCCCACCCGGGGTGGCGGGCGTTTCGTCGTTCGAGTGCCGCCGGTTCTCGTCGAGACCGCCCGTTACTCGCCGTGGCTAACCGTTGATCCGCGGCGATAAGCGGCGCACTCGACGACAGGAGGCGCCTCGGTGGGGTGCAGCGCCCGTTCTTCGGGGCCGAGGACACGTCGAGCACCGGGTGCAGGCCGCCGAGTGACGACCACGCGCTCTCGACGCCCTTCGCCGCGTGCTCCGACGAGCGCACCGCGCGCTCGTCGGCCCAGGCGTTCAGCACATGACCCGAGTGCCCGCGCACGTGCTCCAACACCACATCCGGCATTCCCGCCGCCCGACGGGCGTCCCGCGCCGCGATCAACTGCTCCAGGATGTCGACGTTCTTGGTCGGCGCGCCGGTCGACGTCTTCCAGCCACGCCGCCGGTGCCCGTCCATCCACTTCGTGTAGGTATCGATCGCGTACTTCGAATCTGCCTGCACGACGAGTTCGGCCACGTTCGGGTGATCCTCGATCGCTTTCAGCAACCCGAGCAATTCGCCGATGTTATTTGTGCCCTCGCGGATGGATCCGGATGCCCAGTGGCCGTCTTCGCCGACCCACGCCCAGCCCGCTGGGCCGGGATTGCCCTTGCAGGCGCCGTCGGTCGCAACAATGTAGGGGGTGGTTTCGCTCACTCGGGCAAGGCTACCTCCGCCCCCGCCCTCACACGGTCGGCGTGGGCGCCTCGGCGGCCAGCCGGATCCACGTCTCGACAACCGTGTCGGGGTTGAGCGAGATCGACTCGATCCCCTCTTCGACGAGCCATTCGGCAAGATCCGGATGGTCCGACGGCCCCTGGCCGCAGATGCCGACGTACTTGCCGCGCGCCCGGCAGGCGGCGATCGCCATCGACAGCATCTTCCGCACGGCGGGGTCTCGTTCGTCGAAGGTCGACGCGACGAGCGAGCTGTCGCGGTCGAGTCCGAGGGTCAGCTGCGTCATGTCGTTCGAGCCGATCGAGAATCCGTCGAAGTAGTCGAGGAACTCATCCGCCAGCAGGGCATTGGAGGGCAGCTCGCACATCATGATGACCTTGAGGTCGTTCTCGCCACGGCGGAGACCGTTCTCGGTGAGCAGCTCGACAACGGCGTGACCCTCACCGACCGTGCGGACGAACGGCACCATGATCTGCACGTTCGAGAATCCCATCTCGTCGCGGACGTGCCGCAGGGCCTCGCACTCCATGTCGAAGCAGGGTCGGAAGTCGGGCGAGATGTACCGCGAGGCGCCGCGGTAGCCGAGCATCGGGTTCTCTTCGTGCGGCTCGTAGCGGTCGCCGCCCAGCAGGTTGGCGTACTCGTTCGACTTGAAGTCGCTCAGGCGCACGATGACGGGTTCGGGCCAGAACGCCGCGGCGATCATCGAGATTCCCTCGGCGACGCGCTGCACGAAGTAGTCCCGCGGTGAGGCATAGGCGGCGGTCGCGGTGCCGATCTGCTGCCTCAGATCCTCGGGCAGAGAGTCGAACTCGAGCAGTGCCCGGGGGTGGATGCCGATCTGTCGGTTGATCACGAACTCGAGGCGGGCGAGGCCGACGCCGTCGTTCGGCAGGCGCGAGAACGAGAACGCCTGGTCGGGCGTGCCGACGTTCATCATGATCTTCACCGGAGCCTTCGGCATCCGATCGAGGTGGGTGAGCTGTTCTTCGAAGTCGAGCAGCCCGCGGTAGACGAATCCGGTGTCGCCCTCGGCGCACGAGATCGTGACCTCGTCGCCGTCGACGAGCAGGCGCGTGGCATCGCCGGTGCCGACCACCGCGGGGATGCCCAGTTCGCGCGCGATGATCGCCGCATGGCACGTGCGGCCACCGCGATTGGTGACGATGGCGCTCGCGCGCTTCATGATCGGCTCCCAGTCGGGGTCGGTCATGTCGGCCACGAGCACATCTCCGGGCTGGAACTCACCCATCTGCGAGACATCCCGCAGCACGCGAACGGGCCCGGATCCGATCCGTTGCCCGATGGCGCGGCCCGCGACGGCGACCTCGCCCGAGTCGTTCAGCACGAAGCGACGGATGACCCCGACATCCGTCCGCGACACGACCGTCTCGGGTCGGGCCTGCACGATGTAGAGCCCGCCGTCGATGCCGTCCTTGGCCCACTCGATGTCCATCGGGCGCCCGTAGTGCTGCTCGATCACGAGCGCATGGCGGGCGAGTTCGGTGATGTCGTCGTCGCTCAGCGAGAAGCGGATGCGGTCGGTCTGCGGCACATCGACGAACGCCGTACTCGCGCCCGCGTGACGGTCGTCGGTGTAGCGCATCGCAATAGCCTTCTCGCCGACCGAACGTTTGAGGATCGCCGGGCGACCCGCCGCTAACGCCACCTTCGACACGTAGAACTCGTCGGGGTTGACCGCGCCCTGCACGACCGCCTCGCCCAGTCCGTATGAGCTCGTGACGAAGACCGCGCCGTCGAATCCGGACTCGGTGTCGACCGTGAACATGACACCGGCTGCCCCGAGGTCTGAGCGCACCATCCGTTGCACACCCGCCGAGAGGGCGACGTCGTGGTGCTCGTAGCCGTGGTGCGCGCGGTAGGCGATGGCTCGGTCGTTGTAGAGCGAGGCGAACACCGAACGGATGGCGCCCAGCACGTTGTCGATGCCCGAGATGTTCAGGAACGTCTCCTGCTGTCCCGCGAAGGATGCGTCGGGTAGGTCCTCGGCGGTCGCGCTGGAGCGTACGGCCCAGGTGACGTCATCGTTCGCGGCCTCGCCGGCGTCGGCCGTGAGGCGTTCGTAGGCCGAGCGGATGTCCCGGTCGAGGTCTGCGGGCAGTTCCTGCTCTTCGATCCACGACCTGATCTCCGACCCGGCCGCCGCGAGCCCCGCGACGTCCTCGACATCGACGACCTCGATCCGCCGACGGATGCGGCCCTCGAGTTCGTCTGCGGTCAGGAACGAGCGGTACGCGTCGGCGGTCGTCGCGAACCCTCCGGGAACCTTGACGCCGAGCGCGGACAGGTGCGAGACCATCTCGCCGAGCGACGCGTTCTTGCCGCCGACTCGGGCGACGTCGGCCATGCCGACCTCATCGAACCAGAGGATGTTCGTCATGGGGGAACCTTTCGAAGGGGATGCTCTCGTGGAGCGGACTGGTGTGAGCGGAAAAGGGATCAGGGGCGCAGCTTGAGCGACTGCATGATGACGGCGGACATCTCTTCGACGCTCTTGGTCGAGGAGTTCACGAACGGGATGTGTGCCCGGCGATAGAGGTCTTCGGCGCGGCGCAGCTCGAGGGTGCACTGGGCGAGACTGGCGTAGGTCGAGTTGGCGCGCCTTTCGTGGCGGACCTGACTCAGGCGGAGGGGTGTCGTGGTCAGCCCGAAGCACCGTGTGCGAAACCGCTCGAGTTCGCGGGGCAGGCCCTCGGTCGGGTAGTCGTCGTCGGTGAGGGGGTAATTCGCGACCAGCAGGCCGTATTGCAGCGCCAGGTACATGGTCGTCGGGGTCTTGCCGCAGCGCGAGGGCGCGACGATGACGACGTCCGCCTGGTCGAGCGCGCGAAAGCTCTGGCCGTCGTCGTGCTCGATCGCGTATTCGACGGCTCGCATCCGCGCGAAATAGCGCTCGGTGTCGCCGACGGTGTGGAACTGGCCGAGCTGCTCGGATGCCGTCGTGCCGAGCGCGCCCTCGAGCTCGGTGAGGTGCCCGCTGAGAAGGTCGATGTGGGTTGCCCGCGCTACCCGGATGCTTGCCCCGACCTGGTGCCCCTTGACTGTGCTGAAGACGATCGGCTCGGCTCCCGACGCTCCCGCGGCCTCGATCTCGCGCACGACGGCCTGTGCCGCCGGCACGGAGTCGATGAACGGGATCGTGCGTCGCGAGAAGGTGACGCCGGGGAAGTTGGCGAGCAGCGCGTTGCCGAGCGTCTCCGCCGTGATCCCCGTGCTGTCGGACACGAAGAAGGCCGTGCGATCGGGCTGCGCTGCGCCTATGCCGGTGCTCACCACGAGTGCTCTCTCTCGGGGCGCGGGTGCGCCCTTCGAGTCGAATCTAGGAAAGTTCGACAGGTCTCAGTGCCAGATGAGACCGAAAGTTCGGCAAAACTTACGCGGGCGGTAGGAACTCGCGTGCTCTAGCTGGCGCCGGGCGCGGTGCGTTCGGCCCGCCACTCATCGGCCAGGCGAGGCATCCGCTCGGCGAGATAACGCAAGAAGTCCGCGGTGTCGCGCGCACGATCGACCGAGAGGGGGGCGTCGACGTTCTCGTCGGCGATCGCGTCCATCTGTGTCGCCAGGTTTGCGTAGAGGGGGGCATTCACGGTGATCATGTCAGCCCAGGCGTCGTCGACCAGGTCGTAACGGTCACGCCTGTCACCCGGGCGGGGCAGCCTCTGGATGAGGCGCATCGACACGAGGTACCGCACCGCCCCCGACACCGCAGCCGCGGAGACGCCCAGACGATCCGCCAACTCGGCGGCGGTGTAGCCCTCATCGGGCGAGCCGACGAGCGCCATCATGACGCGCGCAGGCATCCGTGCCATGCCCGCGGCGGCCAGCAGCGCGGCCGCCTGCTCGGCCGGCTCCGTCCCGGGATGCTCCATGATCCGAATCTATCCGCCGCTCACCAGTTCCCGGCGCCGCATGAGGCCGAGCGATCCGATGACACCGACGGCCGCCGCACCGAGCAGCCACCACAGCCCGCGCACGTCGACGGTGTCGCCCTCGATCAGCGGCGCAATGCCCACGGGGGACAGGTCCGTCAGCCACGCCGGAAATCCGAACAGCGGGCCGAAGAGCCCGAGCACCATCCCGAGCAGGACAAGCGTCCAGCCGAGCGCGATCGTCGCCCGCGGCACGACGACGAAGATCAGCGCCGTGACGACGAGGAAGACGGATGCCGCGGCAATCTGTCCACCGCCGACCACCGCGACGTCTCGCATCAGGGCGAGATCGCCGTCCTGTCCGACGATGCCGAGTGCCGCGCCGAGGGCACCGGCGAGCACGACCGCGACGAGGGCGACGAGCCCGATCACGAGGTATCCGCCCAGCCACCGCACGCGGTTGATGGGCGTCGCGAGCAGTACCTCGGCGGTGCCCTGCGTCTCCTCTTGGCGGGCTCGGCAGACGGTCTGCACGGCGGCACACGCGGCGAGGACGCCGAGCATGGTGAAGAAGATCGTCACCGTACCCTGCTCGACGTTTCCGGCGCCGGCGATCTGTTCGAGCAATGCCTGGACAGTCGGGTTCGTCGCCCCGATCTCGGCCACGAGTGACGCGAGCGACGTGGACAGGGCGCCGATGATCAGGCCCCCGACGGCCCAGCCGACCACCGCTTCGCGGGAGAGCCGCCACGTGAGCGCCGCCGACGTCGACAGCGCGCGGGACGCCTCGGTGCGGCCCGCCCGTTCCGCGAGAAAGCTCTCCCCGACATCGCGGGCTCCCTGGGCGAGGGTCGCCCCCGCGACGAGCGCTACCGCCACCGCAAAAGCGATGACCAGGGGCCATCCGTTGTTCTCGGCGAAGGGGCGGGTATTTTCGGCCCACCCGACGGGCGAGAGCCAGGTGAGCCAAGAGCTGTCGATGCGTTGCAGGTCATCGCTCGGGGTGCCCAGCGCATTGCCGAACCCGGCCACGAAGAACAGCACGAGCAGAGTCCAGACGGACGCGGAGTTGGCACCACGGGACGTGCGGAACAGCTGACCCCCGACGAGCCCGACACCGAGGAAGACGAGCCCGACAGAGCCCGCCGCGCCGCCTGCTATGGCCGAGCCGACCGGCTCGAGCCCCGTGGCGATGAATGCCACGGTAACGAGCACCCCGAGCAGCAGGTTGGACAGGGTTCCGTGGATGACGGTGGCCACCAGGGGTGCAAAACGCGATGCTGGCGTGGCGCCGAGCAGCTCCGCACGTCCCGTCTCTTCATCGCCGCGCGTGTGCCGGACGGCGAGGAACGTGCTCATGAATGCCGCGAGCAGACAGAGCCACGGGAGGATCAGGAACGTGATGAACGCGCCTTCGTCGGCGCCCGACGGCAGACCGCGAAACAGCAGGATGACGGGGTTGGCGATGGCTGCTGCGAGCAGGGATGTGCGATCCTGCGCGACCCCATACGACTCGGAGACGCCGATGTACGCGAAAGCGGCGAGGAGAGCCGTGCCGATCGTCCACATCGTGATCTGCAGCCGATCGCGCCGGATACGCTGCCCGAGCAGCGTGCCGACGCCGTTCATCGCGACCCGCCGCCGGTGGTTGTGCTGCGTTCGCCGCTCCGTTCTCCGCTCCGTTCGCCGTAGTGACGGAGGAAAAGCTCCTCGAGCGAGGGCGGGGTGATGTGCAGACCCTGCACCTTCTGGCGGACGAGTTCGGGCAGTACATCCGTGACGGCGTCCGAATCGACGGTGAAGCGCACCCGTCCGTCTTCGACGACGAGGTCGTGCGCCTCGGGGAGTTCGCCGGCGTCCCATGGCGTCGCGGTCGACGCATCGAACGAAACCTCGGTTCGCGTGAGGTGCCGCAACTCTGCCAGGGTGCCTGTCTCGACGATCCGCCCCGCACGGATGATGGACACCCGGTCGCACAGCTGCTCGACCTCGGGCAGGATGTGGCTCGAGAGCAGAACGGTGGCCCCGGCATCCCGGATACGCGCGATCTCGCGGCGGAACACCACCTCCATGAGGGGGTCGAGCCCGCTCGTCGGCTCGTCGAAGATGTAGAGGTCTGCGGGAACCGACAACGCTGCGATGAGGGCCACCTTCTGGCGGTTGCCGTTCGAATAGGCGCGGCCCTTCTTGCGGGGGTCGAATTCGAACGCAGCGATCAATCGATCCTTTCCTTCGCGGAACGCGGGGTCCCGGGTACTCGCTCCTCGAAGGCGCGCGAGAAGGTCGATCGCTTCCCCGCCCGACAAGTTCGGCCACACGCTTACGTCGCCCGGGATGTAGGCGATACGCCGGTGGATGGCGACGGCGTCACGCCACGGGTCGAGTCCGAAGACGGATGCTTGGCCCGACTTCGCACGCGCCAGGCCCAGCAGAACGCGGATGGTGGTGGACTTGCCCGCGCCGTTGGGCCCGAGGAATCCGTGGACCTGACCGTCGGGGACGTCGAGGTCGAGCCCATCGAGGGCGTGCACGCGGCCGTAGTGCTTCGTCAGGCCGCGCGTCAGGATGACAGAGGACATTCTCGGGACGCTACACCCATTTCAGAAAATTGTGAATACTTGCTCTTGTGATGCGGGGTGTTAATCGCCTCAGCGATCCTTGTGTATACGCAGAACGAAGAACGAGTTTCTTTCTGGCACCTAAAGGCACTCTATGTATACAATTAGAGTGTCCGATGATGAGGGGGTGACCGCCGTGCGTGCCAGCGATCGCGCCTACGCGACCCTCCTCGACGAGGTCCAGAACGGTGCCCTTCCGCCCGGAACCGTGCTCGGCGAGGTCGAGCAGGCGACCCGTCTCGGCGTCAGCCGCACTCCCCTCCGTGAGGCACTGGGTCGGCTCGCCGCCGATGGGCTCGTCGTTCAGCAGTCGCCCCGCGTGACGGTGGTCGCAGCGATCGATGCCCGAGGTATCCGCGAGATCTTCGAGGTGCGCAGAGCCCTCGAAGAGGCAGCCGCACGTCTGGCCGCCGAGCGGGGGGATGCGGCGGCCTTCGGCGAACTTGCCCGCGCGTTCGCCGACACCCGTGCAACCGGGCCCGAGAGCGTCGAGGCGTACTACGCGCTGATCGCGCGCTTCGATCGCCAGCTCGATGCATCCGTGGCCAACGACTTCTTGACTGCCGCGCTGCGGAACGTGCGGACGCACCTCGTCCGTGTGCGCCGCTTGGCTCGGGACAACCCCGACCGCTTGGCTGCATCGGCCGCCGAGCACCGGCTCATCGCCTCGGCCATCGCCGCGCGTGACGCAGATCTCGCCGCCCACGCCACCCACGTGCACCTGCACAGCGCTCTCACGAACATCCTCGAAACGCTTCCGGAAGGCACTCTATGACTCAGCTTCACCACGTTCGCGTCCACCGCAGCGACGAGAACCTCGCTCGCGACGGCCAGCTGGCCTGGAAGATCGCCCAGGTCGCTGTCGACACTGTCGCGGTCGAGCCCGCGGTCATCGACATGATCATCAACCGGGTGGTCGACAACGCCGCCGTCGCAGCGGCCTCGCTGACCCGCGCTCCGGTGAGCGCCGCACGTCAACAGGCCCTCGACCACGCCGTCTCGGCGAACGGTCACGGCGGCACGATCTTCGGATGCACGATCGAGCGCCGGACGAGCCCCGAGTGGGCGGCATGGGCGAACGGCGTGGCGGTGCGCGAGCTCGACTACCACGACACGTTCCTCGCGGCCGAGTACTCTCATCCGGGCGACAACATCCCGCCGATCTTTGCCGTGGCACAACACGTCGGCGCGGATGGTGCCGCGCTCGTGCGCGGGCTCGCGACGGGGTACGAGATCCAGATCGACCTGGTTCGTGCGATCTCGCTGCACAAGCACAAGATCGACCACGTCGCGCACCTCGGCCCCTCGGCCGCCGCGGGCATCGGTACCCTCCTGGGGCTCGACGCCGAGACCATCTACCAGGCCGTCGCGCAGGCGCTACACACGACCACCGCGACGAGGCAGAGCCGCAAGGGCGAGATCTCGACCTGGAAGGCGCACGCCCCGGCCTTCGCGGGCAAGATGGCGGTCGAAGCCGTCGACCGCGCGATGCGGGGCGAGACCAGCCCCTCGCCCATCTACGAGGGCGAGGACGGCGTGATCGCGTGGCTACTGGACGGAAAGGATGCGTCGTACGACGTGCCGCTTCCCGCGCCGGGCGAGGCCAAGCGCGGCATCCTCGACTCGTACACGAAGGAGCACTCGGCCGAGTATCAGGCCCAGGCCTGGATCGACTTGGCGCGCAAGCTCGGGACCGAGAACCCGGCGTTGCGCGACCCCGCGAACATCGAATCGGTCGTGCTGCACACGAGTCACCACACGCACTACGTGATCGGTTCGGGTGCGAACGACCCGCAGAAATACGACCCAACGGCGTCGCGCGAGACGCTCGACCACTCGATTCCGTACATCTTCACGGTCGCTCTGCAGGACGGGGCGTGGCACCACGTCGACTCCTACACGCCCGAGCGCGCCCAGCGGGCGGACACTGTGGCGCTGTGGCACAAGGTCACCACGGCCGAGGACGCCGAGTGGACCCGGCGCTACCATTCCGAGGACCCGACGGAGAAGGCCTTCGGCGGACGCGTCGAGATCCGCATGACGGATGGCTCGACCGTGATCGACGAGATTGCCGTGGCCGACGCGCATCCGCTCGGCGCCCGCCCGTTCGCGCGGGCCGACTACGTCCGCAAGTTCCGGCTGCTGGCCGAGCCCGTGCTCGAGCCGGCCGAGATCGAGCGCTTCCTGGCCCTCGCCGAACGGCTGCCCGACCTCACGGCGGACGAGGTACGCGAGCTCACGATCGTCGCGAAGCCCGGGGTGCTCGAGGCTGCGCCCGCGCCGCGGGGGCTCTTCTGATGTCCGGTCGAGGCTGCCGCGTGTTCACAATTCAGTCCGCAGCGCGCCAGATCGGCCCCGACCGGGCGCCTGACCCCGTTTCGGCACCACAGAGACTGAAGTGTGAACGCAGCGTGGCTGCACCGGAGGTTTGCTGATGCTCTACTCCACGACGCCCGCCGCAGAGAAGCGCCGCCTGTTCCGCGAGCGCCTCGGCACGGGTGAGCTGCTCCGCTTTCCCGGCGCCTTCAACCCGCTGAGCGCGCGCTTGATCGAGCGCAAGGGGTTCGAGGGCGTCTACATCTCGGGCGCGGTACTCGCGGCCGACCTGGGGCTCCCCGATATCGGCCTCACGACTCTCACCGAGGTCGCCGGCCGCGGGCAGCAGATCGCCCGGATGACCGAACTGCCCGCGATCATCGACGCCGATACCGGCTTCGGCGAACCCATGAACGTCGCGCGCACAATCCAGACTCTCGAGGATGCAGGCCTGGCGGGTGCCCACATCGAAGACCAGATCAACCCGAAGCGTTGCGGACACCTCGATGGCAAGGCCGTCGTTGACGAGAACACGGCCATCAAGCGCATCCGGGCCGCGGTGGATGGCCGCCGCGACCCGAACTTCCTCGTGATGGCACGTACCGACATCCGTGCGGTGGAGGGTTTGGAGGCCGCGACCGACCGAGCGAAGGCGCTCGTCGACGCGGGGGCCGACGCGATCTTCCCCGAGGCCATGCGCACGCTCGAGGAGTTCGCCGCGATGCGCGCCGCGGTCGACGTGCCGATCCTGGCCAACATGACCGAGTTCGGCAAGAGTGACCTCTTCACGACGGATCAGTTGCGCGATGTGGGCGTGAACATCGTGATCTGGCCTGTCTCGCTGCTGCGGATCGCGATGGGTGCCGCCGGGCGGGCCCTGGACACGCTCGACACCGAGGGGCATCTGGCGGGCAAGCTGGATGAGATGCAGCATCGCGCGGACCTGTACGACCTGATCGACTACGAGCAGTACAACCGCTTCGACACCAGCGTCTTCAACTTCACCATTGCGAAGGAGTGACCATGACCGACATCGAGATCAAGAAGGGCCTGGCGGGAGTCACGGTCGATTACACCGCCGTCAGCAAGGTCAATCCCGAGACGAACTCGCTGCTGTACCGCGGCTACCCCGTGCAGGAGCTGGCGGCGACCCAGCCGTTCGAGGCGGTCGCCTACCTCTTGTGGCACGGAGAGTTGCCGGATGCCGCGCAATTGGCGGAGTTCGAGGCATCCGAGCGCGCGCAGCGATCCCTCGACGACAACGTCAAGCAGACGATCGATCTGCTGCCGCTCGATTCGCACCCGATGGATGTCGTGCGCTCCGCGGTGTCGGTGCTGGGGGCGGGCGCAGCGGATGTCTCGGACAACTCGCCCGCGGCGGACCTCGCCAAAGCGAAGCTGCTGTTCGCCAAGATCCCGGCCATGGTCGCCTACGACCAGCGTCGTCGACGCGGGCAGGATTCGATCGAGCCCCGCGCGGACCTGGACTACTCGCGCAACTTCCTGTGGATGACGTTCGGCGAGGAGCCCGACGAGGCCGTCGCGCAGGCGTTCAACGTCTCGATGATCCTGTACGCCGAGCACTCCTTCAACGCCTCGACGTTCACGGCTCGCGTCATCACGAGCACGACAGCTGACCTCTACTCGGCCGTGGTCGGGGCGATCGGGGCGCTCAAGGGGGCCCTGCACGGCGGTGCGAACGAGGCCGTCATGCACATTTTCGACGAGATCGGCACAGCCGAGAACGTCGTGCCTTGGCTCGACGAGGCCCTCGCGAACAAGAAGAAGATCATGGGCTTCGGCCACCGCGTTTACAAGAAGGGCGACTCGCGAGTGCCGACCATGAAGACGGCACTAGACACACTGATCGATCACTACGACGCGGCCGATCTGGGAGAGCTCTATGACGCTCTCGAGAGCGAGTTCGTCTCGCGCAAGGGCATCTATCCGAACCTCGATTACCCCTCCGGCCCCGCCTACCACCTCATCGGATTCGACACCCTGACGTTCACTCCGCTGTTCGTCGCGGCGCGCGTGACCGGATGGACCGCGCACATCATGGAGCAGGCCGCGTCGAACGCCCTGATCCGCCCCCTGTCGGCGTACAACGGTGCCGACGAGCGACACATCGAGGGGTACGAGCCCAGCGAGGCCGAGCGAGCTGTGGCGGAGCGGACGGCAGAGGCCGGCTGAGAGCCTTCTCCCGGGTCCGAGCTGCGGGCGGAAGGACGGGGGTCCGCCGAATAGACTCGAGCGGAAGGAGTGGGCCCCATGAAGACGCCGCTGCCGTTCACCCGCACGGCATGGCCGGGGGTTGCGGCGTCGAATCGGGACGCCCCGAAACCGGCTCCCCGGCGCATCCGGGGTCTGACGCGGGGTCAGTGGTTCCTCGCCGTCATGGGTGGCGGACTCGCGATTCTCATCGCGACGGGCATGACGATCGCGCTCGCCCGGTGGTTCGTCAGCCTCGATGGCGTCCGCGTATACCTCGAGACCTACCCCGGCACCTACGCCCCCGCGGTAGCCGTTGCGCCCGGCTTCCCCGCCTGGGTGCAGTGGCAGCACTTCTTCAACGTGTTCCTCATGGTGCTGATCATCCGCACCGGGTGGCAGGTGCGTACGGAGAAGCGCCCCGACGCGTTCTGGTCACCGCGGTCGAACAAGAAGCGCCGCATCAGCCTGAACCTGTGGTTTCACAACGCGCTCGACCTGCTGTGGTTCGCGAACGGCGTGATCTTCGTGGTGCTCCTCTTTGTGACCGGGCACTGGGTGCGCTTGGTGCCGACGAGCCTCGAGGTGTTTCCGAACGCCGTGTCGGCGGCGCTGCAGTACGTGTCGCTGAACTGGCCGACCGAGAGCGGCTGGGCGAACTACAACAGCCTGCAGCAACTGGCTTACTTCACGACGGTGTTCATCGCTGCGCCGCTCGCCGCGATCACGGGAGTCCGGATGTCGGGCGTCTGGCCGAAGAATGCGACCACCCTGAACCGGGCTTTCCCGATTGAGTGGGCGCGGGCGCTGCACTTCCCGGTGATGCTGTACTTCGTCGTGTTCATCATCGCGCACGTGACCCTCGTCTTCGCGACGGGGGCGCTTCGCAACCTCAACCACATGTATGCCGGCAACGACGGACTCGGCTGGGCGGGCTTCTGGATCTTCGCCGCCTCGACGGCCGTGATCGTCGCCGCCTGGATCGCCGCGCGCCCCATCGTGATCGTGCCGATCGCGCGGCTGTTCGGCACGGTCAAGACCCGTTGACCGGTTGACCGCCGCGCGCGGGCGAAGCGGGGGTTATCCCCCCGTGGAGTTTCCGGATGCCTCGGGCGCGCGCAGGCGTAGCCCAGGCCTACCGTGGACCTATGTCCAGCACAGTCCTGACCGCCCCGGCATCCGCCGCACGCGTGCGGTCGCCCCTCGCCTCCCCGGGACGCATCTCGCTCTCGGCCCTCCACCTCATAGCCCTCGGCCTCGTGGGTCCGTTCGTCTTCACGATCCTCATCGCCCTGTTGAGCGTCGGCCTGAGCCTCGTCCTCGTGGTCGGCATCGGCCTGATCTTCCTGATCGCGTTCGTCTACTCGCTGTACGCGATCGGATGGCTCGAGGCGGCGCGCATCGACGGACTCTACGGCTTCGGTCTTCCGGCACGGCGCGCCCGGCGCAGCCCCAAGTCCGGGTTCGGCGGCTTCCTGCACACGATCTGGCTCCAGTTCATCGACCCCGGGATGTGGCGCGGGGTCGCGAACTTCGCGATCGCGTCGGTGCTCGGCCTGATCGCGCTGGGCTTCCTGGGCCTTGCGGCCTCGGGCATCGCACTCGCCTTCGCTCCGCTCTTCGCCGACGCCGGCACGGTTCCCCTCGGCAACACGGGGCTCGATGTCGTGACCGCGTGGGCCGTGCCCGCGGGCCTCATCGCGGCGATCTTCTCGCTCGCGGCGGTCATCGGGCTCGCCATGCTGCAGGGTGTCATCGCCCGAGCCGTCCTGGTCCCCTCTCGCGAGGCGCAGCTCGCCGAGGCGGCGCGCGCCTCGAACGTGCAGCGCGCCGGTGCCGTGCGTTCCGCCGAGGTCGAGCGCACGCGCATCGAGCGCGATCTGCACGACGGGGTTCAGCCCCGACTCGTCTCGGTCGGCATGACGCTGGGCCTCGCCCAGCAGAAGGTGGACGACGATCCGGCCGTCGCCAAGGCACTCATCGCCGAGGCGCACACCTCGACCAAGGCGGCGATCACCGAACTTCGCCAGCTCGCCCGCGGCATCCACGCATCCGTCCTCGATGATCGCGGACTCGACGCCGCGCTTTCGGCCCTCGCCTCGCGCTCCCATATCCCCGTCGTGCTGGACGTGCGCCTGACCGCACGGTGCAGCAAGACGGCCGAGGCCGCCGCCTACTTCGTCATTGCCGAGTCGCTCACCAACGCCGCCAAGCATTCGCGGGCGAGCGAGGTGCGGGTGCTCGTCCGAGAACGCGAGGGCGGGATGCTGTGGGCCCGCGTCGAAGACAACGGCATCGGCGGTGCGCACGTCACCCCCGGCGGCGGCATCGATGGGATCTCGCAGCGCGTGATCGGGGCGGGTGGTTCGTTCCGCCTCGACAGCCCGGTCGGAGGCCCCACGACCGTAGAGGTGAGTGTGCCGTGCGGATCCTGATCTGCGAGGACTCGGTCCTGCTGCGCGAGGGACTCGTGCGCCTGCTCGAGGACGCCGGCCACATCGTCGTCGCGGCGCTCCCCGACGCGTCCGAGCTCGATCAGACGGTGGCGACGGATGCGCCGGAGCTCTGCATCCTGGACGTCAGGCTTCCCCCGACGTTCACGGACGAGGGCATCCGTGCCGCTCTGCGGCTGCGCGCGGCCCACCCCGATCTGCCGGTGCTCGTGCTCTCGCAGTACGTCGAGGAGCGCTACGCGACCGATCTCATCGCCGGTGCGGGCGGGGCGCTCGGCTACCTCCTGAAGGACCGAGTGGCGGATGTCACCGAGTTTCTCGAGACGGTCGCCCGCATCGGTGCCGGAGCCACGGTCTTCGACCCCGAGGTCGTCGCCCAGTTGCTCGGACGTCGACGTCGGGACGAGCGGATGCGCCGACTCACCGAACGTGAGCGTTCCGTGCTCTCGCTCATCGCCGAGGGCAACTCCAACCAGGCCATCGCCCGCGCGCTGCACGTCAGCGAGGGCAGCGTCGAAAAGCACATCACGGCGGTCTTCCAGAAGCTCGATCTCGAGCAGGACGACTCCGGCAATCGGCGAGTGCTCGCAGCACTCGCTCACCTCGAACACGGCGGAGAACCCGCACAGACACGCGGCGGCGCCCCCTACGGCGACGCCCCCCAGACAGGAGCACTCCGATGACCGACCAGCTCACACCCCCGGTGCCGCCCGCCCCGCCCGCCCCTCCCGCACCCCCGACCGGCCCGGAGGACCGCCGGGGCCCCGCGCCCGAGAACAGCCCCGGCCCGACCCCTCAGCCGGCCTCGCAGTCTGCGAAAGTCGTCGCGATCCTCACGGCGTCGCTCGGCGGTGTCATCGCCCTCGCGCTGGTGGGCGGCACTGTGATCTCGACGATCGCATCCGCCTCGGTGCGCACCGAAACCCAGGTCATCGATGCCACCGGCGTGAACGAGCTCGATGTCGACGTGTCGGCCGGGTCCTTCCGCATCGACTTCGCCGACGTGGACGACGCGACGCTCGACGTGACAGGTGGATGGGCTGGCGGTGGGTGGACTCTCGAGCGCGAGGAAGACGAACTCATCGTGTCGGCGCCC
The DNA here is from genome assembly GCA_963740165.1 of uncultured Actinomycetota bacterium. GTDB lineage: Bacteria > Actinomycetota > Actinomycetes > Actinomycetales > Microbacteriaceae > Microbacterium. The sequence continues at coordinate 24,728 of CAVUDC010000002.1, read as the reverse complement.
GATTGGTCCTTCGGTCGTGCCTGGTTCTTCGGGGGCGACGTGCGGGCCACGCTCACGCTGCCGCGTGAGCTCGAGGACACCGTGTTGGATGCGCAGTTCACCGTCGCTGCCGGCGCCCTGGACGCATCCGGTCGTTTCGGTGACCTCGAGGTCGATCTCGGCGCCGGAGAGGTCAACGTCTCGGGCGAGGCGCGCGAGGTCAGCGCGGATATCAGCGCGGGCCGCGCCCGACTCGACCTATCGGGTGTGCAGTCCGCTGATCTCACGGTCAATGCGGGCCAGCTCGACGGTCGATTCGACGGTCCGCAGCCGCGACTCGTCGAGGTGAATGTGAGTGCCGGATCCCTCGACCTGGCCCTACCGAACGGTGACTACGACGTCACGTCCAACGTGTCTGCGGGCCAGCTGGACAATCGCCTCGATACGTCGGCGTCGACGTCGAACCGTGTCGCGGTGGAGCTGTCAGCGGGTCAGGTCATCCTGCGCAGCGCGGACTGACTCAGCGAACGAAGCGGACTTCGGTGATCGTCTCGCCCAGGAACGGCTCCTGGTGCGAGACGCCATCGAGGGTGAATCCGTTGCGGTGGTAGAACCCGTGGGCGCGGGGGTTGTCGTCCGCGACCCAGAGGTAGACCTTGTCGCCCTGGGGAACGACCGCGTCGAACAGGCGCTGGCCGATTCCCGTGCCGTGCCATGCGGCGAGCAGATAGATGAAGTACAGCTCGCGGGCACGCGGGGCGTCGTCGTCCCGGGCGGGGCCAGCTCCTGCGAAGCCGACGATCTCGCCGTTCACGAGCGCGGCGCACTGCACGTAATCGGGACCCTGGTTCATCCAGTGGGTCCATAGCTCGGCCATGCGACGGGCCGAAACGCTCTCGAGTGCGGCGCGACTGATCAGGTGGTCGTAGGTCTCGTGCCAGCAGGTGGCGTGGACCCGACCCAGAGCCTCGGCATCTACGTCACGGACGGGGCGGACAACGACATCGGTCTGGAGCTCGGCTTCCATGGCGAGACTCTACGTCAGCCTCTCACGCGGGGGAAATCGGATATCGAGCCCCGCTGCGTCTCAGTTCTTCGCGCGGGAGCGGTTGACGACGATGTTGACGATCGAGGCGACGATCAGCACCGGCCAGAGGACGATGTTGATCCACGCGCTCACGCCGGCGTCGCCGCCCATGAACTCGCTGATCGCAAGGAAGGTCAACAGGACGCCCGCGACGATGAGGACGATCTGCAGCGTGATGTAGGAGCTGGAGCTCAGAGGGGTGCGTGCCATGCTGTGACCCTATCCAGGGGCGCGGTGGGATCCCTCGCGTTGAGCGAGCGACACGCGGGAAGGCGGATGTCGGGAACGGACAAGGATTTCGTCCGGATTCGACGGCGCGGCCCGGCCTCGGTAGCGTCACGCCTCGTGAATGTGATCTGGCGCACGCTTCTTGTCATGCTCGCCGCCCGCCGTCGGCTGCGACGCGACGGCTTGTTGCCGCCGACGACGGTCGGGCGCATCCGGTTGCGGACGCTGCCCACCGATATCGATGTGCTGCGACACATGAACAACGGACGATACCTCTCGTTGTTCGACCTGGGGCGCTGGGATCTGCTCCTGCGCACGGGACTCGCCGATGCCATGCGTACGCGCGGCTGGTACGCGGTGGTGTCGAGCGAGACGATCACCTTCCGCAAGTCGCTCGGGCTCTGGCAGCGCTTCACGCTCGAGTCGCGCCTGATCGGTCATGACGACCGTGCCATCTACCTCGAGCATCGTGCCGTCGTGAACGGCGAGATCTATGCCCGTGCGATTATCCGAGCTCGCATGCTGAAGCGGTCGGGCGGCTCTGTCAGTCACGAAGAGCTGTTCGCTGCCGTCGGGCGTCCCGAAGGGCTGCCCGAGGTGCCGGCCTGGGTGCACGCGTGGGCCGTGGCGGCCGCGCTGCCCTCGCCCCGTTCCGAGGCGCCCAGCGACTGGGCCGATCAGCCCGTGGTGATCGACGCGCCGGAGTGAGCCGGGGCGGCCCGAGGCGTCGGACGTAGTCTGGAGAAATGCCGCCTCTCGAGCCGAATCACGCGTCACCGGGACAGGCGGATACCCGTGAAGCCGAGGCCGTGCGCCTGGCCGAGAAGTGGGTCGCCGAGTCCGCCGAGGGCACGGTCGATCCCGCCGCGCGGAGACTGGCCGGCATCCTGGGTGACCGGAACGGCCTGCCCTTCACGGTGGGGTTCGTGGACGGCGTCATGCGTCCCGAGAGTCTGGTGGCCGCGGCATCCCACCTGCACCGCGTCGCCCCGCTCGTCCCCGAATTCTTGCCCTGGTACCTGCGTGCCGCCGTACGCGTCGGCGGGCAGATCGCTCCCGCCCTGCCGAGCCCCGTGGTGCCGATCGCGCGGCGGGTGCTGCGCGAGATGGTGGGGCACCTGGTCGTCGACGCGCGCCCCGCGAAACTCGGCCCCGCTATCGCGAAGCTGCGGGCGGACGGTGCCCGCCTCAACCTCAACCTGCTGGGCGAAGCGGTTCTGGGTGAGACCGAGGCGCGGCGGCGGCTCGACGGGATCCATGAACTGATCCTCCGCCCAGACGTCGACTACGTGTCGGTCAAGGTTTCGGCGATCGTGTCGTCCGTGTCGATGTGGGCGTTCGATGACACCGTCGAACGGGTCGTGGAGCGCCTGCTGCCGCTCTACCTCAGCGCGGCACGGGATGGCACCTTCATCAACCTCGACATGGAGGAGTACCGCGATCTCGATCTGACGATCGCGGTGTTCACGCGCCTGCTCGAGGATCCGCGCCTGGGCTCGCTCGAGGCGGGCATCGTGCTGCAGGCCTACCTGCCGGATGCCCTCCCCGCGCTGCGCGAGTTGACGGCCTGGGCCCGCCTTCGGGTCGCGGCGGGCGGCGCGCGCATCAAGGTGCGCCTGGTGAAGGGTGCCAACCTCGCCATGGAGCGGGTGGATGCCGTGATGCACGGCTGGATGCTGGCGACCTACGACAGCAAGCTCGACACCGACGCCAACTATCTACGCTGCCTCGACGAGGCAGTGCGCCCCGAGGCGACCGCCGCCGTGCGGCTGGGAATCGCCGGGCACAACCTGTTCGACATCGCCTACGGCTGGTTGCTCGCCGGCGAGCGGGGGGTGCGGGACGACATCGACGTCGAGATGCTGCTCGGGATGGCGCAGGCGCAGGTCGCCGCGGTGGAGCGCGAGGTGGGACAGGTGCTGCTGTACGTGCCGGTCGTCCGCCCCGACGAGTTCGATGTCGCCATCAGCTACCTCGTTCGTCGCTTGGAAGAGAGCGCGTCGAGCGAGAACTTCCTTTCCGCCGCCTTCGATCTCCACCGCGACCCGGCCCTGTGGCAACGGGAGCGTGCACGCTTCGGGTCGTCCATCGCCCGTGCATCCGAGGCCTCCCTGTCGACCGGCCCGCGCCGTCGTCCGCGGTCCGATCTCGTCACCCGGGAGCGATCCGCCCCCGGTGATGTGGACCTCGACGAAACCTTGCCGGCCATTCGTCGCCCCGCGCCCGCCGAGCTCGATGCGGGACTCACGCAGGTCGTGCTGGGCATCGCCGAGGGGGCGAACGCGGGCACGCTCGGTGAGTTCGACGCCCCCGCGCCGTCGCCCTTCCGGTTCAGCGACGACCTCGTCGAGACCGCCGTCTACGCGCCGCGGGAAAAGGACGCGGATGCCGCGGCTCTTGGCCTTTCGAACGCCCGGTTCTCGAACGCCCGCGACTCCGATCCGTCACTGCCCGAGACGCGTTCGTGGGCCGCCGACATCCTGGCCGGCGTCGCCGGATCCGAGGCGGGAATCCGCACGATCCTCGCCGCCCGTGTCGACTCCGAGTCGCGGCTCGATGAGCTTGTGACGCGAACCCGCGAGGCGGGCGGCGCCTGGGGTTCGCGTTCGGCCGCCGAGCGTGCCGCGGTTCTCCAACGCGCGGCATCCGTTCTCGAATCCCGACGCGGTGACCTGATCGAGGTCGCCGCATCCGAGACGGGGAAGGTGTTCGCTGAGGCGGACGTCGAGGTGAGCGAGGCCGTTGACTTCGCCCGCTATTACGCGGCCTCCGCACGCGAGCTCGACGCCGTCAGCGGTGCCGTGTTCGTGCCCGCGCGGTTGACCCTGGTCGCACCGCCCTGGAATTTTCCGCTCGCGATCCCCGCCGGCGGTGTGCTCGCGGCGCTCGCCGCCGGATCCGCGGTCGTGTTCAAGCCGGCGCCCCAGGCACGTCGCTGCGCGGCCCTGCTCGCCGACGCTCTATGGGACGCCGGGGTGCCCGGTGACGTGCTCACCCTCGTGGATATCGAGGAGGGCGAACTCGGACGGCAACTCGTCACTCACGAGGGCGTCGATCGGGTCATTCTGACCGGTTCGTGGGAGACGGCTGCGCTCTTCCGGTCGTGGCGCCCCGATCTGCCCCTGCTCGCGGAGACGAGCGGCAAGAACGCGATGATCATCACGTCGACCGCGGATCTGGATCTCGCGGCACGCGACCTGGTGCGGAGCGCATTCGGGCATGCCGGACAGAAGTGCTCGGCGGCCAGCCTCGCGATCCTCGTCGGCCCGGTCGCACGGTCTCGCCGGTTCGCCCGCCAGCTCGTCGATGCGACCGCATCGCTGCGGATCGGGATGCCCGACGATCCGCGGTCCGATGTCGGGCCCCTCATCGAGCCCCCGACGGGCAAGCTCGAGTGGGCGCTGACGACACTCGATGACGGCGAGCGCTGGCTCGTGAAGCCACGGCCACTCGATGCCGACCGGCGGCTCTGGACCCCCGGTATCCGCACGGGTGTGGAAGCGGGGTCGCGCTTTCACCGCGAGGAGTTCTTCGGGCCCGTCCTCGGAATCATGCGGGCCGGATCGCTCGAGCGGGCGATCGAGCTGCAGAACGCCGTCGATTACGGGCTGACGGCCGGGCTCTATACGCAGGATCCGAACGACCTCGAACGCTGGCTCGAGAGCGTCGAAGCGGGCAACCTGTACGTCAACCGCGGGATCACGGGCGCGATCGTTCGGCGCCAACCGTTCGGCGGCTGGAAGCGCTCGTCCGTCGGTGCGGGCACGAAGGCGGGCGGGCCGAACTACCTGGTGGGCCTCGGGTCGTGGCGTCCGTCGGCCGGCGGGGCACGCTCGACGTCGCTGCACCTGCGCGGGCTGGACTCGCGCCTGACCGCGATCATCGAGGCCGCTCAAGCAACGCTCGACTACGAGGCCTTCGAATGGGTGCGCCGGGCCGCTCTGTCCGACGCGATCTCGTGGGATCGCGAGTTCGGGCAGGTACGCGATGTCTCGCGGCTGGGCGTCGAGCGCAACCTCTTCCGATACCGCCCCGTTCCGGTCGCCGTGCGCGCGGCGGGCGACGCCGACTGGCGGGCCGTGCTGCGCGTGGTGCTCGCCGGTGTTCGTGCTCGGTCGCGCTTCTCGCTGAGCGCGCCGGTTGCGCTACCCCCTGCCGTACGCCGTGTCCTCTCCGAGCTGGACGTGGAGGTGCGCGTCGAAACCGACGAGCAGTGGATCGAACGGATGGCGAAGCGCGCACCCGAGGTCGTGGCGGCTTCCCTGATGTCGGCGGGCGCGGACGACGTGACTGTCGCACCCGAACCGCGTGCGCGTCTGGTCGGGTCGCCGACGGCTGTGGCGTCCCTGCGTGGGGCCCTCGCGGAAGCCACGGGCGGCCACCCCGACCTGGCCGTGTACGCCGACGAGGTCACGACCGCGGGACGTATCGAACTGCTGCCGTTCTTGCGCGAGCAGTCGATCTCGATCACCGCCCATCGCTTCGGAACGCCCGATCCGTGGAGCGAAGCCGTCATCTAGAACCTTCCGGTCGCGAGGGGTTCAAGATAAAGAATTTATCTATCTAGACCTCGCTGGCATCACCCATGAATATTGCTCTGGGGGGATGAGTAACGCCGTCCGGATTCGGGCTCGACGGCGGGTCTCTCTCGTTGAGTGATCAGCGACCCCGGTCGCCCGCAATCTGAGTCGGGCGACCGGGGACGCTCTCAGATTTGCGCAGGATCGGCGACAGAATCCTCGAGCGGAACGGTGAAGCCCTCGATCATGCCGAGGATGCTGATCCCGAACAGTGTCCACTCGCCGCTCGGTACTTCCGCGCCGGCGGGTATGTCGTACATCGGATGATCCAGACCCTCCGCCGCACGAATCGCGAAGCCTTCGCCGAGCGCCGCCATCGCCTCCGTGAAGTCGATGATCGTCAGCGGCTCGCGCATCCGTCGCCGGTATCGCTGAAGCAGGGCGCCGTATAGCGCGGCGAACGCGTCGATCGACTCGCGATGGCGCACCGCGCTCGCTGCTCGCAGCTCGGGCCAGGCGCCCGCCGCGGTTCGGAGGGCGAGCGCCGTGATGAATGCGTGGGAGTCGCGGGATTCGGGCTCGAGGTGGAACTTCGCCGAGTAGGTGACCTGGTCGAGGGCCGCCGCGCGCACCACGTCTACGAGGGGTCCGTTCGCGGCCAGAATGTCTTGCATCGCGCTCATCGCGCTCGTGACCGGCGGGGCGAATCGAACCCCCACCATTGCCACGGCGAGATCACGATGGAAGTCGTCCTGATCGGTCCAGATCCGGTACGCCGCGCCCGTCGTGAGGCCCACGGAGCGCAATACCTCTTGCAATCGCACGTGCTGCACGCCGGCGGTGACCCCCCGTTCGAGCAGCAACTGGATGGCTGCTTCGAGGATGAGGGTCCGAGTTTCGTCGGCGGTACGGCGCGGCATCCTCATAGCCTGGCAGGATTCCGGGCCGGTTTTCGTCTCGCTCTCGTCGCGTGTCAAGAAAACTTGACACGCGACGGACGGTCGCAGTATCGTGGCGATGTCAATAATTCTAGACATCGGAGCGAATCGTGGTCTACGAAGAACGCAACACCTGGGTCGGCCTCATCGTCAGTGTGGTCGGCGTGGGGGTCTACGTACTGCTCGTGCTGCAGCAGGCCGGCGACGGTCCGCTGACCGACGTCGTGTGGTGGCCGCTCATGCTGTGGACGATCGTCGGGAGCATCGTCGCCTCCATCGTGATCAGCATCCTGTGGGGGATCCTTGCCGGCATGCGCGATCGCGACGGCGTCGGAAAATCCGATCAACGCGATCGAGACATCGCCCACATGGGCGGCCGCGTCGGACAAGCGTTCATGGTGATCGCGGGACTCGGCGTGATCGTGCAGAGTGCGCTCCAGGTGGATTGGTTCTGGATCGCGAACACGATGTTCGCGGGATTCGCCCTCTCAGCCTTCGTCGGCGGAATCGCGAGCGTCATCGCCTATCGGCGGGGGCTCGCCTGATGGTCAAACCCACGCGGGTGACCAACTCGATCCGGGCCATCCGTGAGGGGGCCGGGCTCACGCAGGCCGAGCTCGCGGCACGGATCGGGGTGACGCGACAAACCCTCATCGCGATCGAGCAGGGCAAGTACTCACCGAGCCTCGAACTCGCTTTCCAGATCGCGCGCGTCTTCGCGGTCGGTCTCGACGATGTGTTCCAGTACCCCGCCGATCCCTCTGCGAAGGAAGAGTCATGACGGATGCGTCGGTTCCCGAAAATATGACGGCTTGGCGTCAGGCGGCCTACGGTGGCCCCGATACCGTGCAGTCGGCGCGTGTCGAGGTGCCCGAACCGCGCGCCGGCGAGGTTCTCGTGCGTGTTCGCGCCACGGCGCTGCACGCGGGTGACGTTCACATCATGCGCGGCGAGCCCCTGCTGGTTCGGGTGTTCTTCGGGCTGCGCGGGCCGAGGGTCGCGACGCGCGGGATGGATGTCGCGGGGACGGTCGTTGCGGTCGGGCCGGGCACCGGGACCGTGGGTGCGGCGCTCGCCCTCGGCGATGAGGTCGTCGGAGAGCTGCCCGGCGGCGGGCTCGCGGAGTACGCGATCGCCCCGGCCGCGAGCGTTGTTCCACGCCCGGAGTCGGTCGATGCGGTCGTGGCGGCCGCGCTGCCCGTCTCCGCGGGAACGGCCTGGCAGACACTCGATCTCGCGGGCGATCGCGTGGGTGACGGCCGCCGCGTGCTGGTGATCGGGGCGAGCGGCGGAGTCGGCACCTACACGGTTCAGCTCGCTGCCCTCCGGGGCGCCGAGGTGTGGGCTGTCTGCGGGGCCCGCAACGAGCGACTCATCGCCGATATCGGTGCCGTGCGCACGTTCGACTATGCGCGGGTCGACGCCGGAGCCTCACCGCCCGAGCTGCCCGCGGCATCCTTCGACGTCGTCATCGACGTGGTCGGCCGCGCGCCGCTGCGTGCCCTTCGCCGCCTGGTAGCGCCCGGGGGCAGCGTCGTCCTGGTGTCGGGCGAGGGGGGCCGGCTTCTCGGGCCCATCGGACGGATGCTCCGCGCCGGGCTGCTCTCCCTCACCCCGGGCCCGCGACTCAAGCCGCTCGCGGCGACGGCGAAGCCGGACATCACCTGCGAGCTGCTCGCCCTGGTCGAGGCCGGACGGCTGCAGCCCGTGATCGAGCGGACCTACGCGCTCGCCGAGGCCGGCACGGCTCTCGCACACGTCGACGGCGGCCACTCGGTCGGCAAGGTCGTCGTCACGGGGTGATCGCGCTCCACCGCTCGGGGTGAGAGAATGCCCGTGGCGTGTTCGTGCCGACCTTTCCTCGCCGCTCCCCCGGGAGCCCGAGTCGAAGGGCCGCCGGACCTCAGGACAGCGTCCGCCGCACCTCTACCCAGGAGCAGAGATGTCGACGCACCCCCTTTCCCCCGCCGCAGAGCCCACCACGGCGCCGACCGCGGGACGCACCGCGCAGCACCGCCGATACCTGATGTGTCGGCCTGACCACTTCACGGTCAGCTACAGCATCAACCCGTGGATGGAACCCAGCCGCCCGACCAACACCGAGACGGCGTTGCGGCAGTGGCAGACCCTCTACGACACGTACATCGCGCTCGGGCACGAGGTCGAGCTGATCGATCCCGTGCCCGGCCTGCCCGACATGGTTTACACGGCCAACGGCGGATTCCTGATCGACGGCGTCGCCTACGGGCCGAAGTTCCACTTCGCCGAGCGCGCCCCCGAGGCCGCGCACTTCAACGCCTGGTTCGCCGCGAACGGGTTCGAACTCACCGAGGCCGTCGAGACCAACGAGGGCGAGGGCGACTTCCTCCTCGTCGGCGACACGATCCTGGCCGGCACCGGCTTCCGCTCGACGGGTGACAGCCACCGCGAAGTGGGCGAGGTCTTCGGGCGCGAGGTCGTGAGCCTGACCCTGACCGACCCTCGGTTCTACCACCTCGACACCGCGATCGCTGTGCTCGACCCCGTGCAGGGTGCCGAGCGCGGAGGATCAGATCATGCCACCATCGCCTATCTGCCCCAGGCCTTCGATGCCGCGAGCCAGGCCGTACTCGCCGAGCGCTACCCCGACGCCATCCGTGTCTCGGAGGCGGACGGCGACGTCTTCGGCCTGAACTCGGCGAGCGACGGGCGGAACGTGCTGATCTCGCCCCGCGCGACGGGCTTCGAAGCGCAGCTGCGCGAGCGGGGCTACAACCCGATCCTGATCGACCTGTCCGAGCTGCTGCTCGGCGGCGGTGGCATCAAATGCTGCACGCTGGAATTGAGAGGCCGCGCATCATGACGAATCTCGACACCGCGAGCATCCGTGTCGTCGCGCTCGAGGGCGAACACCTCGCCCACAACTACCACCCGCTGCCCGTCGTCATCGCACGGGGTGATGGCGCGTGGGTCACGGATGTCGAGGGCAAACGCTACCTCGACCTGCTCTCGGCCTACTCGGCGCTGAACTTCGGCCACGGACATCCGGCGATCCTCGAGGCCGCGCACGAGCAGCTCGATCGCCTGACGCTGACGAGCCGGGCTTATCACAACGACCGGCTCGGTCCCTTCGCCGCAGCGCTCGCCGAGCTTGCCGGAAAAGACATGGTGCTTCCGATGAACACGGGCGCCGAGGCCGTCGAGACCGGCATCAAGCTCGCGCGCGCCTGGGGCTATCGGGTCAAGGGCATCGCCCCGGATGCGGCGACCATCGTCGTCGCGGACGGCAACTTCCACGGCCGAACGACCACGATCGTCGGCTTCAGCGATGATCCGCAGGCGCGCAACGACTTCGGGCCGTACGCGCCCGGGTTCGTGCAGGTCCCGTTCGGCGATACCGCCGCGATCGAGGCCGCGATCGACGAGAACACCGCGGCCGTGCTGATCGAGCCGATCCAGGGCGAGGCCGGTGTGATCGTGCCGCCCGAGGGCTACCTGCGCGCGGTGCGCGAGATCACCGAGCGCCACGGTGTGCTGATGATCGCGGACGAGATCCAGTCCGGGCTCGGACGCGTCGGCACGACCTTCGCCTGCGATCGTGAGGACGTCGTGCCCGACGTGTACCTGCTGGGCAAGGCACTGGGCGGAGGCATCCTGCCCCTTTCTGCGGTCGTCGCGAACGCCGATGTGCTGGGCGTCATCCGGCCCGGGGAGCACGGGTCGACGTTCGGCGGTAACCCGCTGGCCGCCGCGGTCGGTCTGCGGGTCGTCGAGATGCTGGCATCGGGCGAGTTCCAGGAGCGTGCCCTCGCGCTGGGCGAACACCTCGGGGCGAAGCTCGCGGAGCTGGTCGGCTCGGGCGTGACCGCGGTGCGCCGGGCCGGGCTCTGGGCGGGCGTCGACATCGACCCGGCGATCGGCACGGGTCGCGAGGTGGCCGAGAAGCTGCTCGCTCGGGGTGTGCTCGTGAAGGACACCCACGGTCAGACGATCCGGATCGCCCCGCCCCTCGTAGTCCGTGCGACCGAGCTCGATTGGGCTGTCGAACAGCTGCGTCTCGTGCTCGCCGACTGACGAGCGGGCATTTCGTCTCGTCGCTGCGCTCCTCGCTCAATGACCGGAACCTCGGTCGCTGCGCTCCTCGCTCAATGACCGGAACCTCGGTCGTTGAGCGAGCGCAGCGAGACGAAACGTCCGAACCGAGCGTCAGCTCACGCGGATGCTGAGCTCATCCCAACCCGTCGCGCCGTCGGGCACGACACCCTGCACGTCGCTCGTCTGCGTTTCACCCTCGACGTTCGTCGCACGGCAGCGGATGGTGTGCTCACCGGATGCCGCGGCCCACGGCAGGCTCCACTGCACCCACGTGTCGTCCGAGATCGCGGTGGCGAGCGTCGCGTCCTGCCAGTCGCCGCCATCGATCTGGACTTCGACGCCCGAGATACCGACGTGCTGCTGCCACGCCACCCCGGCGATGACCGTGTCGCCCGCGGCGAGCACCGATCCGCTGCGTGGCACGTCGATGCGCGACTGCAGCTTGATGGGGCCCCGTTCCGACCACCCACGGTCTGTCCAGTACGCGGTCGCATCCGCGAAGGTCGTGACCTCCATCTCGACGACCCACTTCGTCGCCGAAACGTAGCCGTACAGGCCCGGAACCACCATCCGCACGGGGAAGCCGTGCTCGGCGGGCAAGGGGTCGCCGTTCATGGCGACCGCAAGGATCGCATTGCGATCGTCGGTCAACGCCTCGATCGGGCTGCTCGCGGTGAAGCCGTCGATCGAGCGCGAGAGCACCATGTCGGCCCCGGATGTGGGGCGCGCGCGTTCCAGCAGCTGCCGGATCGGATAGCCGAGCCACAGGGCATTTCCGATCAGATCGCCGCCCACGTCGTTCGAGACGCACGTCAGAGTCGTGACGCTCTCTTCCAGAGGCAGCGCGAGCAGCTCATCCCAGCCGATCGTGATCTCTTCTTCGACCATCCCGTGGATCCGCAGCGACCACTCGGCGGGGTCGACCTGCGGCACGATGAGCGCGGTGTCGATGCGGTAGAACTGGTCGTTCGGCGTGATGACGGGGGTGAGGCCCTCGATGTTCAACTCGGCGCCGGCCGGCACGGGTGCCGCCGTGGTCGCCGGAGCGGGGAGGCGGATGGCGTCGCGAACGGCCGTCGCGGCTCGACTCCCCGAGCGCACCACGGTGGAGCCGACGGCGGCGAAGCCTCCGATCACCGCGGCTCCCACGCTCCAGACGAGGAACCGACGTCGGTCCGGATCGGCACCGTCCCGGGCGGGGGTGGTCGGCGCATCCGTCGCGGCAACCGACACCGCCACACTCGCCGGGCTCCGCCGCGGCAGCCGCCGCACGATCATCCCGAGCGCGACGGCGGCCGCCGCCGCCGAGATCACCGAGGGCAGCCACGACACCGCCGTCGCGTTCGCCCGGGTCATGGCGGCCAGAACGCCGAACGCGCCGAGAGCCAGGACGATCACACGACCCCAGGGTGGTCGTCGCGTCTCGAGCAGACCCGCCGCCGCGGCGACGAGTGCCAGGACCACGGCGATGCCGGTGAGGAGCGCGATCTTGTCGAGGGTGCCGAAGAGGGCGATCGCCAGATCCTTGGCCCACGGTGGGGCGAGGTCGATCATGAGCGAGCCGATGCTTGCCGTAGGGCTGGCCGTGGGCGAGATGATCGCCGCCGCCAACTCGCCGAGGCCGGCCCCGAACGCGACCGCGGCGACGCCGGCCCAGCCCGCCGAAACCCGGCCCGGTTGCCGCTCGCTCTGCGTCATGGTGAGAGCCTACGTGCGCCTACGCCGCGGCGGGCGGGGCTGAGCAGTGCATTCGCTATGAGCCGTCGCGGAGGTGTGTGAGCCGCGCCGAGACCGAAACATCGCGGCAACACGGCCACGGCTAGGCTCGGGGGATGGGTGACCTTTTCGACGGCTACGGCTCAACTCTTGCGCCGCGGAAGACAGCCGAGGGCCTTCCCGCCTACGACGAGATGTTCGGCGGGCCGGAGCATCCGGGAGCCCTCGCGGAGTCCCGACAGGCATATCGCGAGCTCTATCAGGCTCTTGCCCGGATGACTCAAGAAGAGTTGCGCGGGCGCACCGACTCGCTCGCGAGCTCGTATCTGGCCCAGGGTGTCACGTTCGACTTCGCGGGCGAAGAGCGGCCCTTCCCGTTGGATGCCGTTCCGCGCATCATCGACTTCGACGAGTGGTCGCATGTCGAAGCGGGAATCAAGCAGCGCGTGCGCGCTCTCGAGGCGTTCCTGGATGACGCGTATGGACGGCAGAACTGCGTCCGCGATGGCGTGATTCCGGCGCAGCTCATCGCCTCGTCGCAGTACTTCTATCGCCAGGCCCACGGCATCCATTCCGCCAACGGTGTGCGCATCCAGGTGTCGGGCATCGACCTGATCCGAGACGAGCACGGCAAGATGCGCGTCCTCGAAGACAACGTGCGTGTGCCGAGCGGTGTGAGCTACGTCATCTCGAACCGTCGTGTCATGGCGCAGACGCTTCCCGAACTTTTCGTGTCGATGCGGGTCCGACCGGTCGGCGACTACCCGAACAAGCTCCTCGCCGCGCTCCGGGCATCCGCCCCGCCCGGAATCGACGAGCCGAACGTCGTCGTCCTGACCCCGGGCGTCTACAACTCCGCCTACTTCGAGCACACGCTGCTCGCCCGGCTGATGGGTGTGGAGCTCGTCGAAGGGCGTGACCTGCTGTGCGCGGGCGGCAAGGTCTTCATGCGCACGACCCGCGGGCCCCGTCGGGTCGATGTCATCTACCGCCGCGTCGACGACGACTTCCTCGATCCCCTCAAGTTCCGGAGCGACTCGATGCTCGGAGCCCCCGGAGTGATGCTCGCCGCGCGGCTCGGCAACGTCACGATCGCCAACGCGGTCGGCAACGGCGTGGCCGATGACAAGCTGCTCTACACCTACACGCCCGACCTCGTCCGCTACTACCTCTCGGAAGAGCCGATCCTGCCGATCGTCGATACCTGGCGCCTCGAAGATCCGGGTGCGCTCGAAGAGGTGCTCGACCGCCTGCCCGAACTCGTGGTCAAGCCCGTGGACGGCTCGGGTGGCAAAGGGCTGGTCGTCGGACCGGATGCCTCGCGTGCCGAACTCGATCAGCTGCGCAAACGGCTGATCGCCGATCCCCGCGGCTGGATCGCACAGCCCGTCATGATGCTCTCGACGATCCCGACCCTGGTCGAGGACGGGATGCGCCCGCGTCACGCGGACCTGCGTCCTTTTGCCGTGAATGATGGCGACGACATCTGGGTGCTGCCCGGTGGGTTGACCCGCGTCGCGCTGCCCGAGGGTGAACTCGTCGTCAACTCGAGCCAGGGCGGCGGGTCGAAGGACACCTGGATCGTGGGAGGCTCCGCGCCGACGCACGTCGAGTACGGCCAGGGGCACGGCATGGCGGGACTCGTGGCGGATCAGGCCGCGACGGTGACCGAGTCGATCTCGATCATCTACGACGAGGGCGAGGACGAGCGACAGTCCGAGGTCAGCCATTCGCCGCAGGACCGCCCCCGCAGTCGCATCGAGCAGCAGGAGCAACAACAGCAGCAGAGCGAGGGCAGTACTCCCGTTTCGTCTCGTCGCTTCGCGCCTCGCTCAACGACCGACGGACGGTCGGTCGTTGAGCGAGCGCAGCGAGACGAAACGACCGGTGCCGAGGACGAATCATGCTGAGCCGCATTGCTGAAAGTCTGTTCTGGATCGGCCGCTACATCGAGCGCAGCGATGGCACCGCACGCATCTTGGATGTGCACCTGCAGCTTCTGCTCGAGGATCCGTGGATCGATGAAGAGATCGCGTGCCGCGCGATGCTCACCGTCATGGGCTCGGCCGCTCCTGCCACATCCGAGACGATTCGCCGCGACGACGTGCTGGCACGGTTGGCTGTGGACCGGATGAACCCCGCGAGCATCGCCTACTCGCTGACAGCCGCGCGCGAGAACGCTCGGCGAGCCCGAGAGATCGTCTCGACCGAACTGTGGGAGGTCCTGAACACGACGAGCGCGCGGATGCCGCGCCGTCTACAGACCGACAAGGTGCACGAGTTCTTCCAGTGGGTGCGCGAGCGCGCCGCACTCGCGACCGGCATCGTGGACTCGTCGACCAGCCGCGACGAGTCGTGGCAGTTCTTCACCCTGGGCCGCAGCATCGAACGGGCCGACATGACCGCACGTTTGCTCGCGACGCGCTCGCTGACCGAGGCATCCGGCCCGTCGTGGACGACGATCCTGAGGTCCTGCGGAGCATACGAGGCGTACCTGCGGACCTATCGCGGCATGCCGTCCGCGAAGAACGCGGCCGAGTTCCTGCTGCTCGACCGGCTCTTCCCCCGTTCGATCATCTATTCCATCCAGCGTGCCGAGGACTGCATGAGCGCGATCGACCCCCGCGCGGACCGCGTGGGACATTCCAATAACGTGATGCGCGCGCTCGGGCAGATTCGCAACGATCTCGAGTATCGACCGATCGGTGAGATCTTGGGCGAACTTCCCCGCCATATGGACCGCGTGCAGAGCGTCACGCGCGAGGCATCCGAGGCGATTCGCCAACGGTTCTTCCCGACTCGGGCGGAACCGAGCTGGATCGGGGAGATCTCGTGAAAAGACTGCGCATCGAGCACGCGACCGGATTCTCGTACCAGGGCGACGTTTCGGCGTCGTACAACGAGGCACGGATGCTTCCCGGCACCACGGAGAGCCAGTTCGTGCTGAGTTCGTCGCTCGACATCGAGCCCTCGACATCCGTCAACACCTACGTCGACTACTTCGGCACCCGGGTGAGCGCCTTCGATGTTCTCTCGCCCCATGCCGACCTGCAGATCACGGCCCGCAGCCTGGTCGAGGTCCGTCCACGGCCCATCGAGCACAGCGGCATCACGTGGGAGTGGCTCGCGGCCGAGGCCGCTCGCTCGATCGAAACGGTGGAGCAGCTGGCACAGACGAACCGGACGATGCCGCATCCCGACGTTGCCGAGATCGCTCGGACCATAGCGTCCCAGCACGACGACCCGGGTCGGGCCGCGCACGACATCGTCGTCGCGATCGGCGATGCGGTCGAATACATGTCGGGGGTGACCGGCGTGCACTCGACCGCCGCCGAGGCGTGGGATGCCCGCAAGGGCGTCTGCCAAGACATGGCGCACATCGCGCTCGGGGCGCTGCGATCCGTCGGGATCCCCGCGCGGTACGTGTCGGGATACCTTCACCCGAAGCCGGACGCCGCGGTCGGTGTCGCAGTCACGGGCGAGTCCCACGCCTGGGTCGAGTGGTTCGCCGGCGAGTGGCAGGGATTCGATCCGACGAACAACATCGAAATCGGTGACCGTCACGTGCTCGTGGGCCGGGGGCGTGACTACAACGATGTTCCGCCGCTCCGGGGCGTGTACGCCGGCCCGTTCAAGAGCCAGCTGTTCGTGCGCGTCACCATCACCCGCGAGACCTAAGCCTCACGCCGTGTCGCCGGTGACCACACTCTCGTAGGCCGGCCGTTCGACGGGTACCAGCCGGGTCAGCTGGGTGACGTGCCGCGGCTCGAGTTCGTCGAGCGACGAGACGCCGAGGAGTGTCATCGTGCGCTCGATCTCGCTCCGCAGGATCTCGATCGTGCGATCGACGCCCGCGCGTCCGCCGGCCATCAGGCCGTAGAGGTAGGCCCGACCGATCAGGGTGAATTTCGCCCCCAGAGCCATGGATGCCACGATGTCGGCGCCGTTCATGATGCCGGTGTCGATCATGACCGTTGCGTCGCTGCCGACCTCACGCACAACCTGCGGCAGCAGGTGGAACGGGATCGGGGCACGATCGAGCTGTCGTCCGCCGTGGTTGGACAGCACGATGCCGTCCACGCCGAGGTCGACGAGCCGCTTTGAATCGGCGACGTTCTGCACGCCCTTGACCACGATCTTGCCGGGCCAGAGGCTCCGAATCACCTCGAGATCGTCGTAGCTGATCGTGGGGTCCATGGCGGAGTTGAGCAGTTCACCGACCGTGCCGCCCGTGGTCGTCAGCGAGGCGAACTCGAGTTTGGGGGTGGTGAGGAAGTCGATCCACCACCACGGCCTCGGGATGGCGTTGACGATCGTGCCGACCGTGAGCGCCGGTGGGATGGAGAATCCGTTGCGCTTATCGCGCAGACGGGCGCCCGCGACGGGCGTGTCGACCGTGAACATCAGCGTGTCGAACCCGGCCTTCGCCGCGCGTTCGACGAGGCCGTACGAGATCTCGCGCTCGCGCATGACGTACAGCTGGAACCAGTTACGGCCGTCGGGGTTCGCCGCCTTGACGGCCTCAATCGACGAGGTGCCGAGGGTCGACAGAGTGAACGGGATGCCCGCGGCTCCCGCCGCCGAGGCTCCGGCGCTCTCGCCCTCGGTCTGCATGAGTCGCGTGAAGCCGGTGGGCGCGATGCCGAACGGCAGGGCCGAAGGGCCGCCCAGGATGTCGCAGGACGTGTCGACGTTCTCGGCCGGGCGCAGGATGTCGGGGTGGAACTCGACATCCTCGAACGCCGCGCGTGCGCGCGCGAGCGACAGCTCGCCCTCCGCCGCGCCGTCCGTGTAGTCGAAGGCGGCCTTCGGCGTGCGCCGCTTCGCGATGGTGCGGAGGTCCGCGATCGTCAGGGCGCTGTTCAGGCGCCGGGTGCGGGCGTTGAACTCGGGGCGCTTGAACTGCAGCAGTTCGAGAAGTTCGCCGATCTTCGGCAGTTGGCGCTCGGCCATCGCAATCTCGCTTTCGGGTCTGGTCGGATCCTACGCGCGCGAGGTGTCCGAGCGAGGTCGACGGCTGCGTGTAGCCGCGTCGAAGCGGCGCGGGGGGAATGACGCGGCGACGGCAGCGCGGAGCGTCTCGAGCGTCGCGTCGGGGCCGAACCATCCGTGCGCCCGGGCCTGCACGAGAACGTTGCCGAGGGCGGTGGCCTCGACGGGGCCCGCGAGAACGCTGAGGCCCGAACGGTCGGCCGTTGCTTGGCAGAGCAGTGCGTTAAGGGCGCCTCCGCCGACGATATGGATGGCGTCGACGGGTTGATCTGCGAGCTCCGAGGCGGTGTGTACCGCGTCCGCGAAGGCGGCGGCGATGCTCTCGATGATGGTGCGAACGAACGTAGGCCGATCGGAGAGCGTCGGAGGCGCCGTTCCCAGAAGGTGTGAGATGCGAGCCGGCATGTTGCCCGGAGCCGAGAGCGATGGATGGTTCGCATCGAAGATCCGCGTCGGTGGAGGTTCGGCGGCGGCAGCGTCGAGCAGTTGTCCGAGGTCCGGCGGGGTGCCGTCTTCTTCCCCCCACGTGCGGAGCGATTCGCTCAGCATCCAGAGCCCGGTGACGTTGTGCAGAAAGCGAATACGCCCATCGACGCCGAGCTCGTTGGTGAAGTTCGCGGCGCGAGCGGCGTCCGACACGATCGGTTCGTCGAGCTCTAGGCCCACGAGCCCCCACGTCCCGCACGAGATGTACGCGGCTCGTCTCGATGACAGGGGCACCGCAGCGACGGCGGAGGCCGTGTCGTGTGAGCCCACCGCGATCACGTTGAGCGGAGTGCCGATCGCGTCGACCAGGTCGGAGCGCAGAGAGCCGATCACGGTTCCCGGATCGACGAGCGGCGGCATCACCGAGGATGTCAGGCCCAGGCGTGCGGCGAGATCCGTGTCCCAGTCGCTCGTCCGCACATCGAGCAAGCCCGTTGTGGAGGCATTTGTGCGCTCGGCGACGACTCGACCCGTGAGCATCTCGGCGAGCAGATCGGGAATCAACAGGGCCGTATCGGCGTCTGCCAGCCGCGACTCCGCGAGGTATTGATAGACCGTGTTGAAGGGCAGGAACTGCAGACCGTTGCGGCGGTAGAGCTCATCGAACGGCACGATCGCGTGCACCGCCTCGACACCGGCGGCCGTGCGATCGTCTCGATAGTGGAACGGTTCGCCGAGCAACGCGCCATCACGCAGCAGGCCGTAGTCGACCGCCCACGAGTCGATACCGATGCTCGCCACATCGGGCTCGCATCGCACCGCCTGGGCGAGGCCATCAAGAACGTGTGCAAACAGCGCGGCGACGTCCCAATGCCATCCATCGCTCCGTGACACCGGTCCGTTGGAGAAGCGAGCGATCTGCTCGAGCGACACGGTGCCACCCGCGACTCGCCCGATCATCACGCGCCCGCTCGTCGCCCCGAGGTCGACCGCGATGACGGCGCCGCCCGTGGCACCGTCTGTCGCCGCGCCCTCGGTCATCGCAGGAATGCGGCGGCGACGCCCGAGTCGACGGGGATGTGGAGCCCGGTCGTGCGGGTGAGCTCGGGGCCGGTCAGCACGAACACGGCGTCGGCGACGTTCTCGGGCACGACCTCGCGCTTGAGGATCGTGCGCTGCGCGTAGAACTTGCCGAGGTCCTGCTCGTGACGCCGTAGGTTGCGGCGCGGTTCGCGCCCCAACCCGAGGCGAAGATGCCGGACCCGCGCACGACTCCGTCGGGGTTGATGCCGTTGACCCGCACGCCGTACTCGCCGAGCTCGACCGCGAGCAGGCGCACCTGATGGGCCTGGTCTGCCTTGGTCGCCGAGTAGGCGATGTTGTTCGGACCGGCGAAGACGGAGTTCTTCGACGAGATGTAGATGACATCGCCGCCCATGCCCTGATCGATCAGCACCCGCGCGGCGGCCTTCGAGACCAGGAACGAGCCCTTCGCCATGACGTCGTGCTGCAGATCCCAGTCCTTCTCGGTCGTCTCGAGGAGTGGCTTCGACAGCGACAGGCCGGCGTTGTTGACGATCAGGTCGAGACCGCCGAACGCGAGGACGGCCTCATCGATCGCCGCCTGCACCGCGTCGGCATCGGCGACGTTCGCCGAACACCGATCGCGACATCCGTCCCACCCAACTCCGCCGCGGCGGCCTGAGCCTTTTCGAGGTCGAGGTCCGCGACGACGACGCACGCGCCCTCGGCGGCTAGTCGCGTCGCGATGGCCTTGCCGATGCCGGAGGCCGCGCCCGTGACGAACGCGATGCGTCCCTGGTGGGACTTGGGCTTCGGCATTCGCTGGAGCTTGGCCTCTTCGAGCGCCCAGTACTCGATGCGGAACTTCTCGGCATCCGAAATCGGGGAGTAGGTCGAGAGCGCCTCGGCGCCGCGCATCACATTGATGGCGTTGAGGTAGAACTCCCCGGCGACCCGAGCGGTCTGCTTGTTCGCGCCATACGAGAACATGCCCACGCCGGGAACGAGCACGATCAGCGGATCGGCGCCGCGGATCGCGGGCGAATCGGCCGAAGCATGCGCGTCGTAGTAGGCCTGGTAGTCGGCACGGTAGGCCTCGTGCAGCTCTTTCAAGCGGGCGACGGATGCCTCGATCGAGGCGTCGGCGGGCAGGTCGAGCAGCATCGGCTTGACCTTCGTCCGCAGGAAGTGGTCCGGGCATGACGTGCCGAGTTCTGCGCAGCGCCGGGGCGTTCTCGGACGCGAGAAACTTCAGAGCCCGGCGGGTCGTCGGTGAAGTGGCCCGACCATCGGCTTGTCGGTCGACGCAAGCCCGCGAATCGTCGGCGCGAGAGCGGCCGGCCTTGACTCGGCGATCCGTCTCGGGCAGCGCCGCGAACCCGGCGCGGACCCGGCCGAACGGGTCGGTCGTGCCGTGCGCGTCGATGTAGTCCGCGCCGTCTCGATGATCCACAGCGAGTTCGCCTCGGCCTCGTCCGTCGTGCTCGCCCCACGCGGTGATCCCGTGGCCGCCGAGGATGCAGCCGATCGCGTCGGGGTTGGCGGTCTGATCGCCGCGATGTCGAGTCCGAGCTGGAACCCCGGGCGCCGCCACGGTACCCACACAACCTTGCCGCCGAAGATCTCGCCGTCAGCCGCTCGCCGTCGGCCGCCGTCGCGATCGCGATTCCGGCATCCGGGTGCAGATGATCGACGTGAGCGGCATCGACGAGCCGTGCATCGCCGTGTCGATCGAGGGCGCAGCTCCGCCGTTGCCGTGCACGCAGAAGTCGAAAGCCGCGACCATCTCGTCTTCGCGATCGACACCCGGGTAGACGTCGACGAGCGCGCAGCCGGTCGAGGCGCAGAACGGCGAGGCCCGACTCGGTGAGCGTGCCGAGGTCGCCGCCCGATCCCTTGACCCACATCAGCTCGACGGGCTCGTTGGTGACCGGGTCGATATCGGTGCCCTTGGCCGAGGTGTTGCCACCGGCGTAGTTCGTGTTCTTGCGGTCCGGCTCCGAGCCGGTTGCAGCGCGCGACGAGCTCAGAACTGTCGAATTCGTCAGTCAGGCGCCCCACCCGGCCTGCGAGCCACCGACGCGTTCGTTTTCGATCTTCGGCTGGTACCCCGAAGTGGCGTACGCCGGACATCGGGTCGCGCGGGAGTCCACGGCCCTCGCGCCAGTCGGCCAGCGCAGGGCGCACGTCCGTGTAGAACGCATCCATGAAGATGTCGTTCGCGCCGAGGACGTCGCTGGCGGACTGGGCCGCCACGGCCACATCACGGTCGACGAGCAGAGCCCGTGCCGTCATCTCCTGCACGTTCAGCACCGAGCGGATCTGCCCGGGAATCTTGTCTTCGATGTTGTGGCACTGGTCGAGCATGAACGCGACGTCGGGGTTGTTCAGCCCGCCGCCGCGGATGACCTCGAACAGGATGCGGAAGAGCTGGAACGGGTCCGCCGCGCCGACGATCAGGTCGTCGTCGGCGTAGAAGCGCGAGTTGAAATCGAACGAACCGAGCTTGCCGAGACGCAGCAGTTGCATCACGATGAACTCGATGTTGGTGCCGGGCGCGTGGTGGCCCGTGTCGAGGCAGACCATCGCGCGGTCGCCGAGCGCGGCGACCTGGGCATACGACGTACCCCAGTCCGGAACGTCCGTGTGGTAGAAAGCCGGCTCGAAGAACTTGTACTCGAGCACGAGGCGCTGGTCGTCGGTGAGGCGTTCGTAGATCTCGGAGGGAGTCCTGCAGGCGATCCTGGCGGGCGCGCATGTCGGCCTGGCCCGGATAGTTCGTGCCGTCGGCGAGCCAGATCTTCAGGTCGCGGGAGCCGTCGCATCCATGATGTCGATGCACTCGGAGGTGATGGTCGATCGCCGTCCGGCGCGCCGCGTCATCGTTCGTGAGCGCGCCGAACTTGTAGGCGTCATCCTGGAACGTGTTGGAGTTGATCGTCCCGAGTTCGACTCCGAGACGATCGGCGTGGCGGCAGAGCGCCGCGAAGTCGTCGACCTCGTCCCACGGGATGTGCAGCGCGACGCTCGGTGCGAGCCCGGTGACGCGGTTGACCTGGGCGGCGTCGGCGATCTTCTCGAACGGGTCACGTGGCGTGCCCTCGGTCAGTCCACACGCGAAACCGGGTGCCGGAGTTTCCGAAGGCCCAGCTGGGCGGCTCGATGCCTTGGCCCGCAAGGGCGGCCTGGATGTCGGGGGTCAGGATGCTCATGGTCGTGTGCTTTCTGTGAGCTGATCGTGGAGGTTGAAGATCTCGGTGAGGGGTGACGCCGCCTGATCGGGCCAGGTGGATCGTCCGAGGAAGAACCGGCTCATCTCGGCCTCCCATCGGGCGGCGACGGGCGAGGCCGCGAGATAGGCCTGGGCTACGGCGTCATCGTCGGTCTCGTAGTAGCCGATGAGCGTGCCGCCTTCGCCGAGGAAGAGCGAATAGTTGCGACGGCCGGATGCCTCGATCTCGGCGAGCATCTCGGCCAGACCGGGTTATGTCGGTCGAGATACTCGTCGAGGAGTTCGGGAACGACGGCCAACTGGAAGCACACGCGCTGCGTCGCAGAAGTGGTCGGCATGTCTCTCTCCATTGAGATAGTGAATCGTTTCATCTGACTATAGTTCACCCGCCCCGGGCGGTCAACGACGCGGTCGGCGTGCGCAAGTGCTGCGGTACAGTCAGGTGATCCAGCGGAGGGTGACGATGACGGTCAGCATCAAGGACGTCACGGCGAACAGCGGATGTCTCGGTCGGCACCGTTTCGAATGTCCTCAATGGCCGCGAAACGGTCTCGGCGGGCACCATGAGAGACGCGTGCGCCAAGCGATCAACGAGCTCAGGATACGTCCGCAATGATGTGGGCTCGGTGGCAATGCGCGCGGGTCGAAGCCGAAGCATCGCTCTCGTGGTTCTGGACGTCGGCAACCCCTTCTTCGCGGCGGTGGACCGCGGGGCGGGGGATCGCGCGGCGCAAGAGGGAATGGTGGTGCTGCTGGGCTCGAGCGGTCAGGATATCGAGCGGGAAGATGCGTACCTCGAGCAGTTTCGCGAGCAGAGAGTCGCGGGCGTTCTCATCACTCCGTCACATCCCCGGATGGATGCGATAACGCGTCTGGTGTCCTCAGGCATACCGGTCGTTCTCGTCGACAGCGAGTCATCCAACCCGCGTTCTGCTCTGTCTCGGTTGATGACGTGGAGGGCGGGCATCTTGCGGTCGCGCACCTTCTTGCTCGCGGGCGTCGACACATCGCCTTCGTGACCGGCCCGCTTGCGACGAGGCAGGTCGCCAACAGGCTCGTCGGGGCCCGACGGGCCGTGGCCTCTACGCCGGTGCGCGGCTCGAGGTGGTCGAAACCGCTGGGATGACCGTTCTGCACGGGCGTGCCGCGGGTGAAGACCTGCGCGACGCGACAACCGTCCTGATGCGGTGTTTGCCGCGAACGACCTGTTGGCGGTCGGGGTGTTGCAGGCGCTTTCGATCTTCTCCGAGATCCGAGTCCCCGAAGATGTCGGCCTCGTGGGCTGTGGCGACATCGATTTCGCCGCAGCCGCCGTGGTGCCCCTCACATCCGTCAGTCAGCCGGCTGCTGCTGGGCTCCACCGCTGTCGACCTCCTCGTGCGGCAGATGAACGGCGATCTAGCGCCCGAGGATCCGGAATGTCAGACTCCGTCCTGAGTTGGTCGTTCGCGCGTCGAGCTGACAGAGAAGATCCCACGCCACCCTGAAGCAGGTGGCGCAGGGATCTCTGCAACCGGGTGACTGGCCGGCTTCATCGGCTGATCGTTAGAAGTCGAAGTCTCCGATGTTGTCGGCGTCGAACACGAACGGGTCGCCGAGCAGGACGGTCGCATCCGCCCCGACCTCGAAGCTCCCCGAGCCTGCCGGCGTCGAACGTGTCGCCCTCCTCGCCGGTGATGTTGCCGTTCGATCAGCGCCTGGGCGGCGAACGCAGCGAGGTATCCGAGGTCGGCCGGGTTCCACAGCGCGAACGCGGTCACCGTGCCGTCCTCGACGTACTCGCGCATCTGGTTCGGCGTGCCGAGCCCGGTCAGGGCGACCTCGCCCTGGTACTCCGACGTCGACAGGTACCGCGCGGCGGCCGAGATGCCGACCGTGGTCGGCGAGATGATGCCGTCGAGGTCGGGGTACGTCTGCAGCAGGGCCGCCGTCCGGTCGAACGACGTCTGGTCGTCGTCGTCGCCGTAGACGACCTCGACCAGTTCGATGTCGGGGTAGTTCGCATGCGAGCTCGTCCTCCATGAGCGCGATCCACGCGTTCTGGTTCGTGGCGTTCGCGGAGGCCGACAGGATCGCGATCTGGCCGGCGCCACCGATCTGGTCGGCGATCAGCTCGACCTGCACCCGTGCGATGCCCTCGGCCGTGGCCTGGTTGATGAAGAGGTCGCGGCACTCGGGGTTCGTGTCCGAGTCGAACGTGACGATCCTCACGCCGGCGTAACGCGCCTCGTCGAGCGCATCGCAGATGGCCTCCGGGTCGTTCGCGGAGACGACGAGAGCGTCGACGCCCTGCTGGGCCGCGGTCTGGATGAAGCTCACCTGCGAGGTGGGGCTCGCCTCAGTCGGGCCGACCTCCTGGAACGTGCCGCCGAACTCCTCGACGGCCTCGGCGCCGCCCGCGTTCGACGTCTCGAAGTAGGGGTTCCCGAGGTTTTTGGGGAGGAAGGTGATCGAGAGGTTCGCGTCGTCATCGCTCGACCACCTCCGCCGCCCGAGTCGCCGCCAGCTCTGCT